>JAAFHZ010000209.1 GCA_013297675.1 Synechococcales cyanobacterium bin59.metabat.ball.084 | reverse complement strand
CGATCTCACGACTAAACACGTTTACCGATCGAACATAACCAAACAAATCCCCCCCCCGATCGCCACCACAAAAAAATATTTTGAAAACGCAAACTACAAAATTGCGTTTTTTTTGTCAAAATCTCCCATGAAATCAACCTCAAAGCCCTTGCTCACAACAACTACATCCATCAGAAAGGGGGCTTTCTTACATAGGGGTAAATTGAACAAGTAAACAAAACCAACCCCACCAACCATGCGTAGCACCCAAAAAATTCTCGCCTTTGCCGACTGGGATAACACCCAATGTTCCGCAAAAAGCTTCAACCGCAAACTCGAATGGAACCGCCTCCGCGACTACCTCGCCAACCCCCAAGAAGGACGCGAACTCATCGAAATGGTCATCTACGTAGGAATGCCCCCCGATCGAGACCGCTTTCAAGAACAACGCAAAGGCCGCGAAAAATTCGTTTATTGGGCAAGATCCAACGGCTTCCTAGTTACCACCCACCCCGGCAAATCCAAAGGCGACGGCTACGAAGCCGATGTAGATGTCATCATGGCCATGGAAGCGATCGAACTCTCCCTAGAAATTCGCCCCGATATTGTCGTGCTAATTACCGGCGACTCCGACTTCGCCTGCCTCGCCGACAAACTCCGCCGCCGGGGAATCCGCGTCGAAGTTGCCTCCGTCGCCCAAGCCCTGGGCAACGACTTGAAAAACTCCGCCAACAGCATCGTAGATCTAGTCGAAGTCTTCGATGGACTCCAGCCCCAAAACGCCGGACAAGAATATCACCCGATCGGTCACGCCAACATCTTTGATTAATAGTCACTATTATTTATCTTCAGAGGTGATTCATGGAAATAGTCAACGGCAAAATGGTTGTCACCGAACCCCAAGAGTTCGACATCGCCAAAATCCAAATCAGCGAACTAGCCCAACGCTATCAAAACCTTCAGCAAACCATCCAGCTACTCACCCAAAAAAATCTGACCTATAGCCAAGAGTTCGATCACACCAAAACCCAGATCGATCTCTTAGACAATCGCTATCAGCAAATAGAGACCGGGGTTAAATCCCTGACTCAAAAACAAGCTGCTCTAGACAAAAACAGCAAAAGTTGGATCAGCCTCCAAACCGAAACCAAAGCTCTGCGTACCCAAAATGCTCTGCTTTCTCGCCAACTCACCAAGCAACGCCGCCAGCAAATAATCTTGGCCTTGGCAGCTATCCCCATATTTCTGACTAGCATTATGTGGACAGAAATACGCCTAGCCAGCATCAATCCTGGTTCACCACTTACGACTAAACAGGCTCCCTAGCCATCTCAATCAACAACTTTATCACCACTATTATCCGAGGAAACTCATGCGCGCAGTAGTAAACGGCAAACTCGTCGATCTTCCCCAAGGAGCCACAGTCGCAGACCTCCGCTCCAAAATTCCTGAAATCGGCAGCGATGATGTCATGGAAGAAGGTCACAAAGGTACTAAGCCCATGCAAAACAACGAAGCCCTGAAAGAAGGCTCCAAAGTTTGGACAATACCCAAAATCATCAAAGGTTAACAAATATCGCTATGACCATCCAAATTAATCCCGGCGCGATCGGCTTTCATCCTAGCGATCGACTACTCGAAGAACTCCAGATTCTAGAACGGCTGGCTCACAACATCGTGGTGGGCAGCAAAACCATCGAAGGCGTTCAGTACACGGCTCTGTTGATCAAAGGGATGACACTCACCGCCCAAAAATTCAAAGCCTCCAGCTCTGACCTGTTGATGCTGCTGCCCCCCACCTATCCCAGCCTGCCCCCGATCGGCTGCTACCTCAACTACCCCTGGAAAACAGTCGGCGAAGGCGACCATCACTTCACCCGCCAAAGCTACTATGGCGCACCATTTCTTAGTGATGAAGGCTGGTATTGGTACTGCGTCGGTCTGGGCGGCGGCTTTAACCACGACCATTGGCAGAACGCTTGGCGACCTGCCACTCCAGCCGATCGCGGCCACAATCTTTCCACCCTGTTTATCACTGCCCGTCATGCCATCAACACCGATGAATAACTATTAAATAGCCATGAAAAATACCCAAGCCTCCCTCACCATCCCGCCTCACATCTGGCAACAAGTGCGGCAATCGATGCTCAGTGCCCGCCAAGACGACGAAGAAACCATCGGCTTTTTGCTCTGCGATCGATTGCAAATTGGCAAACAACATAGCCGGTATGTGCCCCGCGAGTGGGTAGTGCCCACCGCCGACTGCTATGAGTACCAATCGGCTAGCGGTCTGGCCTTAGAACAAGAATTTCATCAATACTTAATCGATCGACTCTTAGCCAACCCCAACCTACACATCGTCCATATCCACACCCATAGCGGCTCAGAGCTACCGCATTTTTCCTCGATCGACGATCGAGCTGAAGCGGAATATGCCCGCTTCCTCAGCCGTCATCTCCAAACCAAATCGCGGCTGATTTCTGGAGTATTTGATGAAAATATCCAGCAGGGACAGTTTCGCCTGTGGAATCGGCGCGGCTCGGGTTTTCAACCTGTTCCTTACCACTATGGCTGGACACAACCACCGATTGAGCCACATGAACCCCACGACCCACGCTTTGCTCGGCAGCAAATTTTTGGCTCTGGTTGTCAGCAGCAGCTCGGTCAACTCCAGGTCGCTTTAATTGGCTGCGGTGGCATTGGCTCAATTTTGGCGGAAACCCTTGGTCGGTTGGGGGTCAAGAATTGGATTTTGATTGATCCCGATCGACTCGAAGCTGTCAATCTCAACCGAATGCCTGCTGCCACGATCGAAATGGTGGAGCAGCGCTGGCCGAAGGTGGACTATGTGAAGCACCTAATCAAACGCATTTATCCCAGTGGCTCTACGGTCAAAACTATTTGTGCCCCTCTGCACCCAGATCTGCCAGATTTAGCCACTGCTGATTTGATTATTGTCGCTACCGATAATCATGCTTCACGGCAAATGGCACAAGAAATCGCTATCAAAACTATGCGTCCATTGGTTTCTGCGGGTACTCACATCGAGGTTACTGCCGATAACCAACCACGTCTCTATGCCCGAGTAACTATTCCACCTTTGGGCGGCCACTGGTGTTTGATGTGTGGCAACGTGATCAATTTGCATCAGGCGGCGCTAGAAAATGCTCCCCAGTCGATTTCTCAAATGGCTGCTCACCGAGGATATCTGGCTGATGTACCGGCTCCATCGGTGTTTTGGTTGAATGAGCTAAGCGCTAGCATGGCAGCGGGGGCAATTCATGGCATTCTGGGAGGCTTTATTAATGCCGATGCTGGTTTGGACTGGATCTTTGACTTTGCTGGTGGTCAGTGGCTCAAAACCGATGTAGACAGCCTAGCTAATCCCAATTGTTTTTTCTGTGGCACAACAAGCTGATAGTGATGGTAAAGATTTAAGTAGCATTGCTTGGCATTTCAGAGGATGAAACTTACTCTATAAATAATCTGATGATTTTCGAGTTGTACTATTTCTCAAGAGCATTTTATGGCAAACACAAAAAACAAATACAAGGATAATATTTATCTTGTCATTCTAGCACTTGGTTTTGCTTTACTCGGGGTGTCATTTGTTGTTCCCAATAGTAGTGTTTGGCAGTCTCTGATCATCAGCATTGCTGCCAACCTGATCACTCTTGCTGTCTTTTCGTTTTTTATCGTAGAAAAGCTGTTAGACAACCAGAGCCAGCGAGAAAGAGCGATCGCACTCCAGGATATCGAAGTATATTTACTCAATACTGATACGCACGAACTTTTTCTTTTAGAGTTTGCTTTGAAGCGAGGAGAACTAAGTCGCGGTGAAATTGTGGGGCGAATTGGGATGGTGCTGAAAGATACCACCACCCGCTACAACATAGAGTACATGAAAAAAGTTGATTTTTTGGAGCAGATCAATCAGATTTTAGCGGACGATCAGCGACACAAACTAATCATCGATTGCAGTACAGAAGAGATGAGTCAGTTCAAGCCCTTAAAAGCCATTGGCCAACATGATTCAAAACAAAAATCAATTCATAGTTCTAAAGGTTAATTTTTATCATGGCTAACTATTCTCCAAAAGTCATAGTTTCAACGGTAGGTACTAGCCTGCTGACAAGTCAAATCAATCGCCAGCAAGAGGGTGATTGGTTCGATGCCCTGTCCGAATAT
>JAAFHZ010000208.1 GCA_013297675.1 Synechococcales cyanobacterium bin59.metabat.ball.084 | reverse complement strand
TAATGCTCTCTGGCGTTGCTTCCCAGTCTGCTGCCGGGACTTTGATTCCACCCAAGTCAATTTCTTCAGTCATGCACTCTAACCTACCTCATCTTGCCTGCTATGATCCTTAATTTTCGTTAACCCCCCGGACACTTACAATTTTGATGCGTTTGCCCTGGATCTGTTATCTTAGCACGAGGACGATCTATTAAGTTTTTATCATAGTAAAGATTGCGCGTATCAAAAGGTCTCCATAGACATTTCACCATTTGATTTGTTAAATCACTATTGCTTCGTAAGCTGCTCTGCGCTTTGGCTATATTCAAATTCCCTATATCAAATTCTTCTCTTAATTGCGCATCATTTAATTTGCTGTCTCTAAACGAACGAATCCTATTCATCAAAACATTTCTGTCTATGTCTGTTATAAAATAGTCACGATGAGTTTGCATTCCAATACTATTAACAGGAAAAATATCTGTTATTTTCCATCCTCTGCCGTATTCTACTCTTAGATCGTAACTTTGAGGAATAAGTAAATAGAATTCAGAAGCCTCAATATCAATATCTGACCACTTAGTTTTACCAATATCCGAAAATAGCAGAGCCTGATCCTTTGCCCGTGATAAACCATGTAAACTCGCGTGAAAAATCTTCGCCATTTTATTTACTCCTGAGTAGGTAACTTAACCATCAAACCGATCGCGACACCCTGCTGAATATCAAAGACATTCTCATCCTTCGATCCATCCGGTGCAACCTCTTTCTTCTTGCTGTTGCCATGCAAGTCAAAAACATACATCTCATCAAAAGTCTTATCTAGACTGCGCCGCATCCCTCGAAACGTCGGATTATCCAAATAACCATGATTGGTAATAAAAGCCAGAATCCCTTGCCCAGTCTTCTGAATCCGCCACTGCGAAAACCGAATAAACTTCACATAGTCATCCTGTAACCACTTAGAATTCTTCTCACCCAAAGGCTGCCCATCCACTTGGTAATAGTCCTTAAGCAGATCACTAATCCATTTCCCATTATTTATCGAATGCCCCGAATATGGCGGATTACCAACAACCACCATCACCGGCTCATCTTGCTTAATACTAGTAGCCTCATGAGCCTCATCAGCAATAAACTCATCAAACAAAGTCTCCGACTTGCGCGGAGTATTATCCAACGTATTCGTCAAATACACCCTCAACCGCTGCTGAGAATCAAACTCATAGCCACTCTCCTGCAAAAACAAACTCAGCTTGAGATGCGCGATCGCGTAAGGAGCCATCAACAGCTCAAACCCCGCCACCCTCGGCAACAAATGATCCTGCACATACTGCGACCACGACATATCCCCAAATCGTTCCTTAATTAACCGATGAGACGACCCATCCCCATCAGTCCCCTTAAACCGCCGCTCCACCAACTGAAAAATCCATAGTAAGTAAGTGCCCGTCCCCGTCGCCGGATCTAAAATCATCACATCCGGATCAGCCAACCCCAAAGGCTTGTGAAACTTATCTTTCAGCAGAATATCCACACTCCGCACCATATAAGAAACCACCGATTCCGGCGTGTAATAAACCCCACGATTCTTCTTCAGCTTGGGATTGTAAGCAGTCAGAAACGGCTCATAGAAATGAATGATCAGGTCATCTTTATTCTGAGTATGCGAAAAATCACTCAAAATTGCCTCCATCTTCGCCGCCCGCAGAATTCCAAAAATATTGGCAATCTCCGTAATCAGCTCATCTCCCAGATCCTTAGCCTTCTGGTTAGAAATATCCTCAAACAACTTCCGCAAAAATGGGTTTGTCTCCGGTAACTGCTGCCAAGCCGACTCCCGATCGAACAACGGCTGCTTGACTGTAGAATCCAACTTCAAAGCTTTTTGCCAACTAATATGACTAAACACCTTCGCCGTAAACAAAGAATAAGCCACCGTCTGAGCATAGATATCTGCAAACCCATATTCCTTTTCTGTTTCAGCCTCCAGCTTTAAAAAAGGCAACAACTCTTGCTGAAAACTAGCTAACAGCTTATGCAAATAACCATCCTTCCGTTCCTGCCGATAAACCTGCGGCACCACCTTCTCAATCCTTTTCGCCACCGCCGCCAACTGCTGCGCCAAATCCTTCGCAGTCTCGATCGGCTGATAAAAAGCAAACTCCGCCAACGGAATCGACAACATCGCCTTATGTGCCACCGGCAAAGTGCCCTGCTTCAGACGCTCCAACCTCGATCGCAAATCCGACGACCCAATCTCAAAATTCTGAATGCTCCGTCGCTTCAAACCGCCCTCAGTCGGCAAAACCAACGAAACCTCACCATCAAGCCCCTTCGGCGACAGCAAATACATCACCGGCTGCTCTCCGCCAAACTCCGCCCCAAGTAATGTTTGTAGACCTCTTCCTGCTTACTCTCTAAATCATCATAGAAACAGATCCCGATCGGCGCAGTATCTTTAGCCTCATCTCGATCAGCTCCAGGGCGCAAATACCAATAATCACGATTCTTTCGATCACGCTCCAGCAATGGATATCCCAAAAATGCCCGCAAAGATTCAACTTGCTCCTCTGGCGATTCCTGGGGGTTAATGTCCGCAGAACTTTTCCGAGAGACTCGATCGTCCCTCTTGGTGAGTAGATACATAGCACTGAATTCCTAGATGCACTGAAATCATTAAGGTACAGCGCAGCAAACTACGTTGTACTCTCTTAGATTTCCCAAGGAATAGACCAATTACACAGTAAAACTTTTTAATCTCAGACAGACCAAATACTGGCAGTTATAAGCCGATCGACTCCACTTCCTGCAACATCGATCGTCTCCTGACCGCCACCAACGTCGAAATACTGCCCAGTGCGATCAAGGTTTATTCCGAGGTAACTTCGGAGCTTTACCTTTTCCTTTCGCTGATTGCTTAGAGTTAACCGCAATATTATTGGCTCCAGACTCAGCACCCAACTCACTTATTTGAGCCGATAACTCATCCACCTTAGCCGCGATCGGACTAACAGCTTGGTCTACATACTTCCTAACTAACTCCTCTATATCAAACGAACCAATTGGACTATCTTGGTAAACATGAATAGTCTTAGCTTTGAGCATCTTATCGATCGCCTGATTCAGTAGCGAACCCATTGAGCAACCATGCTCTTTAGCAAGTTTGGCAAACTGCTCCTTTTTCTCTGCATCTACCAACACCGACAGTATTGGCTTGCTGTTAGCACCCATAATTCACCCTATTTTTGCTTATCAAAAAATCCACGCGCACAGATTTCCAATATCTGTAACCAGGTCAAATACTCAAATGGTCTTGCGTATACTCAGAATCGTCTGCATCCCCAAAATCATCTTGATTTCCATTTAATACCAAAGGACTTTTGTGAAAAGCTTGCACAATCGAATCAGAAACACCTTCAATTATTTGTACTAACTGAAAGGATAATTCTGGCGATAATATTTCATGTTCAACCAACACATGGAGAGCTTCCACCACAGGTGATATAGCGTAGAGACCTTGCACTCGGGCAATGTCACCGACTGTATCTACCAATTGACTACGCAATCGCCCCTTGGCCACAATCATTTGACAGATCACATTGGGGCGAACTTCTGGAAACGCCTTTAACTCAGCTTCAAAGACTTTCTGTTCAGCCTTAGTAAAGGAGCAATCAAGCAATTTATCTAGGATGACTTGGCGCTGTCTTTATAGATTTAACTTAACTTCAATCTGGTCTTGTATTGCCTGTATCTCTGCTTGAAAAGCATCAACTTGAGCATGAAACACCTCCAGAATCACTGCTCTATTGCGACGCTGATGGCCAGGGCTATAATCGATTAATTTATCTACAGCAGCTCCATAAATATTTACCGCTGTTCGGTTGGCCACCTTAAATTTATCGCAGATAGACAACTCGATTTGTTTCCGAGTATACTCCCTTCCCGCTAGAAGAACATAGATCTTTTTTGGCTCTGAGCAAGGATTTTACCCGTACATTCCGTCTATATTCTTATGGCGGGAAGGGAGTAGTGCTCCCCATTGTCAAGACAAAAAACTATAAAAGTTAAGATGGAGGCCTGCGTACACAAAAGGCAAGCAAAAGTACTACATTTCTTTGCCCCCTGTTAAGGCTGTTTAAAGTGAATCATTGCCGGAGTTTGGTAATTTAGAGACTGATGCAGTCTTTCATCATTGTAGAAATCGAAGTACTTCTCCAATTCCCTCAACGCTTCTATGACTGATGTATAGCCTTTGAGATACACTTCCTCATATTTTACTGAACGCCATAATCTCTCGACAAATATGTTGTCTA
>JAAFHZ010000207.1 GCA_013297675.1 Synechococcales cyanobacterium bin59.metabat.ball.084 | reverse complement strand
CGTCTGGTAAATCTAAAAAAGCTTCTATGATTGCTAAGTTATTCAAAATTGTCACTACTCCATAAGTTGCTGTACCATAATACTAGCACCACTTGTGCCAATTATCATAGAATGAAATAGCCCTGGGATCTGGGGCAGCTTATCTCCAAAAGGTCAAAGATAAAATTGATATTTGAATAGCCACATAATAACATCCACGGCAAAAAGAAACACTCCTTGTATACCTGCCCTAAGATAGATACAGCGCCTTTTATTCGCAAAAAATCTCTATGGCCTTTGGTACCGATCTCGCCCTGCTCATTCGCGCCCGCTACTCCCTGATCTACATCCCCACGATCGAAGAAGAGCGAGTAGAAAAATCGATCGAGACTTTTTCACAACCATAAGACCAGCCACCCGGACAAATTCTCATCGTCAGATAATCCACACAATCTAAGCTGGATATAGACTTTTGTTACTTTACTCAACATTGTGGGCATTATTTCAGATAGAATGTTACGAAGAAATATTACGTTGATTTCCTTGTGAAAGCCGATTTGCTCAAAAGAGTGTTTAGAGCGATCGCCACTGATGATGAAGTGGCGGTGGATAAGCTGTTGGATACAATAGTTCAAGAAGAACGCAAGAAAGGACATGTTGTTCTTGCAGATCAGTTAGAAAATATTACCAAGTCTAAAACGAGAGATTCATCCAGATCTGGTAGCTATCAACAACCGTTACCAATCAATCAGGCAAAAGCCACAACAACAAATTTTCAGTCTTTAACAGAGCTGCCAAATAGCAAGCGATCGCAACTACCCTTAGTAACTGCAATTCCTCGGGAACAGCTAAGGCACCACACCATTTTGTCACCAGCAGTGGAACAGCGTTTTCAAAGAATAGAGCGTGAATATGCCGCTCGTGATCGATTAGCTCATCATGGATTTAGCTATAAGCAAAAAATTCTACTTTACGGCCTACCAGGTTGTGGCAAAACAATGAGTGCAGAGCGGCTAGCTTGGACAACAGGCTTACCGCTGCTCAAGGTGCGCTTTGATACAATGGTTTCATCCTATTTGGGAGAAACAGCTAGCAATCTTCGAGAAATTTTTGAGGTAGCTGCCAAAAGTCCCTGCTTGCTGTTCCTTGACGAATGCGATTCTCTGGCTAAGTCCCGTGAAGATACCAATGAAGTTGGCGAGATGAAACGGGTTGTGAATACTTTTCTGCAAATTCTGGATGAATATGACAGCTCCTCCGGTTTGCTTGTTGCAGCTACAAATCTTGATAAGTCGCTGGATATGGCAGTTTGGCGAAGGTTTGATGATGCGATCGAAGTTCCTAAGCCCACTGAAATAGAATTAGAAGCGCTGTTGAAACAAACTTTGATTACAATGGATAAAGGTACGATTGATTGGCACTCGATTATAAAAAAAATGGCAGGCTTTTCGGCAGCTCAAGCTGTACGGGTAGCTCAAGATGCCGCTAAGCGAGCAATCCTCGATCGAGAAGAACTGGTTATTCCAGAACATCTTGAAGCAGCCATTCAAGAAATCTCCCATACTTAAAAGTTGAGTTGCATCCACCCATAAGCATGAATGACGCAAATAGATCCTTTCCCCATATTGAACTCAAATTTTCTACTCAAGGAAAAGCTTCTCCTCCTCCTGGCGGTGGAAGAAAAAAAACAGCACAAACTCAAGCTAATCAGAGTGATCGTTGGGGGCATGGCAATAAGCTCAAAGGCTCCGTGTCAGGAATAACTTCAGATTGGCAAGGTATGTTATCAAAGCGAAAACAAGAGCAAAAACCAGAATTACCAGATGCTGTTCCTTTAATTTTACAGATAGATCCAACTATATTTGATGCCGATGAACTTCGTAAATATGGGATTGAAGTAATTGCTGAATTAGAAGATGGATATATTCTAGGGGCATCAGCCGATGCTGAATTTACTAATTTACAAGGTAAAATTGAGAGCTTTATTAAAGCAGAAACTGGGGGAGGCAAAGTCCCTGAGATTTGGGATATTCTTGATGGCTCAAAACGACCTGAATACATTCTATCACCAGAATTGAAAGAGTGCTGGGGAGAAATCAAGGACAATGAAATATATATTGTAGATGTTGGAATAGCTTGTATTGGTGAAAAGTCACAACTAAAAGAGCATCCTAAGGCTGAAGATCATTATAAAAATCCTGAGAATCATATTAAAGCTGTTAATAAGTGGATTGATGATCGTGATCTCACATATCAACAATGGGATGATATCAAAAGTCAACGAGAAGATGAGTTCAACTGCTTCATACACGAATATCAAGGTGAATTAATAAATATTATTGATGGTGAAACCACAACTCACAGCAAGCTGCCAGACAGCTTTTCATGCCGAATAAGTATTTCTGGCAAAGGTTTGAGAGATCTAGTGCTAAATTTCTCGTATGTATTTGATGTTGGTCTGCCTGATCATATTCACAATATTTTATCTGCGGAAAAGCAACCGGATGATATTGAGGTGTCTTTTTCTTTAGAGCCACCGGATCTAAATGCACCAAGAGTCTGCATTATTGATAGTGGTATCCAAGAACAACATCCATTGCTACAATCAGCAATTATCACGAATGATTCAAGGTCATGGGTGCCAAATGAAACTAATGGAACTGCCGACTTAGTTGAAAATGGTGGACATGGAACCCGTGTAGCTGGAGCAGTCTTATATCCTAATTTAATTCCTACTAGTGGGCGAGAACAAGCCGTATGCTGGTTGCAAAATGCTCGTGTGCTTGATAAAAAATACCATTTGTCAAAAGCAATATTTCCTCCAGCCTTAATTTCAAAGATCGTTAATTTTTACCACGGTGAAAGAGGGACAAAAATTTTCAACCACTCGATTACTGGAAGCACTCCCTATCGTACTCAGTACATGAGTGCATGGGCAACCGAAATCGATAATTTATCATGGCAACATGACATTTTGTTTGTCGTGGCAGCCGGTAATCTCCCTGTAAATGGATGGTTCGTTGATGGACGCTTCGTCAAATCTCGGCTATTAATTCAGGATCACTTGCAGAATGGGGAACCTTATCCTAACTATTTACTCAGTAGTTCTTGTCGATTACCCAATCCAGCTCAAAGCTTTCAAGCTCTAACTGTTGGCTCTGTCTCCCTCCAAACATTCAGAGATATATCGAGCAACTCAAAATCAATTGCGCAAAAAGATTATCCATCCTCTTTTTCTTGCTCAGGTTTGGGTATTTGGGATTCAATCAAACCGGAGGTAGTGGAGTATGGAGGCGATTTTGTAACAGATGAAGGATCACCACCATTACTAACAACACCAGAAGCCGTTTGTCTTGATCTGGTACGTTCCACGTTGTATGGTGGGCCACTTGCCTCACGTGATGGTATTGGGACTTCTTTTGCTGCGCCAAAAGTAGCGCACATTGCCGCTTGTCTTGCGGCTGAGTTACCAAATGAAAGCTGCTTGTTATACCGAGCATTAATTGTTCAATCAGCCAGATTTCCTAGCTGGGTAGAATCTGAGAATTTTGATCTCTACAGTGCCATTCGATTATTGGGTTATGGTATTCCCAACCTTGATCGAGCATTGGGTGGCTCTAGTAATCGTATCACTCTAATTGCCAGGGGGGAGCGCACAATTGTAGCTCGTCAAGTTCATGTCTACGAGGTCAGTTTACCAACTGAGTTGAGATCGCCAGGGGAAGATCAAGATATTCGAGTTGAAGTCACACTTTCTTACAAAGCTCAACCTCGACGTACTCGACGCGCTCGGAGAAAGTATCTTTCCACGTGGCTAGATTGGGACTGTAGCAAAAAAGGTGAAGTTCCAGAACGATTTCGAGACAGATTATTGGACGAATACGACGCTCCATCAGATATAGAGAAAGAAGGAAAGAGGTTTAATTGGGTTTTAGATAAACGAAAAAATTGGGGACGGGCACGTAATGTTTCTAGGCAAGAAGGAACCTTACAAAAAGACTGGACTATTGTTAAATCATATGATTTGCGAGAATCATTTTGCATTGCTGTTGTTGGACATGAAGGATGGAATAACGATCCAGAGGCCAATGTTCCATATGCGCTAGTTGTCAGTTTTGAAGCAGTAAATATGAATATACCTCTTTACACCTCGATCGCTAATGTTCAGGTTTCAGTTGAGGTAGAAAGTGAGATATCCATTCAAATTTAGGCATTGAAATTCTTTTTCACAGCTCTTCATGGATAGATAATTTGTTAGTAAGGATGTAAGTATTCAGGTCAAAAAAGATAGAGAGTACCCTGACGATGATAAGCTAGGGAAATGAAGGAGCACGCACCCATGACACCAACCGAACTAGAGCAATT
>JAAFHZ010000206.1 GCA_013297675.1 Synechococcales cyanobacterium bin59.metabat.ball.084 | reverse complement strand
ACCACCATAGATATAGTCCTTAGCGCCACCACCAACCAAGCTATCATTGCCACCTTCACCATAGAGACTGTTACTGCCTCCACCGCCTTCAATAAAATCATTGTTATTAGTGCCGCCAATTACCTCAGGCGAGTCGAAGCCCTTGGATGCTGTACTCAGCCGCACATCCAAAACATATTGCTGAGCACCATCTATGATAACAGTACCATTATCCGCCGTAGTCAGACCGCCCTTGCTGCGCACACCTAACTTTTGTTGAATTACAGCACCTAAACCACCATATTTGTGTTCATTTTTTGCATCCGACTGAGCAGTTTCACCCAACTCAATATGGTTATCCGCATATTCAAACACATCACCTTGCAGGTGACGAGCACCAGTAGTGCGCTCTACAATATCTTTGAACTGTTGAGATTCAATCTCGCCAAAGATTCCCCGCGCTTCTTGGAACTCCGAGTCAATGCGGTGCAGGTAGTAGAACCGATCACCATTTTGCAACCGCTCCAATTGATCAACAAAGATCGTATTGAAAGTCGAACCCAACTGGCCACCGGTAACATGCTTTTCGGCCAAGCCCCCCAGCCACAAATCAATTTTTTGGAAGCCTTGATCGCCACCACTAAAAAAACTCTGTGCTTGAGCTAAGGTAAATCCTTGAGCGGCTGTCGCACCCTGGATAATTGTGCCATCTACCAGTCCAACAATCGCCGCTCCTTTGGCAATATCTCCATCAAATGAATAGGCCGCAATAAAATTGCCGATCGATTCAGGGTGAATCATATTATTGCGAAAATCACTCCAGCTCGTGTATGGATTTAAAGATTCAACCTTCAGAGTAGAGTGCAAAGTTGTTCCAGCAGCTTTATCTAAAGCAAGAGCATCTCGCAATTGTTTACGAGTGTCATTTAAGGTCGCCACCCCCAAATCTCGACCTCTGGCAATGTTGATAGCAGCTAAATCTAAAGGTTGACCTAGCAGTGATTGTTGCAAGGCCGGTGTAATAAATTCATCAATTTCGTTGCTAACCTGACGCGCCAAACCTAACGCGACCGCAGCCGGGCCATTGCCTGCAAACCCCTGGGGATTAAGAAAAGCACTAGTTAGAGCAATTTTTTGCACATTAGCAGTGAGACTACCATTAGGATCTAGCACATCTAGGGTTTCCCGCAATTGAGAATGCCCAAACCGGAAAGCAGCCTGAGAGTATTCTAGAGAAACACCGGCATTGAGATCTGGATTGTAACTACTAAACTTAGGCAGATCTGGGGTGACAAAGTTAGCGTACTCCACAGTAATATGTTGGTATTCGGTTTGATTAATTAATCGCGCAGCTTCAAATAACTTAGTTTGATTCCAAGATATTTTGCCACTAGCATCAACATAATTACCTTGAGCATCTTCGTAATGATTATTCACGACCGTTACTCCGGCACTTAGTGTTGCACCCGGTTGAGATGCCACAACAGTTTGCCAAACACGTCCAGCACTTTTGCTGGGATCTTGGCTTTGCAGACTCAGAGCCTTAGACTTAATAGTATTTAAATGGTAAATATGATTTTGGTGGAAAATATGGTGTGCAGTAGTCAAACCAAAGTTCTCATTCAGTCTACCATCACCAGCAATATAATGGTCACTCACCGATCGCAATAGCAACTCATTAGCAATAGCCTGATCTGCGGCACTAAGATTTGATTGAACAGAAAAAGTATTAGTGTTTATATACTTAGATAAGTTATTCTGAATTCCCCCAACTGTAATCGTAGTAGGAAGACCTCTGGCATCTAACGTAGCACCCAATACCACTCCAGCCAAGACACCCGTGGTATCTGCACTGACACCATTTTTGTAAATTCGGAGCGCGTCAATATGCGGGTTGCTATCCAGCAAAATAGCCTGGTTAGTACGAATAGCTTGAATACCTGCCTGATTTGGATCGGCATCTATTACTCGACCTTGACTATCACGAGCGCGGTAATTTTTAATATCATCCCAGGTCAGATCATCGCGGCCAGTGGCAACTAAATGTGCCCTTAGTTCTCGTAATGTGGGGACAGTCTCGCGAGTGAGGGCAGTAGTTCCGTCAGACTGTGCAAATTCATAGGCAGTTTTAAGCGTATAACCACTTAGTAAACTGGCACCAGCAACATACTTTCCAGAGTTGTTGGGGTCTACCACCCATTCCCGCAGTAAATCAGCAATTTGTTGATCAGAACCATAAGCCTGACTCAGATCAGCATAAGCAGAAGTGCGATTCAGATAAGTGGGGTTTACTGGCCCAATGATGTCATCACTAGTGCCATACTTGCCATCAGCTCCAGGATTGATATCATCTGCTGTGCGAAATTTGCCATCTACACCAGCAGCTAAAGGATTGGCCACCGTTGCCCGCGAAACAGTGATCTCAGTAACGCCCTTAGCGGTGAATGGATCGCTAGAACTGAGCGGAATTACTATTTTGGCACCATTGTTGCCACCTTTTTCAATGAAATCTAAACCATGGTCAAAATATTGGCCAAAAATAGTAAAAATACCGCTGCCACCACTGCGGGGCTGATTGTTCTGATCATTGCTGCGACTGCTGGGAATAAAGGTTATGTCAAGACTCGAAGAACCACTTTGGCCAATATTCAAACGCATCAATGCGGTTTGAGATGAGATGGTTTGAGAAATCAGCCGAGGGGTATAGGGTGCGTGTGACTTTCTAAGGAGAAAAATCAAATCGCCTTGTTGAGATAGGCAGTCCGCTGAGCTAGCACTTTTGGTAAATGTTCTCTTTTCCACCTGGCTCCAGATATTTTGACACGACTCGCGATCTGCTTAATTGTCGCTTCTATATTGCCTGAGCCAATTGAACAGATTTCCTCGGATTGATAATAGTCATAATTAGGTATCCTATTGCGATGACCATTTATGTATTTGCAAAAGCGCTGGGCTTGCTCATCATCCCAGTCTTGAAATAAGGCGATCGTTTCATCAACTTTACCTTTCCAGAGAAGCTTTCTGGCCTCAGACAGTCGGTTCATCGACCCCCCCAACTTTCTCTAGATTCTCCATTAAATGATACCAATCTAGTATCTCTATCCTTTGAACTGCTGGATTAATCTCATCAAACAAATTCCATATTCCATCGTGACCATCACCTGTACAGAACAATGGCATATCTAAAGGTTGCTTGTTGAGCCATGTGGTTAGAGCAGGATTGTCACTTATCCACGCGCCAACTACGCCCTCTGGAGCTAAATGTACTGCTTTATAATTTTTCCAGCAAGGTGAATCTTCACCTTCTATTGGAATTAGTCTTGCCGTACCACCATCAATACTGACTTCTTGTACTAGGCTATGGGCTTCAGGCTCTTCAAACTCATGGCTTTGAACCATAGTCTGCTGAGTTTTAAAACTAATGGTGAGTCCGGTTAGCAAAGCAATATCTTCGGTCGTATTTCTATAGGAGGAATTGGCACTAACTGTTAGGCAGCAACGCTCTAGCATCGGACTAATGCGTTTATATGGCTCTACTCCAAGAGACTTGACTTGCTCACTAGTAAGGTGAAGCTCACCTAATATACTCGTTAAGTTTCGGGAGTATCCTTTACTTGTTCCAGTTGCTTCTGTCGCAAAAAAAGGGCTAACTGGGGCAAAACACTCTGCTGAGCATGTTGTCTAATGGCTGCTTCGATACCTTCAAGAGTTGTAACCTGCTCAGGGGGAGTGTTGCGGTAGAGAATCGCTGCAATGTCATTAACACTTTGCTTTAGTCTTTCTTGATCTTCGGTATTCATATACCACCTCTGACTTTACTGCTGTTTCTTCATTCTAATTTTTCTCTATAGAAAGTGACACACACCCAGGGGTATAGTCCTGAACTGTTTTGAAGGGATCGGCATAAAGCGCCGAGCTGTCGGCAAGGCTGCCAACTTTAAATGCTGGGTTGTTGACATTTTGACCAAGATAGTTGGAATAAGTAGAGTTAGTTACGCGCAAAAATGCCTCATTTGCTGATCCCCAATTTTCTCGACCAGGTTGAAGATTGTTATAAACGCCAGTATAAGTGCGTAACCCCAATGAATTGCTGGCACCCGGTACTCTATTTACATTTATGTATATAGATTTATCCAGAGCATTAAAAGATCCCAAGGTGCCCAGAGTACGCACCACATTATTATTGTCGATGTAGCCATATATTGCCTGACCAGAGACGTTATAACTGACAATTTTTAAGTTGGCTGTATTTAATTGGTAGTTGATGAAATCAATATCATCTGGAATTAGTGAAAATACTGTGCTAGGAGAAAAAGGCATAATCTTGATTTGGGGTTAAAGATAGCAGGGTAATCGCATGAGTTTCAATACTTATTTAATATGCAAAAGGTAGAATAAGTTAAGAAGATTCGCGTAAATTTTGTATAGAATGTACTTGACAAACCTACTGACAAAGAAGCCAAATAGCTT
>JAAFHZ010000205.1 GCA_013297675.1 Synechococcales cyanobacterium bin59.metabat.ball.084 | reverse complement strand
CGGTAATGAGCTGGTTTACACTGGCATCTTGGATTCGCTGAAGCGGATGAAAGATGATGTGAAAGAAGTCAATGCTGGGTTTGAGTGCGGTGTGCGCCTCGATCGATTTAATGACTGGAAAGAGGGCGATATTATCGAAACCTTCCAAATGGTCAGTAAGCGTCGGACTTTGACTGTTTAATTTGATTAATTCAATTTAAGATCGATGGATATTCCATCGATCTTTTTTGTGGAGTCCTGTTTTGGCAATTAAGTTGTAATCTAAATCTAGACTGCCAGTTATGAATTTGCTACGAATTAAATAGCAAGCAAGAATTTTGGCAAAGTACTATAATTTTTGTAAAGAAACGTAACAAATAAAACCCATGGCAAAAATAGTCGTAGTCGGAGCAGGAATCGGCGGCGCGACCACCGCAGCACTTTTGGCCAAACGCGGGCACGAAGTAATAGTTTTTGATCAGGCGATCGTTCCTGGCGGCTGCGCCTCCACATTTCAACGACGTGGCTATATCTTTGATGTCGGTGCCACCCAAGTAGCCGGACTAGAACCGGGCGGCATCCATCACCGCATTTTCAGCGAACTAGCAATCGAACTGCCCCCAGCCACCGAATGCGACCCGGCCTGTGCCGTATTTTTACCGGGCGAAACCACCCCCATCTCAGTCTGGCGCGATCCGCAGCGCTGGCAAGCCGAGCGCGAACAGCAGTTTCCTGGCACCGAAACATTCTGGAATTTGTTACAAAAGCTATTTGAGATTAGCTGGCAATTTCAAAGCCGTGACCCCGTATTACCACCGCGCAACCTTTGGGATATCGGCCAGCTTTTGGCAGCAGTGCGCCCAGATACTTTGCTGACAGTGCCTTTTACCCTAGCCACCGTAGGCGATGCCCTGCATTGGTTGGGCTTCGGCAACGATCGCCGCCTCCGACTATTTTTAGATTTGCAGCTCAAGCTATATTCCCAAGTAACAGCTTCCGAAACAGCTCTGTTGTATGCAGCGACAGCTTTAGGAGTCTCCCAAGCACCCCAAGGTCTGTACCATTTAAACGGCAGTATGCAAACCTTGGTCGATCGATTGATAGCCTCCTTAGAGCGCGATGGCGGCAAGCTCCTGATGCGCCACCAAGTCACCGCCATCCAGACAAATAGCCAGGGAGCAACTGGAGTAGTCGTAACCAATAGTAAGACAAGCGAGAGCTGGGTAGAATCGGCTGATTATGTAGTAGCTAATGTGCCGATTCAGAATTTAGCCAAGATGGTTACTTCAGCCGATCATCAAAACTCCCATCAGCCCACAGCAGCAACCTCTTGGGGCTGGCAAAACTATCAGCGCGGAACCGCCAAACTACCCACACCCTCAGCGGCTTTCGTAATTTATTTGGGAGTCGATCGATCGGCCATTCCTCCAGACTGTCCACCCCACCTCCAGTTTTTGTATGACGAACAGGGAGTAATTGGCGAAAATAATTCGCTGTTTGTCTCGGTGAGCAAAGAAGGCGATGGTCGGGCACCGGTAGGCAAAGCCACCATTATTGCCTCGTCTTTCACCGATCCAAACAAATGGTATGCCCCTGGTGCAGATGTGGCCGCCATGAAGGCAGAATATACCAAGGAAGCGATCGATCGTCTCTCTGGTTTTTTCCAGCTCAGCCCTGCAAACATTGAAGTCTGTGAAGCTGGTACACCCCAAACCTTCGAGAAATTTACTGGTCGCTACCAAGGCTATGTAGGTGGAGTAGGTCAGCGGGTGGCCACTTTTGGCCCCTTTGGAGTGGCCAATCGCACCCCGATCGATGGTTTATGGTTGGTTGGTGACTCCACCCATCCCGGCGAAGGCACTGCTGGAGTTAGTTATTCGGCGCTGACGGTGGTCAGACAAATTGACCAGTGGCTGGATCGCTAAGCTTAGCGATCAAATCCCTCGCCCTCCGCAAACAACTACAAGCCCAAGTCAGTATAATCTACCCCCATTAGCTCTTCCAGCTTCTGCACCGTAGTATTTTGCAAACATTCTCGCACCGTTTTAGCCCTGCCTTTGCGTAAAGAAAACAACATCCCAGCATAAGGTAAATCTTTAATTGCCAGCGCAAACTCCTTCTGCACCTCGATCTCACTATACTTGGCCGCCGCCGCCTCAATTTCCCCGACCAGTTCCAGATAACGCACTTTCATAGTTTGATACAAATCTGTCCATTCTGGGAAATAGGTCAAAAATTCTTCTCCCTCATTAGCCGTGAGAATTTGCAGCATCCGCCGGGAAGAAAAACCTTCTCGTAAATGGGCGATCGCGACATATTGGGGAGATTTAATTTTCACCCGATTAAAAGCTCGATCGCAGACAATATATCCCTCCGACTCCATCGGATTGAGATCTTTAGCTGCTTCCATCACCGCTGTCCAGTTAGTTAGTGGATAAGTTTTCACCAACTCCCAGCCATAGCGCTCAGTCCAAACCTGGGGATCAGATTCTTGACGACTGGGCACATGTCGCACCCCATGCAAAATAAGCTGATTCAACTTGGGCTGCACCACTACACGGTTATATTTAGTAACCAGCTCAAACATAAAGCAGTATTCGAGATCTGTAGGTAATTGATACTCCAACTCCTGCCAGACCCGCCAAAATAAATCGGCAAAGCTGAAGCCAAAGCCGCTGACTTCTCCAGCGGCATCGGGAGTACCGCTAGATTGAACTCTCCATGCACCATCATAGAAATACAGCGTCATCAAAGAGCCATCTAGCTTTTCGTAGACCTGGGCACTACTCCAATCGATCGCCGCACTATAAAGTACCTCACCATTGCCTTCTCCGTAGTTAAAGAATTTATCGTATGGATACGAAACAATTTCCCAGTTGTTCGATCGATCCAGCACAATTCCCCGACATTGCTGCACAATCTTTTCTCCCATCGGTGAGTCGATTTGAGAATATTTCAAAGAAATCAGATGAGGATACTGTTTATGTGTCACCGATTTAATACTGTAATCTGCAATTAACTTTTCTAATCCATGCTCACGTAAATATTGCTGTAGTTCCATTTTCTCCTGTACCTATGCTGGCAACATGCTATTCAGAGTTTTGATAAGAGTTTGATCATCTTTACCAAATTCCCTTAGACAATTATAGCCGTTGGTTTTGTGAGTAATTGCGGGCGTTGGACAATCGGGCATTATCTATAATGTTGAATAGAAGCTATGCAGCGTAAATCTACAAATAAAAAATCGGCAGAGATAGTTCATGAATCTTTACCGATATTAATATCTAGATTATTAACGAAAGCTAATGAGAGTTGCCACTATATAAAAATTCCAGGGCGCGGTTACGGAGATCGTAATAGCGGGGATCTTCCAGGATTTGTTCGCGATCGCGCGGGCGCTCGAAGGGAATATCTAAAATTTCACCAATGCCCGCCGATGGTCCTTCGGTCATCATTACTAGGCGATCGGCCAAAAATAGGCATTCATCGATATCATGAGTCACCATCAGCACCGTACAGCCAACTTCACGCACTATTTCTGATACTTCCTCCTGCATTTCTTCTTTGGTGATGGCATCGAGAGCACCAAAAGGCTCATCTAAAATTAAGACTTCGGGGCGCAGACAAAAAGCTCGGGCGATCGCTACCCGCTGACGCATCCCACCAGATAATTGAGGTGGGGTTTTCTCCATAGCTTCGCCCAAACCAACCATCGTTAGAGTATCGCGCACGATTCGATCTTTCTCTGACTTTGACTTATTAGGATGAACTGAATCTAAGCCAAAATATACATTATCATAGGCTGTCATCCAAGGCATCAAAGAATAATTTTGAAAAACCACCATCCGATCCGGACCGGGCTTGGTGATTAGCTTACCATCCATTGTGACTTGACCTTCGTTGGGGGTGGCAAATCCAGACACTGTATTTAACAGGGTAGATTTACCGCAGCCAGAGTGCCCAATAATACAGACGAATTCGCCTTTCCTAATTGTGAGATCGATGTCTTTAATTACAACGTTTAAGCCTGCTCTTGCGGGGTAAGTTTTAGTGACTTTTTGCAAGCTGAGGAAATCTTGCTTGATATTTTTCAATCTTCCAGACAGAGGGGCAGAAATAGCAGTCATAAGATTTAGGGGTGGTAATAGTTAATGTTAAATAGTGAGCTTTGATAGCAGCGATTATTAAAGATGAGGGGAAATTAGTTGCAAGCAATACCCCCTCAGTTCGATTAATGAATTTCTGCTAGAGTGACATCCCGCTTGATTTTGAGATCGTTGAGATAGCGAATAGGGTCTTCGGAGTCGAAAGTAGAACCATCAACAAGTTGAATCGAACTGCGACTGTAGGAAATTTCGGTTATGCCTAATTCTCGCGCGGCTGTACTGTAGACCCCCACTCGACAGGTATTTTCTAGCACCTCTACCCAGTTGCGGGGGAAAGGCACATCGCCCCACCTGGCCATCTCCACCATGTGCCAAAGATGTTCGCTGCGCACCGGGCGATTTACC
>JAAFHZ010000204.1 GCA_013297675.1 Synechococcales cyanobacterium bin59.metabat.ball.084 | reverse complement strand
ATCATGAGAACGCCGAACCAGCCTACATAGAGGCGGTTCTCTGTGGATGTTACCCATCCGCAGAAGCGATCCCATACATTGGCGCTTTCGCGCTGCTGTAAAATAGTTGTCATTTTATGATTCCGGTATGAATGTGTTTCTTGCGAAACGGTTTTTATTTGTATGTCTTCACCTTAGAACCTTAATTACGGTATGTAAAGGAAATCGTCATTTGCTGAAAGCATCACTCTCATCAGTTCTATTTATGAATTAAGCTAGAATTGTTGAGCGCTTCCATTTTCTCCCCATATTCATGGCGGTGGCGAAGAATTTTTGGTTTTGGCGGGTGTTTTTCAGGATGAGCATGGAGATTATCCGGTGGGTACCTACGTGCGGAATCCGCCAACATCTCGCCATACTCCAGGTTCAGTGAGTGGCTGCATTATTTTGGTTAAGCTCTGGCAATTTGACTTGGGCGATTTTCCTTCGGAAACGCCCTGCGAACGCACTCAAATTACGATCAACACTGGGAAACAGCAACATATCGCTGATTTGACGAGGATTGGGGTCAGCATATTGCCGTTGTATTCTGACGATCGGGAAACGGTTCAACTGGAACGATGGGAGGCGAATACATCGATCGATTTACCTGCACTGGGTGGGCTAGAAATCTTTGTAATCCAAGGTGATTTTAGTGAAGGAGGTGAGTCTTGGTTGCGGTTGCTAACAAATTCAAGGCTTTTGGCGCGATCTGACTCAGAAGGATGTCAAATTTGGTTGAAGTGGTTGCGATCGCCGTTGGTGTAAGTAAAAATAGGAAGGGTGCGTGTGACTTTCTGAAAATAAAAATCAGACAGGCCGATCAAGGCTAGCAGCACCAATGGAAAATAGAGGCTGGTAAATTTTCTCCTTAGAAAGTCACACGCACCCAAATAGGAAGATAGGTTGAATTTTTCTGTTTATCCAGCCGAATTTAGGTGGTTAGGTAGATTCTTTCCACCTAACGATTGTTAGGCTGCAAAAAAAACTGGCTCTACCGAACTTGCTATGCTATTTTCAGGCTAAATCCTTGCTGGGTAAGGGTTTGAGGTGAAAAAGCCAGGCTGTCAAATTTATTTGGCTCAAACCAGCTTGCAGTAATGATCCCACGATTTTCTAACGTGTTTTTACATAGCAGGTTCGGTAGAGCCAAAAAAACTTAGTATTTTCAAATCATTTCAGATGAGAATGAGAGAGCATTTCACAATGGTACTTGTTAACCCAACATGGGAGGAGATCGTAGAACGCGATCCTCTCATAGCCTTTTCTCATTATTTGTGTGGCAGAGTTCATGTGCTTATCGCTTTTGCCGACGAAATTATTGAGAATCTTGAGCAGGGTTTTTCTGCCGAACCTTTAGATGGTGGTCGAGTAGAACGTGCAGAATCCCTGATGTGGTTGTGGACGCTTGGCGCTTACGAAGTTGTACGGACAATGTGTCAGGCAAAGGATTGTTTCTCAAGCCAGATATTTGATGAACTTCAACGTCTCAAGAAGAGTTTGTCGTCAGTGCGTATGCCTGCTGCCAAGATGGAAAAACCAGGTAAAAAAGTTCCGGTAACATCGAATCGAAGTCCCTCTGGGTGGGATATGCAAAACAAAGATTTGCTAATTAATGATCCGGAGGAAACGCTTTATATCTCAGCACGATTTATTCTTGATGAATTTGATCGTGTAATGTCCTCAATCACTAAAGATGACATACTTGATCGGCATGAGAACTCATATGCAAAGAAGCCTAATAATTCTGGTGCAGCGGATTGACCAAAGCCGCTTGTGATGTTGCAAAGATATCGGCAACCGCTGACCAGAGACGTTGGGCTGCTTCGGTTATAGGTTGTGGCAAGCAGTAAGATGACTGTTAGGATTCAAAAGCAAGTTAGGATTAATATTGCTCGACTAGGTAAATGGCATCATATGGACATACAAATTCGTCTAGCACGCCAAGAAGATATCACTGCCTTATCAAGCTTGATTCCAGAATCCGCTAGAACACTTCAAACAACCTACTATACTTCCGAACAAATTGAAGGAGCTTTGGGTACCGTTTTTGGTGTTGACAGCCAGTTGATCCAGGATGGAACTTACTTCATTGCCGAGAATACACACCAAATTATTGGCTGTGGTGGTTGGAGCAAACGGAAAACTCTTTATGGAGGCGATCGGGGTAAGAATGCGGCAGAAGATCAGTTACTCGACCCAAGCTTGGATTCTGCAAAGATTCGTGCATTTTTTGTTCATCCTGAGTGGGCACGAAAAGGTATTGGTAGCCAGATCATGAAACACTGCGAAGCAGCAGTATTAGAAGCCGGATTTAAGACAATCGAGATTATTGCCACTTTGGCGGGTGAACCACTATATCGCAGGTTCGACTATGACGTTAAACAGAAATTTGAGATTTTACTTCCCAACAAAAGCGTTCTTCCTGTTGTTCGTATGGTCAAAAGTTTTGCAGAAACTCACTCACATGATTGAATCCATGCCAATTATAGATCGCCGCATGATACCCCCGGAAAAAAGTAAGGTAATTGGGCTGGACACTCGATGGAATCTACTGTATGTGGTGTACATTGAGCGGGAAGAGAATATCATTCGGATTATTTCAGCACGCAAAGCTACTCGTCAGGAGAGATTACAGTATGAAGATTGAAGCACTAAAGCAGCGATTAGATCGAAATCGTCCCATGACTAGCGTGACGATTCGTATGCCCGAAGATGTTGTGGAAGATCTGAAAAAAGTTGCTCCACTCTTGGGCTTTTCGGGTTATCAGCCATTAATTCGTGCTTATATTGGTCAATGCTTGCGCGTCGATTTAGAACGGTTTGAAAGCGAGACGGTGACAGCGTTGGTCGCAAGTTTGAAGCGTCGAGGTGTCAGTGATGCAGTGATTGAAGAAGCATTAAGTGAAGTCGTCCATGCTGAGTCCCATTAGCTTATGACTGGGAGGACTCTGGAAGGGGGTATTGGGCTACTGTAGTCAAAAAGCTAGTTGATGATTGCACTATAGATTCCTGAGTTGTTGCTGCGCCTTAGCATAGGCTAATAAGGGGAGTGTTTTTCCATGTCCAGGATGAATGTATTTTGGCTCTAAATTCATTAAATTCAAGGCACTCTCTACTAGTCGCTGGCGATCGGCTGTAAACAGTGATAAGTTAGCTCTGGGACAGCCAAAATCGCTAACTAAAGTATCCCCAGACAGCAGATCTCCAGTGTTTTCATTGTACAGAGCTAAACTTCCTGGAGTATGACCTGGGGCAGCAACCACTCTCCAGTCTGTCCCAAAGATTTTTTGTCCAGCGGATAGTGATTGAACTCCCAGAAATGATGGCTTTCCAAAGAATAGCTGTTCAACCATAAGCAAAAGATTTCCTACGGTGCCACCATATCCGGAATGTGGTGCATCACCCATCATTATTGGGATTTCTGTAGATAGGGCGTACACTGGAACGCCACATTTTTGTAAAGCCATGGCGGTACCCACATGGTCAATATGAAAATGAGTGACGATCACACCTGCTAGCTGTTCTGGCACAATCCCCAATTTTCGCAATGATTTCACCAACCACCGAAACATGCCAGGAGCGGCACTATCCACTAAAACTGGTCCTTGGGGTGTAGATATTAGGTAAACATTAATTTGATTGAACCATGTTATTCGTTTTAAGATTTGGGTCATCTAAAAAATTGGAAACTAAGGAACTGGCCTAGGTCGAAGTCATAAACATAACGCGACCGCATAGGAATAAAATCAGCGCATTTTCAATCCAGCGAAAATGCAAATTTGCAAATTGAATTGGGACTGCTGATAAGGCAAAAAGCTCCTCTTTCCAGAGGAGCCTTTCGCTTATCAGAGTGTTAATCAGATTAACCGTTGATAGAAGGAGCAGTCAAAGCTACAGGAGTTGCTTCACCAGCAGCCAAATCCAAGGGGAAGTTGTGAGCGTTGCGCTCGTGCATTACTTCCATACCCAAGTTGGCACGGTTGATGATGTCAGCCCATGTGTTGATAACGCGGCCTTGAGTATCAATTACCGAAGAGTTGAAGTTGAAACCGTTGAGGTTGAATGCCATGGTGCTTACACCTAGAGCAGTGAACCAGATTCCTACTACCGGCCAAGCACCCAACAAGAAGTGAAGTGAACGGCTGTTGTTGAAAGAAGCGTATTGGAAAATCAGACGACCGAAGTAGCCGTGAGCTGCAACGATGTTGTAAGTTTCGCCTTCTTGACCGAATTTGTAACCGTAGTTTAAGGATTCAACTTCAGTTGTTTCACGAACAAGTGAAGAAGTTACCAAAGAACCATGCATAGCAGAGAACAATGAACCACCGAATACACCAGCTACACCGAGCATGTGGAATGGGTGCATTAGAATGTTGTGCTCTGCTTGGAATACGATCATGAAGTTGAAAGTTCCGCTGATTCCCAAAGGCATACCGTCAGAAAATGAACCTTGGCCAATTGGGTAAATCAAGAATACTGCGGTTGCTGCTGCTACTGGAGCGGAGTAAGCAACACAGATCCAAGGACGCATACCTAGACGGTAAGACAGTTCCCACTCACGACCCATG
>JAAFHZ010000203.1 GCA_013297675.1 Synechococcales cyanobacterium bin59.metabat.ball.084 | reverse complement strand
TATTTTTAAGGTACTGGTTGTTCGCAGTGCAAATTACTGCCACTCTGCTTACAGTTCAAGTATACCAAATACTGCATTTTTGCTCAACTCCTCATGCAGCTTTCCGCTAATTGGCGCTGCGCTTACAAAATCACTGCAAGCTGCAATCGTCGTCTCGCGCTCCTATCCCCCTCACCGCCAAGTGCTGTCGCACTCTGGCGGGAGTACCTCGGAGGTCTAGATGGAACGCTTTTTATCAAATGTCCAACTCCCTACAAAAACAGATCGACCTGCTCCAATCTGAAATAAACTAATGATTACCGAAGATTATCGACTCCTAGAATCTATCCTGCCAGATTGGAAAACTCGCCGAGAATATCTAAATGTTTATACCGAACTAGCCAAATAAATATAATTTAAGTATTCTCCACCATCCATTTTAAAATTCCGAGAATCTTTTCGACTGGTGTGACTTGATATTCGTTGGCATCGATCGCCACATTCTTACCTTTAAGTTTCAAAAACTGCCACAGCTTACCACTGGTCACACAGCCATAAATATTATCAATGGGCTTCCCCTGAGCCTGATTAAACAACTGTGCTGCGACCATCTCCGCCACGCACTGACCCAAACCTACATCTAATTCACCCTTTTTTGCTTCTACCAACATAATTACTGGGGCTTCTACAATATAGGGAGTTAGGGACTTACTCAATAAAAAATCACAGAAGCCATTCAGACCTTGATCCTTATCGACGCTGAATTCCTCACCAGAAAACAGCTCTACCGAATTAGCTACCAACTTGCGCACTTCCAAAAGAATCGGGCTGACCAACAGCTCAGATTTGGCTTTTTCAGATTTAGCTTGCTGGGCGATCGGCAGCCACTCGGCAAAAATTGCCGCAAAAGTATTGCTGGGAGCTGCCACTGGTAAATTTTGACAAAATGGGTCGATCGATAGATTTAGCCCAAATTGATCCTTCACAGTGGCCAAGGTAAAATCTTCATAAGCCATAGAACCCCAAACGCTTTTACCGATTGGTTTCCCAGACCTCAAATTTAGCATGAGCCACTGGTCAAGTCCAATGATTTTGGGAGTCGATCTGGTTGCCCAGGTATCAAGCTGAGCAACAAAATAGAAAGAATGCCAGTCCTTTCCGCTATACTTATCGGTCTAGTAGGTATCCATTGTCACATTTGCTCCGTATTTTGCTAAGTATGAATCTTCATAAGCGATCGACAGCCTTTTTGTTATGTTTGCTAGCCTTGCCACTGTTTACCATCGCGGGTTGCGGCGGCGATGCCAAAGGCAGTGGGCGGGATGGTTGGATCACGGTGGGTACCAAAGAAAAACCCCGCACGATCGACCCTTCCGATGCTTACGAACTTAGTTCATTAGGCATTATTACCAACATGGGTGAGCGCCTATATACCTACAATCCCGGCAGCACCGAACTGGTGCCGCAGCTAGCCACCGCCCTACCGAAAGTCAGCGCTGATGGCCTGACTTATACCATTCCCATTCGTCAGGGAGTCACCTTTCACGATGGTACGCCTTTCGATGCTGAGGCGATGGCTTTTTCCCTGAAGCGCTTCATTATCAACAGTGGCAGTCCGGCTTTTTTGTTATCCGATCGCATCGACTTTTTACGCCCTGATCCTGACCCCAAATCAACCAAACCAGCGACCATCAACCCCGATGGACTCAAAGCTACCGGCAAATATGAGCTGACGATTAAACTTAAGCAACCTTTTACGGCTTTTCCGGCACTGTTGGCTTTTCCGGGTGCCTGTGCTGTTTCGCCACGCGCTTATAAAACTGCCGTTGTGCGGGGCAAAGACGATAAAACCGAAGACAAGGAAAAGTTTAATACCAAGCTGTTTGTCGGTACTGGCCCCTACAAGATGCTGCCCCAAACCAGTGAAGATCGCATGGAGCTACAAGCTTTTGATAAATATTGGGGTAAAAAGCCAGCTAATAATGGGGTGGTGGTACAAATCTATTTAGGCAGCTCCTCTAATCTCTACAATTCCTTTAAGACTGGCGCAGTAGATGTCGCTTATTTAAGCTTGGAACCCGATCAAATTCGCAGCCTGCAAGATAATCAAAAGGCCAAAGGCTGGAAAGTCACCGAAGTAGATGGTAACGGTACTAGCTATTTGATGCTAAATGTTAAGCAAAAGCCTTTAGATAACCCCCTTGTTCGTCAAGCGATCGCCTCGGTCATCGATCGACCATTGCTCAACGAACGGGTGCTATATGGACAGGCCAAACCGCTGTACAGCATTATTCCCGATAGTTTTTCTCAGTCACAGCCCGGTTTCAAGAGCGCTTATAGCTCTGCTACGGGGGGTAGTAATTTACCTAAAGCAAAAGAGCTGTTAAAAAAAGCTGGTTTTACCACCCAAAACCCCGCCAAAATTCAGGTTTGGTATCGCTCCAGTTCGGCAGGAGATAAAATGATTGCTAACTTCTTGCGGGCTTATACCAAGAAAAATATGGAAGGTTTGCTGATCTTTGAACCAAGCGCGGTAGAAAAAACGGCTTTTAATAAAATGCTCAAAACCGGTGCCTATGCGATCGCTACTCAGTCTTGGTATCCAGATTTTATTGATGTAGACACTTACGTACAGCCCTTCTTAGAATGCCCTAAACCTGCTGCTGGCGGGGGTTGCGAATCTGGAGGGAGTGCTGAACAGGGTTCTTTTTACTATGATGCGGCCATGAACAAGGCTATTGCTGACCAGGGCAAAGCCCAAAATCCTGCTGATCGACTGGCAATTTTGACCAAAATTCAAGAGCAAACAGTCCGGGATGTGCCACAAATTCCTTTGTGGCAGACCAAGGATTTTATTTTTTCTCGACCCGGTGTGACGGGTGTTGGCACTGACCCACTACAAAACCTCAAGTATTCTACTATTACAAAACCTGCTGGGAAGTAATTTTATGTCTCGGATTAAGTCTCTACAATATTATTTGTTAGCTCGGCTCCTGTTGGCACCATTAATGCTCTGGACGATCTTCACAATCATTTTTGTGCTGATGCGAGCCACTCCTGGCGATCCGGTAGATGCGATCGTGGGTTCTCGGGCTTCTGCGGCTATCAAAGATGCCATGCGGGTCAAACTAGGTTTAGATCAACCTTTGTTAGTGCAGTATGGCCAATATCTGGGTAAGCTCCTGCGTTTTGATTTAGGCGAATCGATTACTAGTTCTGGGGTGACAGTAACAAAAATCATCGGCGATCACTTCCCGGCCACCATTGAGCTGGCGATCGGGGCGATTGCGATCGCTTTCATTGTGGGTATTACCATTGGAGTAATCGCAGCTTCTCGCCCTGGTACTAACACCGAAGCTTTTGGGCGACTGTTTGGAGTAATTAGCTATTCGCTGCCGATTTTTTGGGTGGGAATGCTGTTGCAGTTGGTTTTCTCGGTAAGCTTAGGCTGGTTTCCGTTAGGCGGTAGATTTCCCTCAACTTCGCCCCCGCCAGAAAAGATTTTTGGTTTGTATACGATCGATAGCCTATTGCACTTTAATTTTAGTCAGTTTTTCACTTCTATCTACTATTTAGCTCTACCCTGTTTTACTTTAGGAATTTTGCTCAGCGGAATTTTTGAGCGAATTGTGCGGGTGAATTTAAAGGAAAATTTAAAGTCGGACTATGTGGAAGCAGCCAGAGCCAGAGGAATTCCCGAGCGGCAAATTTTGCTGGTTCATGCTTTTAAGAACTCTCTAATTCCGGTAATTACAGTGTTGGGTCTGACAACTGCTTCGCTATTAGGTGGAGCGGTGTTGACCGAAACAACTTTCTCTTGGCCGGGATTAGGCGGCAGACTCTATGAAGCAATTTCTGCCCGCGATTACCCCACGATTCAAGGCATTATGGTGTTCTTTGCCGCGATTGTGGTGATTGCCAGTATTGTAATTGATTTAATTAATGCTTTAGTAGATCCTCGGATTAAGTATTAAGACGCATGTGAAAATATCTCTAGAGCGTTCTAAATAGCTCCTGAAATTCTCGATTTTCATCGGTGCTCAAAATAGTCTAAAACTAGAGATTTTTGTAAACTTCGTCATCATTGCGTTTGCCAACTCGAAAAATTTGTACCTGACCCATTTCTTCCTCAGTTATCTCTTGAACATAAAACAAGATTCTAAACTCCTCCTGATCTACTCTGTAGGCAGAGTCAAAACCTTTCAAAGCCTTGCAATCTTGTTGATAAGGTTGCAAGGAAAGAGACAACAACTTTGACACCACTTGTTTATATTGCTTGGCCGGAAGATCTTGGAGATCTTTAAGTACAGATTTATCTATCTGCAATAAATACTTAGCACTCATTCATCGATTGGTCGGATAGCTAGCAACTCATCGATCGAAACAAACCCAGTACTTTCAGCCATTGCTTTCTTGAGTCTAGCCAAATCAATTTCATCTTCTAGCGCCTCTAGTTTAAGCAGATCTTGATAGCTCACGACCGCTGCTACTGGTTTACCATGACGCTCAATTTTAATTCTTTCATAGTAATAGTTCGGGATGTGGGAAACTTAGTGGCTTTAGCCCTGAGAGGGAAACGACTCGGGGGACTTTAGTCCCCGTCTGCCGATAGGCAAACAGGGAAAACTAGGATTGCACTTTCACAGCAATTAAGCTAGAATGTAAAAATGGAAAAAGCCTATCG
>JAAFHZ010000202.1 GCA_013297675.1 Synechococcales cyanobacterium bin59.metabat.ball.084 | reverse complement strand
ATACAAGCCAATGTCGCTTTTTTTAACTAACAATCACTCAATCAATTGATACACCGTCGGTTGCAGCTATTATCATCTTGCGAAAATTCTCTAAATACTGCGACATTTAATTTGCGAACGTACATCAATTCTTCTGACTTTTTTAACTTGGACAACTTCGCCGGTTCCAAAGGTGTTCTATCGGTGAAAGGTGTTTGCTGTACGGATAAGGTGTAACCCTGGCAGGCATCTACATCTACTATCGAAATGACAGAAATCTCTAGTCCCTTTTCTGGCTTTCCAATACTGCCATTGTAAAAAGAATCTACTCCCCATGTCGTTTTTCCACTTTTGGGTATAAAGGAACAGTCTATTGCTCCTACCTGCTCCCGATAAGGAGGAATGGCTACAGCGATCGTTTCTGCGTTAAATAATACAAAGTTGAAAGACTTCTGATACTGCCGTCGATAAGTTCTTTCCGAGTAATCTCCATACCGACTCAGATTTGTGAAGTTTGCTTTGCCACAAACCACGAATATTGTTGCAAATAAACTGACTAGAAATTGGCGTTGGGGTTTGCTAAATTACCCGCTTTTGCAAGGAGGGTCTGTATAATGTCATTAATATAGCGGTTCGTCTGGTGCTTTCGTTTTCATCTGTACCTTACGCGATGAATCGCTTTTTGTCTACCACTAGTATGTTATTACTGTAAAAACTGTCCGGACTATTGCTTATCCCAACCTGAAAAAGAAAAATTTTTGGCAACCATACTTGGTAACACCAGCCAAATTGATCAAATCAAGGTTTGATGTTCCGACTCCCGCTTTGCGATCTATCACGCAGAACAAGAGCATCAACCATGTCTAGCAAAACTCAGTTAGGGATCACAGATTTACTTGCTCCTCACAAGCTGCCATTGTTTTTTCTCTGGGCACAAGGTTAATCACCATCTGCGCCGAATGGAAGCGCATAAGGTAGAATTGTAAAGTCTTGTTTACAATTTGGCGATCGACCCTGCTAAAGGGTGCGTCATTGTAACTTTGCTGGCCAGTGCCACACAAGCCAAACTTCACATACTGAGTTTTTTCTCTATATTTATGACGATTCCCATCCGTAACGTAGCCATTATCGCCCACGTAGACCACGGTAAAACGACCCTTGTCGATGCGCTGCTCAAACAGTCCGGCATCTTCCGCGAAGGTGAAGATGTGCCTACCTGCGTGATGGACTCCAACGACATTGAACGAGAACGGGGTATTACCATTCTGTCTAAGAATACCGCCGTTCGCTATAAAGATACTTTGATCAACATTATCGATACCCCCGGACACGCCGACTTTGGCGGTGAAGTAGAGCGGGTATTGGGCATGGTAGATGGCTGTATTTTGATTGTGGATGCCAACGAAGGCCCCATGCCTCAGACCCGCTTTGTACTGACCAAAGCCTTAGCTAAAGGTCTGCGCCCGATCGTCGTAGTCAATAAAATCGATCGGCCTTCCGCTGAACCCAACGCCGCGATCGACAAAGTGTTTGACCTGTTCATCGAACTAGGTGCCGACGATGACCAGTGCGACTTCCCCCAACTTTTTGCTTCAGGCATCTCCGGCTTTGCCAAAGACAAGCTAGAAGAAGAAAGCACCACCATGGAGCCGCTCTTTAATGCGATTCTGCGCCATGTGCCACCTCCTGTTGGCAACCCCGACAAACCCTTGCAGCTCCAAGTAACCACGATCGACTACTCCGATTATTTGGGACGAATCATCATTGGTAAAGTCCACAACGGCACCATTAAAATGGGTCAACAGGCCGCCTTGCTCCGAGAAGATGGCTCCATTTTGAAAGGTAAAATCAGCAAACTAATGGGCTTTGAAGGCTTAAAGCGGATTGATATCGAATCCGCCACCGCCGGTAACATCATTGCAGTTGCTGGGTTTGCTGATGCCAACATTGGTGAAACCATCGCTTGCCCAGATGAGCCACTGGCATTGCCGATGATCAAAGTAGATGAACCTACTTTGCAAATGACCTTCTGCGTTAACGACTCGCCCTTTGCTGGTCAAGAAGGCAAGCTCGTTACCTCTCGCCAAGTGCGCGATCGACTATTTAAAGAGCTAGATACTAACGTAGCTTTAAGAGTAGAAGAAACCGATTCGCCCGATCGACTGGCCGTATCTGGCCGGGGTGAATTGCACTTGGGCATTTTGATTGAAACCATGCGTCGGGAAGGATACGAATTCCAAGTATCTCAGCCCCAGGTAATTTACCGCGAAATCAACGGCCAAAAATGTGAGCCTTACGAGCTGCTGGCCTTAGATGTGCCCGAAGAAGCCGTAGGTGGCTGCGTAGAACGTCTGGGTCAACGCAAAGCCGAAATGCAAAATATGATGGCCTCTAACGGTCGATCGATCTTAGAATTTGTGGTGCCCGCGCGGGGCTTAATTGGCTTTAGAGGCGAGTTTATGCGAGCTACTAGAGGCGACGGCATCATGAACCACAGCTTCTTAGAATACCGCCCAGTCTGCGGTGATATTTCAGCTCGGCGTAACGGGGTACTGATTTCTTTTGAAGAAGGCGTAGCCACCTACTACTCACTGCAAGGTGCAGAAGATCGCGGTACTTTCTTTATTGCCCCTGGTACCAAGGTCTATAAAGGCATGATCATCGGCGAAAACAACCGGGGTCAAGATATGGAACTCAACATCTGTAAGAGCAAGCAATTAACTAACCACCGGGCATCTGGAGGAGAAGAATTGGTGCAGTTACAGGCCCCGATCGATATGAACCTAGAGCGTGCTTTGGAATATATCGGTCCCGATGAAATGGTGGAAGTAACCCCCGAATCGATTCGCTTGCGCAAGCTGGCCAAGAAACCAGTAGGCGGCAGACGCTAGGTTTTATCTGGGTTCATCTGTAAGACTGATGACTCCACCCACCTGTCGCTGAGAGGCTGGGTGAGTCTGAAAAAACTGATAATGCGGGGTTTGCCCCGCCCATCCTACAAACAATTGCGTGGGGTGAGCGGAGCCGAACCCCGCGTTTTCTTTGTAAATAAACAATAAACCAACCTTCTCCCCAGCAGCTTCGAGCCTTAGACTGGAAAAAAAGAGATCGTGAACTATGCTGTCAACCACCAACATCGGCTCTACTGAGGCGTTAGCTGCCAACATCGATCGACTGATCACCAATCAAGCTCAAGCTTGTCAGCAGGCTGTCCAAGACATTTTGGCACCAATCTTAACCAACGCAGAAGCAGCACAGGCATCTCTTTCGCAGCGAATTGTCACCGATCGACTGCAAAATGAAGGCACTGCTGGTCTGCCCAATCATCATCCTCTACACTGGTTGCAATCTCAGCTCGAATTTCAGCCCCAAGGAATTTTAGAATACTCTAGTTTAGAATCAGCTCAAACTGGTTTTAAAGAAATCTTAGATCAGCTTAAACCTCAAATTTTATCGATTATTGAGGAACAGCAAAATCAAGTGTCGGAGTTCTTCGATCGAGAAGTCATCGCACTTCAGCAATCTCTCCAGCAAGCCCTGACTTCTCAACTGCAATCTAGACCAATTGTAATCAGCGAGTATATTAATAGCTTTGTCGATCTACCTCGACTCAAAATGCGCTCGGTCGATCGGTTTCGTTATACCCTTAATGGCAAACGTTGGGAATCACCATCCTTGATTGTTGTAGCTCACAAAAATACTGGTACCTGGTATTTACTCGGGCTAGATAAAAAAGACCGTCCTTGCTATCAAATATCAACAACTGCTGTTGCTGCCATGGTAGATGAGTCTGTAGCAAGGGCTTTCAGACATATGCGCGAGCAAATTTTAGATTATATTGAACCAGAGTTACAGAGTGGAATTAATCGATTATTAGCCAGCATCACATAGTAGATAAAATTACTAGTGTGATTGCTTTGACTAATATCAAGTTTCATAAAAAAATTGCCAAACAGGCAATTTTTTTGTGCATTTGTTCAACCAAGTGGGAATGCTATCAGCAATCGAAACGCAACGTTTGGAAGTCTAACCTCTATGGCCAGCTCTTTTCGCAATCAATCTCCAGCTAATAAAATCTGGAATCAAGGCAATGTTATCAAATATTCTATTATCTGGTCAATTGTTTCAATATTAATTTATGCAGTTTTTAGCGGTCCAATGAGTGGAGGTGATCGACCAACTTGGTATCGATTCTTAACCGCTTATGCCCTGCAAATCACACCGGTAGCAATTTCGGGGTTTCTCTGTTTACGAAATGGTTTAAGTAAAACCATGGTGAACGATAAAAAGCCTTGGATGATCATGGGAATTGCTTTAATGTGTTTTTCGATCGGCAACCTCTTTTTCTCTTCCTGGGAATTGATTTGGCATCTAAACTCCACTGGCTGTTTAGGAGATCCATTTTTTGTGGTGTTTTATGTCTTACTATTGAGCGCTGTAATGATGGTAATTTGGCAGCGAAAAATTGTGCCAAACGCATGGCAGTTACTAATTATTGGCGTAATTGCTGCATACACGATCGGCTTGGCAAACATTATTTTGGAGCCAGTGGCGATCCCGGCCAGCACCACAGCAACTGCTGAAACAATAAAGCCAGAGCCAGAAGCTGCACCTGCCGTCGAAGTTCCAGCTTGGGTACAATCAGCCGATCAGGCAATTAAGCCCTATGGCAAAAATCTGAATGTCTTTTATGTTTGGTGTGATGTTGCTCTGCTGTCTTTATCCCTAACAATATTGTTTCATTCCTGGGGTAGTCGGCTAGCCAGACCCTGGCAAGTCACCGCTCAAGGAGTGTTCTTTATTT
>JAAFHZ010000201.1 GCA_013297675.1 Synechococcales cyanobacterium bin59.metabat.ball.084 | reverse complement strand
TATGATCGCCATCAGAAATAACGGTTCTTGCCCCCTTACTCACAATGACGGTTTTGGTGTTGGCGGCCTGTTCTTTGACTTCGGTTAAGCGATTTACTGGAGCCGGAAATAAGCGCAGCCACTCACCGCCATGGGGTGTCAAAATTGTAGGAGCTTTGCGATGCTGCCATTGTTCGGTGGGCAGCTTAGCCAAAATATTGATTCCATCGGCATCTAGTACTAGGGGTAAATCTTGTTCTAACAGCGATCCAATCACTCCGATCGGCTCTGGGGTAAGGCCACTGCCGCCTGCTACGGCAGTATATTTGCTCCAATCTAAACCGGGCAGATGCTTAATGGCACCACTACTGCTTTCTGGACAGCCAATGATCACAGCATCTGGTAAATGATGCAGCAAAATGTGTTTTAAAGAATTGGGTACGGCGATCGAGAGTAAGCCTACGCCGCTGGCCTGTGCGCCTAATCCGGCTAAAATCGCTGCTCCAGCATATTGCCAAGAACCAACGACTAGCAGCAGATGACCTTGATGGTATTTGTGAGTTGTAATCGATCGATGATAGGGCAGGTGTCGATCGGCATCTGAGCGAGTCATAATTTGGATTAAATTATTTTTCCCCAGCACGGCTTGGATATCGGCTTGGGGAATATCGAAACCCAGCAGCTCACTATTGCCAATGTAGGGCAAAGCTCGATCTTGAGCAAAAGCACCTTTCCATAAACCCAAACAAAGGGTGTGGGTGGCCTGAATAGCTGTGCCCAACACATCTCCAGTGTCAGCATGTATGCCTGAAGGCAGATCAATACTGACTACTGGAATCTGCATGTCGTTGATTTCGTTAATAATATTAATCAACGAATTGTTCATTGGTCGATCGAGGTTAAAGCCAAATAATCCGTCTAGAATTAAGTCGCACTTTTTTAAGTCGCTGACATGGAAAACTTGAGAAATTCCAATGTTTTTGGCATAGTGGTAGTGCTGAGTAGTTAAATCTTTAAAACCAGTGCCGGGACTATATAATAGCACCTGATATCCCAACCAATGCAGCTCTCTGGCCACTGTTAAAGCATCACCGCCATTATGTCCTGCCCCAAATGAGACTCCCACACGACAAGGCGATGGATATAGTTCTTGAATACGCTTTGCAACCTGCAAGCTGGCTTTTTCCATGAGGGCTGCTACGGGCATTCCTGCGGCAAACATCCGGCTTTCGATCGATTGCATTTGAGCACTAGTAACAATTTGATTCATTGAATAATCGATTGGTAAAGAACTCTCATCACAAGCTAGCACTGTAATATATTGAAACCCAATTATTCGCAGAGATCTATTTATATTACTTAATCTTCGCTTTTAATCTTCGTCAGGTAAATATTTGGCATCGCGAATTTCCTGTTCCAACAGATCTTCTTCGGTGTTGTAAACCATGTCAGCTTCCGATAGAGTCCGTTGGACTTGAAACTGTTGGGCAAAACCTAGTTTTCTTTCGGCATCTGGACTGTGGAGCCAAGTTAACCGCTGCCGCCGTTTTTCGTTGCGTTTGCTAATTTGGTTATTAGTCCATTTTAACCATAGCAGTCTGACTGCTGGAATAGTTACAAACCCGATCGCATAAACAGCCAGCAGGCTATAGACACTGCCAACTATTGCTAAGAAGCCAAATGCTGCTGCTCCTTTGAGTAAAGCACCAATGAAAAATATGCCTGCAAAGTTTAGAGCACCCAAAGCACAAATTAAACCAACTTGTTCTGGAGTTGCACCGCTAAAGCGGCGGGATTTTTCTTGTAAATAGGGCGGTAAATGCTTGAATTTGCGCTGTTGGGCGATGGTCTGAGTATCGGGAAATCGGTAGACAATATCACCAATTTCGCTGACTTCTGGTACACCATTAAATCTTACTAATACGGGCAAAATATGGTCTTCGCTTTGGGGCGTGGCTTCTTCTAAATAAGGAGCCACTTGCTCTGCCGTGATTGCTCCTTGATTTTTGCGAATTACTTGGCCAATGCTGCGCCAGCGCAATTCTTCGATATTAGCGTTGGGATTTGCTTCGCCAAACAAGAAGGAAAACACTGCACCCAAAAAGTTCAACTGTTTCTTTTCTTTGGTGGCCGGATCAACAGAATCTGCCGGAGTGCTGCTACCACCCCAATCGAAATACCACCAAGTGCCACCCCAAGAGCTAGAGCTACCGCCGCCGCTGCTTCCCCAATCACCAAAATCTATGCCGCCGCCATCGTTGTCACTAAACATGGTGGCGATCGTGAAGATCAAAATCGTCAAAACAACTATAGAAAGTGATGCTAATAAGGCCAAGCCAAATGACATCCGAATGATGTAAAAAGCTACTTTCCAGATCAAATCAGTATATTTTTTGACCTGCAACCACACCGATTTATTGTAAAGAATAGTGCGGAAATTGCTGGGATATTTATAAACAATTTCGCCAGTGGTGGCTACTTGTAAGTGACCGCCTACGGCGATCGCTAGCTGTTGCAAATCGCGTTCGACGGTGGCTAAAGGTAAACCGGCCTGTACCGCAAATTCTCCGGGAGTTGCCTGGTACTGAAGGCGTTCGATCGATTGCAAAAGAGGAGCTGAAAATTCCATAGTCTGTGCTAGCCCATGCTGATGCTTTCATCCTAACAATTTCTGACCAAATTCGTAGGTTCTGCCCGCTGAACTTTGCTAAAGCACCTGAGGACTCAATTTTTCAAACTCGCGCCAGCAGAGTAGCATGGCGCGAGGTACATGGAAACAACCCTTCCACTTGCCACCTTTTAGGTTCAGCAAGACCTCTCCGCGCCGGTTTAAATAACCAAACCATTCGCCCTGCTCCGGGTCGGCAAAATGGCTCCAGGTATATTCATGTATTTTCTGATACCATTCCCAACAGCGTTGATCGCCGGTCAGTCGATAGCCCATGGCCAAGGCCACTAAGGTTTCTAAATGCACCCACCAGAGCTTTTGATCCCACTCTAGCTGCTGAGGTGGATGCCCCCGATCGTCCATAAAGTAATAAATACCGCCGTATTCTTGATCCCAAGCAAAATTTAAAGTTTTAATTACTACTTCGATCGCTTCTAATAACAATTTCCGATTCCCCTGACGCTGGGCAATATCCATCATGAACCACATAGCTTCAATGCCATGGCCGGGGTTCAATAGCCGACCTTCATAGCAATCTACGGGCTGACCTTGAGGATCAACGGCTTCGCGCAGGTAGCCCTGCTGGGGATCGCGGAAGTCTTGCATCACTTCTTTGACGGTAGCTGCTAAAACTCGATCAAGTTCAGACGGAGGCAATAACCAGCTCATTTCCAAAGTCAGGTTGGCCAGGATCATGGGCACCGCCAAAGATTTGAGGGGACGAGTGCCGGGGTAAGCTTTGGTATATTTGCCTTTGGGGTTATCTTGACGGCGTAGAACGTTTTGATAGGCTTGGAGGGCGATTTCTTTAGCAGATTCTTGGCCAGAGGCCAAAGCATATTGGCTGAAGGCCATGGCTGCAAAGCAGTCAGAAAAAATATTGTAGGGCTGGATCAAGGGTTGGCCGGTGCGATCGAGAGAAAAATACCAGTCGCCATGGGCATCGCGGCCATGCTGGGCTAAAAAGTCTGCGCCGTGTTTGGCGACTTGCAGCCATTCAGGATTCTTCTCGATTTGGTTATAAAAGGTAGAAAACATCCATACTTGGCGGTTTTGCAGCCAAATAAATTTGTCGGTGTCGTAGACTTGGCCTTGATGATCGAGGCAGGTGAAGTAGCCGCCGTTTTGGTGATCGATCGAGTGCTGCATCCAAAATGGAATAATGTCATTTAGCAGGGTGTCGCGGTAAAGCTGGGATAGGTCTAAAAATTTTTGAGTCATTAACATACCTCTATTTTTACCGCTTGACGGCTCCTACGACAATTTTTAATTTTAGCCTATTGGCGGATTCTAGCGCTTATTCCTTTGAACTTTGCCGGATATTGCGATCGAGTCAGGCACTGAGGATTTGGCCTATTTTCTCTACCGCGCACATCCAAAACTTTTGTTATGTGCACAAAAATAGTAAAGCAACCCATTAATTTAAATCAGGATGGATAACGGCACTGCAAAACCAATGAGGGATTATATACCCAAGTTGGCAATGTTGTTTGTGGACTTAAGCTGTGCAACTGGTTTAAATAACAGCACATGGTTTATTTTAAATTTATTCTTCTGACTAAGTAGCATCTTACTAACAACGCAAAATAATCATGATACACAAATCATTCTTTCTGAAAGCAGCAATACCATTCTTGGCAACATCTTTTTTATTGCTTTTTAATAGCGAACTAAAAGCCGAAACAGGAAAATCTAAAAACTACGTAGGAGTTACTACTAGTTTTATCAATGGAATAACGTTATATGGAATAAATTCAAAAGTTGGCGTTTTTGATAATATTTCTGTTAGACCATTTATTGAATTTGGAAATGTTGCTGTCGATCAAACAAATGCTAGCGTAGTTTTTTATGGTGCCAGTGCCACTTATGATTTCGATATTCCTAATTCTGGATTGAGTCCCTATGTAGGAGTAGGGGTGGGCAGCATTTCAGCGTCTGCTGGGAATGATAGAGCTAGTTCTAGTGGCTATTATTCCGAACTTGGTATTGATTACAATGCCAGTGATAGTATTGTGATTAATGCTAATTACAAAACCAGTCAATCTGGATTCTTTAATATTGCTGCTGGATATCGATTCTAAGATAATTAGATTCTCTCATAATGTTTTATGGGAGAACCTAATTTTTACAAAGTATGAAACTAATTGGTATGGATTTATTCAGCTCATCGTGAGCAGCTATTTGACAGATATTGACTTATAGCGGTTCCGCATCGAATTTAGTGTATTATATGTTCAAAGTAGATATTTATAAACAATGAAAGCATACTCACTAGACCTAAGACGGAAAATTATCGAGACCGATCGTACTGAAATGATTAC
>JAAFHZ010000200.1 GCA_013297675.1 Synechococcales cyanobacterium bin59.metabat.ball.084 | reverse complement strand
GTGTCATTCAAACTTGCCGTTTTCAAGGTCGTTCAGCAATGGATTTTTTCTGCGCTGCTCTGATTGCCCATTCTTGTGGCTTGACTGCGCCTTCACTCATCCCCTTTTCCTAGACCTGAATACTTACCAATCGACTACATATATCCAAGCAGGAAGGAGAATATGAACTAGTTCCTTGGAGTAAAGCTAAATAATAAGTAGTTGATACAATGCAAATGATGTTTTAGCTTGATCGTTCAATATAGTTCACCAGCTATAGTGAGACCAGTATGAGGCACGCAAAGTATGTGTCAACAGTATCTAACTGCGCTCACCAGCGGATTCCTGCCAACCATGTACGATCTACTCAGTGAAAACCTGGAAGAAATGAGATTGCCGTATGAGTTTCATCGGGAACCGAAGCCAAACCTTCCAATTCTTGTGCAAACTTGGGAGCCGAGTAAGTTCCTGATAATATGGTGTTAACAATTGAGGTTTGAGTAATGGTTGCCGCACGAGAGCATTTGCCCCGACTTACCCCCGAAGAGTACTTTGCTTGGGAAGAACAGCAAGAAGTCAAACACGAGTACTTCGATGGCGAAACCTTTTCGATGACTGGTGGAACTGTCAATCACGGACGGATCGGCGGTAGAATCTTTTCGTTAATTGATGATCACCTCATCGAATCAGATCGCTGTATCGCGCTCAACTCAGATGTCAAGATTAAGATTCAGGCATCAGAAAAGTACGTTTATCCCGATGCAAGCGCGACCTGTGATGAGCGCGATCGACAAACGACTCAATTTATCAGCCATCCATCGCTAGTCGTTGAAGTAATCTCCTCCAGCACCGAAGCCTATGACCGAGGAAAGAAATTCAAACTTTACCAACGATCGATCGCCCTCGTAGAATACGTGCTAGTCAGTGCAGAGGAAATCGAAATTGAGGTATTCCGCAAAAACGATCGGGGTAAATGGGAAGTAACCAACTACATCGCTGGAGATGTGGTTGAGTTGGAGAGTATTAACTTAACCTTTCCCATCGATCGAGTCTATCGTGGCATCGAGTTTTGATAAACGACCTACCTAAAGCAGAATGTGCTCCACTGAAGCCCGATTACATTATCGATTTTTAATATTATTTGGATAGGGGATTATCATGACTGACCTTTTACAAACATTTACCCCAGACTGGATTTCACCTCCTGGTGAAACGATCGCCGACTTAATCGAAGAACGCGAGTGGAGCCAAGTAGATCTGGCAAAACGTCTAGGCTACACCACAAAACACATTAGCCTTTTGATAAATGGCAAAGCGCCAATTACAGAAGAAACAGCACTCAAACTAGAGAATGTATTGGGCAGCACTACCAGCTTTTGGCTGAGTAGAGAAGCCCAATATCGTGCCAAACTTGCCCAGAAAGAATCACAGGCTGATTTCCAGCAATGGGTACCTTGGTTAGAGGAGTTACCTGTTATGGAACTAATGCGCCAGGGAGCCATCCCAAAACGTCGTAGAGATGCGAATAACAAACCAACCATTGTTCAAGATCTACTGCGTTTTTTCGGAGTGGCATCTCCAGATGATTGGAGAAATTGTTATGCTGAAATGGAAGTGGCGTTCCGTCGCACTCGGACAGAACAAAACAACGTTGGAGCAATTTCAGCTTGGTTACGCCAAGGAGAAATTGAAACAGAAAAGTTGAGCTGTCCTAAATACAACAAGGCCAAGTTCGAGAGCGCTGTACAACAGATTCGACAACTGACGCTGCTGTCTCCAGAAGAATTTGTGCCTCAAATGCAAAAGCTGTGTCGGGATGCCGGTGTGGTGTTTCTACTAGTACCAGCAATTCCAGGAGCACACACCAGCGGAGTAGCGCGATGGCTCAATCCTCATAAGGCACTAATTCAGCTTTCCTTGTATGGCAAAACTAATGATCGTTTTTGGTTTACGTTCTTTCATGAAGCAGCACATATTTTGCTGCACGGTAAGAAGGAAATATTTCTGGATGAATGGGATAAGGGAGAACAGCTAGAGTCATCGCAAGAACAAGAGGCCGATCGATGGGCAAATGAATTTTTAATTCCGCCAGAATATAGAGCTGAATTAACTTATGCACGTTCAAAGGAGGCAGTGCAAGACCTGGCCGATCAAATTGGTATCCACCCCGGAATAATTGTCGGACGATTACAACATGACGAGGTAATTCCAATGAATTGGATGAATGACTTCAAAGACCGTTTTAACTCTAAGCTTCTTTTTCCTCATTCAGAACAGCTATCTGAAGATGATTTTGAGCAAGCAGCCAACTATGTGCTGGATAAGAACAAAGAGTTACATGAGCGATTACCCTAATGAAGTAGCTTAATGTCATCCCGCTCAACACCGAGTAGCTAGATTTTTTCTAAAATTTTCAAAGGATATTGACTAATGCTACAAAAGAATTATTGGCTTGACCATAGCCAAGACAAAAATGTACAAAGGGAAATGAGATTCAAAACTTTATTTTGTAAACATTCGTTTCCCAGCAGTGCTACTTTCTATAATCGAGCTTTTATGATGTTCGACGGTGGTAATGTATCCGGGATCAATGCTTGGACAGTTTCCATTAATGAATGCTCGATACCTAGACCCGGAGCAGTCATTAATTTAGCGGATGAAGCAACTGAACAAATTCGTCGCCTTTTGATTTTAAAAGCAAATTTACTATTTGCTGAGTCACCAAATGAAATTGATAGATTTATATGATTCATTGATAAATGAAGACTGCTGGCAAGACTAAAATACTCCTGATTTATGCTTCGACAAGATCGATCTTAATGTTCTTGATGTTCTTGCCCGAACCTGACCTTATCTTAATCGTTCAATACAGTCGCTCAGCTACAATGGAATCAACATGAGGCAAATAAAGCATGTATCAACAGTATCCAACTGCGCTCACCAGCGGCTCCCTGCCGACCATGTACGATCTACCCAGTGAAAACCCGGAGGAAATGGGATTGCCGGACGAGTTTCATGATGCCCAGCCAGACCTACTAAAAGAAACCTGTCAGCCCCAAGCCAAAGAATTCTTCATGGCTGCTGACCTCAACCTTTACTACGATGCCCAGCACCCCAACTGGTACAAACGCCCAGACTGGTTTCTGGTCATCGGAGTCCCCGCTGGTAGCTCTCAAGCAGATGCTCGCCTCAGCTACGTCATGTGGCAAGAGCAAATATCCCCCTTCCTCATGGTAGAACTGCTTTCCCCAGGAACCGAAGCCGAAGACCTCGGCCAAACCTTGCAAGTCGTAGGTAAACCTCCCACCAAATGGCAAGTCTATGAACAGATTCTGCAAGTGCCTTATTACGCAGTGTTCGATCGCTACTCACGCCAATTCCGTATGTTCACCCTACAAGCTGGCAAATACCAAGAAGCCACCATCCAAGGACAAGGATTCTGGTTCAACGAAATAGATCTAGGGTTAGGTGTGTGGGTTGGCACTTACCAAGGATTTCAGGGACATTGGCTACGCTGGTACGATCGCACTGGCAACTGGATTGCAACCCTCCAAGAAAGAGCCGATCGTGCGGAAGAACGCGCAGAAAGGCTAGCTGCCAAGCTACGAGAACTAGGTATTGATGAGGATTAAAGAATATCGAGTTTTGACTACTCGCCCCAGAATCTTACAGCTACTAATGTCTCCATCCGGTCATTCGCTGCAACATTAGCAAAAATGAACATGATAGTTTCTGGTGAATCATCGGCAGACTATAATTTACAGATTAATCATTATTCTCAGCTCCGATGGATCTTAAAGCTTTAATCCGTGACGTACCCGACTTCCCCAAGCCTGGAATTTTATTCAAAGACATCACTACTCTTCTGCGAGATCCGGCTGGTTTGAAGCATTTGATCGATGTGTTAGCAGAAAAATGCGCTCCTCTGAAGCCCGATTATATTGTGGGTATGGAGTCGCGGGGCTTTATTGTGGGGACTCCCTTAGCCTGTCAGATGGGCGTAGGCTTTGTGCCAATTCGCAAACCAGGGAAACTGCCCGCTGCGGTCTATGGAGTAGACTACGAGTTGGAATATGGCACCGATCGATTAGAAGTCCATCAAGATGCCATGCCCAAAGGCAGCCGGGTGTTGATTGTCGATGATCTAATTGCCACTGGCGGCACAGCAGCGGCCACGGGGGAATTGATCAATAAAATTGGTTGTGAGCTGGTGGGTTATGCTTTCGCGATCGAACTGAAAGATTTAGCCGGTCGCAACAAACTTCCTGCTGTACCGGTTATTACTGTCTTAGACTATTGAGATATTGAACCCCCTCACACCCCATGTCCACTGATTACCCTCGCAACAACCCGCTGGCTTGGCTGCGCCCCTTGCTGTTAAACGAGACATTTCTCTATGTCACCAAGCGAATTTTTCAAGCCCTGATTACGCTGCTGCTAGCTTCAGCGCTGAGTTTTCTGATTGTGCAGCTTTCTCCGGGCAGTTTTTTAGATACTCTGAAGCAGCAGAACGAAAAAATTTCTCCCCAGCGCCTGCTAGAAATTCAGAAGCAGTTTGGCCTCAGCAGCGAAAAAACCTTAGGAGCCGCTTTAAATCAGTACTTTAGCTGGCTGTGGCGAGTGGTCTTTCACTGGGATTTTGGACCTAGTATTAGTTACAACCGGCCAGTTTCTGAGCTTTTAGGGCAAAGAATTCGCGCCACCGTGGAACTAGCCTTGGCTTCTACCTTGGTGACTTGGCTGATTGCTATTCCTTTGGGGATTTGGGGGGCAGTGCATCAAAACAAGGCCAGTGACAAAACTTTGCGGGTATTGAGTTACTTGGGCCAAGGCTTACCTAGCTTTATTGCTGCTTTGCTGCTGGTGATGTTGGCACAGTATTTGTCTCCATATTTACCGGTAGGTGGCCGGACTAGCATTACTCATGAGCAAATGTCCCCGATCGGGCAGCTTTTAGATATTGGCTGGCACATGATTTTGCCCACGATCGCCCTCAGTATTACTAGCTTTGCTGGCTTACAGCGGATTGCGCGGGGTGAGATGCTGGATGTGTTGCGCCAAGACTATATCCAGACGGCTCGGGCAAAGGGTCTACCCGAAAATCGGGTAATTTATCTGCACGCTTTGCGCAATGCGATTAATCCATTGATTACGCTCTTGGGTTTTGAGTTTGCTTCTCTGTTGGGAGGGGCTTTTATTGCCGAATTCTTTTTTAATTGGCCAGGATTGGGGCGGCTGATTTTGTCGGCGGTAAATGCCAAGGATCTTTATTTGGTGATGGGCAGTTTGATGATGGGGGCGGTGATGTTGATTTTGGGCAACCTGTTAGCCGAAAATCAACATCACCGCC
>JAAFHZ010000020.1 GCA_013297675.1 Synechococcales cyanobacterium bin59.metabat.ball.084 | reverse complement strand
CAGGCTTGGGCGATTCGTCGTCGTCATCAGCAGGAGGTTTTTTAGAAGAGATGATTGCCATAGTATTTATGCACCAGCATGTTCTACTATTTTAAAGCATTCTTGCATCCCTGAAAAATTAGATACCCGGCGCAGCGAGTATCTGCCGAAATGCATCCAAGTCCAGAAGGTCGATCGAGCAAAGTCCTTTGCGCCTAATCGTCTTGCTCATAATCTCGCTTAATGGGCACCCCAACCCGATTAGCTCTTTGGGAAGGTGGAGTATATAAAGACATCAACCCCCGCATTTTTTCGGCTAGAGCCAAGTGATGATACAGGATCATATTCTTTGACCGTCGATCGACCCCGGTTTTACAGTGGCTCAGAAAAATCCGATAGCCAGAATCTAGTACCAGCCAGCAATAATAGTGTTTTTTCTGCTCACCAGCCCAATATTGACTGACCTCGATATCTACCACTTCATTGAAATTAAAATAGGTGCTTAGCTCTACGCCCAAGCCATTAGTAATTACCCGCTCAATTTGCCGCCGCGATTTATCAAAAGTCCAAATCGCAAAGCAGGGACGGAAGCAGGCGTTGTATATGGTAGGAATTGCCAGCACCGCTATCCCCAACCAATAAACATCGGCAGACACCACGGTAAGATCTAAATCGAGCTGCGCTTTCAGCCAAGGCTTAGCCATTAAGGGCAGTGGTGAGAAAAAAGCGGCCACTGGCAGCAAAAAAAACACCAACGCCTCTAAATAATCGATCCAAGCTTTTTTGATGGCCTTCGATCGAGGCAATGAACCTCGCTGTAAAGTCAGAGTAGTTGGAGTTTCGTGGATCAGCTCCAAGCGTTGAGGGTAGTATTTGCGGATTTGGCGGCGAATCGAGGTCATAGTAGACAATGTGAGCGGTCATTGATAACATACCCAGACCGTAATTGCAAAGTACCTTTATTTTCGAGAATGAATTAACAAATTTGAGAAGGTGCTGATATTCCATAACCTCGGCGATCTGGAAGACAACTCGCAGCGATCTAAATCACACTGAGGAATTTTTTGCGCTAAAAAAAGCTACTGCGTCAATACCTTGTATTCCATTACCCAAAAGCGTTTTATGGATTTATCGATGCTGATTGCTCTAAAAAATATTCGATCGACTGATAATTTCATCTCAATTTCACACTACTGGGCAATACTAAAGACATGTCAAAGGTGTTCATTGGTTATTTATCTAATGCCAACTCAACATCTTCAGATCACACACCACGAAAACTTACTGCTCCCGCTTCTCTTGTAGAGGTGGGTTATTTTTTTGCGAATTTTTGATTATGCACTCTCTGATATGATGCGCCTAGAGTGTACCAACATCTAAAACGGCTAGATTACAATGCCTGTACTTGTTAAAATACACAACTCATGCCACACTGACCGCTATTCAAAACCTGTTGAATCAGAATTTTCATAATGACGAGTACCCAACAACGCGCCGCCCTACAAAGCCAAATCTGGAAAATAGCCAATGATGTTCGCGGCTCGGTCGATGGCTGGGATTTTAAGCAATACGTGCTCGGCACACTATTTTACCGCTTTATCAGTGAAAACTTTGCCAGCTACATCGAGGCTGGTGATGATAGCATCCACTATGCCAAGCTGCCAGATAGCGTGATTACCGACGATATCAAAGAGGATGCCATTAAAACCAAGGGCTACTTTATTTACCCCAGCCAGTTGTTTGCTTCGATCTCTGCCAGTGCCAACACCAATGAAAGCCTGAATACCGATCTAGCCGCGATTTTTGCAGCGATCGAAAGCTCTGCCAATGGCTACCCTTCTGAGACAGATATCAAAGGGCTGTTTGCCGATTTTGATACTACCAGCAACCGCCTCGGCAACACGGTTAAAGATAAAAACCTGCGCTTGGCTGCGGTACTAAAAGGCGTGGCAGGGCTAGATTTTGGTGATTTTGAGGGCAGCCATATCGATCTGTTTGGCGATGCCTATGAGTTTTTAATCTCCAACTATGCCGCCAATGCTGGTAAGTCGGGCGGTGAGTTTTTTACTCCGCAGCATGTCTCGCGGCTGATTGCCCAGCTTGCCATGCACCAGCAAACCACTGTCAATAAAATTTATGACCCCGCCTGTGGTTCTGGTTCGCTGCTATTGCAAGCCAAAAAGCACTTTGATGCTCACATTATTGAAGACGGTTTTTATGGGCAGGAGATTAACCACACCACTTATAACTTGGCGCGGATGAATATGTTTTTGCACAACATCAACTACGACAAGTTCGAGATGCAGTTGGGCAATACTCTGACCGATCCGTATTTTGCGGATGAGAAGCCCTTTGATGCGATCGTCTCTAACCCGCCTTATTCGGTGAATTGGGTTGGCAGTGACAACCCGACGCTGATTAATGACGATCGCTTTGCCCCGGCAGGGGTACTTGCGCCTAAATCTAAAGCTGACTTTGCTTTTGTGTTGCATTGCTTGAGCTATTTATCAAGCAAGGGTCGGGCGGCGATCGTGTGCTTCCCTGGTATTTTTTACCGGGGCGGTGCGGAAGCCAAAATCCGCAAGTATCTGGTGGATAACAACTATGTTGAAACCGTGATTTCACTCGCGCCTAATCTGTTTTTTGGTACTACGATCGCCGTGACTATTTTGGTGCTATCTAAACACAAGACCGATACTGATACTCAGTTTATTGATGCTAGTGGACTGTTTAAAAAAGAAACCAACACCAACACCCTAAACGATGACCACATTGATAAAATCATGGGGGTGTTTGACAGCAAAGAAAATCTTGCCCACTTCGCTCGATCGGTGCCTTTTGAGGAGATTGGAGCTAATGATTACAATCTGTCGGTGAGCAGCTATGTGGAAGCCGAGGATACCCGCGAAATCACGGATATCACCGCGCTTAATGCTGAGTTAAAAAGCACTGTTGTGAAGATCGATCGCTTGCGGGCTGAGATTGAGGCGATCGTGGCGGAGATAGAAGCATGAGTAATCTAAGCTTTAACCAAGTACATCGCTTCTTTCAAAGCCAACTTAGAGAACTAATTGCCCCTGGGTTGTCGCGCTGCCGCCAGTTTTATAAGGTGTGCCCTGAGATTCTTGGGTCGTTGACCCAAGAATTGCAAAGCAAAGACCGTCTTTTTATTAGTAAGTACAAGCTAAATTTTCCATCTGAGCAAGAGTTGAGGTATACCTATGAGTAAGTCAGCACAGTCTATTACTTCGATCGGTACGCCGGATGGCCATAACATCTGGTTGAGGGGACTTGTCCATACATGGACAAATATTGAATTTGTGCAAGACATGCTTGCACAATTGCTGAGCATCAAGGCGATCAGGTGGGAATTGCAGATAATTAATGGAACAGATGTTGAATTTGTGCAACAGGCTGTTGCACAATTGCCAAGCATCGAGGCGATCGAGCGGGAATTGCAGGGAATTAATGGAGGTGACGCATGAGCGGTATAAATTTTCTGGAAAAGCTGTTGGATGGGGGGTCAGTGGAGTGGAAGCCTCTTGAAGAAATATTTCATTTGAAAAATGGTTATACACCATCAACGACAAAAAAAGAATTTTGGGAAGGTGGTTCTATCCCTTGGTTTAGGATGGATGATATTCGTGAGAACGGTCAAATTCTTAATGATTCATTGCAAAAAATTTCAGAGAGTGCCGTAAAAGGTGGAAAGTTGTTTCCTGCTAATTCGATCATAATTGCAACATCGGCAACAATTGGCGAACATGCTTTAATCACTGTTCCATATTTGGCTAACCAAAGGTTTACTAATTTAAGCGTAAAAGAAAGCTATATTAAAACTCTTGATATTAAATTCATCTTTTACTACTTCTTTCTCTTGGCAGATTGGTGTAAGAAAAATACAACAATGTCGAGTTTTGCTTCTGTCGATATGAATGGTTTTAGGAAATTCCTAATCCCCATCCCATGCCCAGAAAACCCCGATCGCTCTCTTGCCATTCAAGCCGAAATCGTGCGGATTTTGGACACTTTTACAGCGCTGACCGCCGAGCTGACCGCCGAGCTGACCGCCGAGCTGATCGATCGCAAGAAACAATATAACTACTACCGCGATCGGTTGTTGAGTTTTGAAGAAAGTGAAGTGGAGTGGAAGCCGTTGGGGGAAATTGGCGAGTTTATTCGCGGAAAACGTTTCACCAAAGCGGATTACGTGGATAACGGCATACAAGTTATTCACTACGGCGAAATTTACACACGATATGGAGTTTCAACCTCTCATTCACTATCACAGGTTCGCGCTGAAATGGCAGCATCATTACGCTATGCAGAACCGGGGGATGTTGTGATTACCGATGTCGGAGAGACTGTTGAAGATGTTGGCAAAGCCGTTGCATGGATTGGAACTAAAAAAATAGCTATTCATGATCATTGCTATGCTTTTCGCCACCCGATGAACCCGAAATTTATTTCTTATTGTATGCAAGCCACTTCATTTATTGCAGAAAAGGCAAAGTACGTAGCAAGAACTAAGGTAAATACGTTATTGATTAACGGATTTTCAAAGATATCCATTCCTGTTCCACCCCTCGAAGAACAAGCTCGCATCGTGGCCATTCTAGACAAATTCGACACCCTCACCCATTCCATCAGCGAAGGCTTGCCCCGTGAAATCGCCTTGCGCCAAAAGCAATACGAATATTACCGCGATTTGTTGTTAAGTTTTCCCAAGACTAAGGAGGAACAATGAGCAAGCAGCCGCAAAAAGTGCAGAATATGCAAAGTGAGTTTTCTGATGTCCTAAAACAAATTCAGGAATCCCGACAGAAAGTTTTTGCTCACATCAATACCGCCCTCATCCACCTCTATTGGCAGATTGGTCAAATTATCAGCCAGAAAGTGAGCAGTGAATCTTGGGGCAAAAGTGTTGTAAGTGAACTAGCCAACTACATCACCCAAAACGCCCCAGAAATCAAAGGTTTTAGCGACAAAAATCTGTGGCGAATGAAGCAGTTTTATGAAACCTACCAATCTGATCCAAAACTCTCACCACTGGTGAGAGAATTACCGTGGACGCATAACACCATTATTTTTTCGCGCTGTAAGTCCACCGAAGAGCGGGAATATTACCTGCGAATGTGCATCAAAGAACACTATTCATCAAGAGAGCTGGAACGGCAGATTAGTTCTTCTCACTTTGAACGGACTATGCTCGGCAATCAAAAACTCTCGGCAGTGCTGAGAGAAATTCATCCCAGTATCGATCACACCCTAAAAGATAATTATGTATTAGAGTTTTTGGGTTTGCCGATGGAACACGAAGAGAAAGAACTGCAAAAAGCACTCATTCAAAATATGAAGCAGTTTATCCTTGAGCTGGGTAGAGATTTTATCCCCCATGAAATTGCCTTGCGCCAAAAGCAATACGAATGCTACCGCGATTTAATGTTAAGTTTTCCCAAGACTAAAGAGGAACAATGAGCAAGCAGCCGCAAAAGTGCAGAATATACAAAGCGAATTTTCTAATGCTTATGCAGGGGCTTTGGCAACTCTGGAGTTTAGAGGACTTAGTACTTAGGATTCCTATTACCACTTAAACTAATTTGAGGTTCACATGGCATACAATACTTTCACATTAGAATTAGCTAAAAATCAATTTAGCCTAACAATCATCAACGAACGATTTTGCGATTCTTTACCGATCGCTGAGCCACAACTAGAGTTTACAATTGTGTTCAATGACCTATTGGAATTGGCTGAAGGTGCAAGAACCGAAAAGGCTAAATCAGAGTTGTTAGTTACGCCAATCTTGGCTCAAGCAACTAAATTATCTGGAGGAACGGTAAAGTTGTTTTCTGGAGAAGAGTTTAATGTAGATCAGGAAAAAGGCTTGAATGGATTTTGTGATTTTTTATTCAGCAGATCTGCTAACCCTTATACTATTGACGCTCCGGTATTCATGCTAGTAGAAGCTAAACGAGGAGAGATTGAATTTGGGTTAGGTCAATGTGTAGCTGAAATGATAGCAGCACAGCTTTACAATCAGAGTCAAGGACAAACTATTCCAGTTATACATGGTTGTGTAACTAGTGGTAGATTGTGGCAATTTCTTAAACTGGAAGGCGATAAAGTGATGATCGACCCAGATAATTATCCACTAATGCCAATTCATAAAGTTCTTGGCATTCTCAAATCGATACTAAGTTAGTGAGCTATGATTACTTGATTCCGGCTACGAAAGCCAAGTCGCATACTTTAAATACTTTCTCACTCACGCTGACTACAGCAAGGATGAATGGAAAAATGACCCTCACTATTAACAGAGATAGCTATATAGAGTTACTCAACAGATACGAAATCAGTCCCAAGATCATCGAAACCCAGCCAGAATACGAGCATTTTCTTACAGTAACAGAAAGCCTTTTATCTAAGCGTAATGAACGCATAGAATCTGAAACGGCTTTATTTATGTTGCTGGTCAAACTCATTCGAGACTATGAAGAAAAAACCTATTCTTTTCAGGAATGGATAAACACCAAGCCCCATGAATTCTTACAGCATTTAATGGAAGCACGGGAAATAAAACAAATTGAACTAGTCAAGGTAACTGGCTTAAACAAAGGACTAGTATCGGCAATGCTTAGTGGCAAAAGAGAAATCAGCAAAACTCAAGCCAAGAAATTGGGAGAATACTTTAACGTTTCCCCTGCTGCTTTTATCTGACGAGAGTATTGCCGCGATTTATTGCTAAGTTTTCCCAAGACTAAGGAGGAGCAATGAGCAAGCATCCGCAAAGAGCGCAGAATATGCAAAGCGAGTTTTCAGATGTCCTAAAACATACAAAACTCTCACCACTGGTGAGAGAATTACCATGAACACATAACACTATTATTTTTCACGCTTCTACATATTTTTAAGTGCCGAATTTGAATTTGTCCCGCAGCCTGTGGGACAAATGGTAAGGATAGTGTCGCCGCTGGTGTCACAATTTGAAGTAAAGGAAAGACTAGCGAAGCAAAAGTTTCTAGAGGACAAAAACCAATGACTGACTACAACACCATTGCCGAATCCAATAACTTCATCGTGCTGGATAAATATAGCAAGCAACCAAAAACTAGCGAAAGCTACCAAAGCGAATATGATTTGGAGAGCGAGTTCATTGAGGATTTATCTAATCAAGGCTATCAATACCTGCCCAGTATAACCGGCCAGCAAGCCCTGCTAGCCAACGTGCGTGAGCAATTGCAGACGTTGAATAACGTGCAGTTTACCGAGGGCGAATGGCAGCGTTTTGTAGAAACCTTTTTAGATAAACCTAGCGATAGCATTACCGATAAAACCCGTAAAATTCATGATAATTACATCCATGATTTTGTATTTGACGATGGGCGCATTCAAAACATCTACCTCCTCGATAAAAAGAACCTTGCCCACAACAAAGTACAAGTGATCAAGCAATTTGCACAAAAGGGCACCCAAGCCAACCGCTACGATGTAACCATTTTGGTCAACGGCTTGCCCCTGGTGCAAATTGAGCTAAAAAAGCGCGGCGTGGCGATTCGGGAAGCCTTTAACCAAGTGCATCGCTACAGCAAAGAAAGCTTTAATGCCGAACACTCCCTGTATAAATATTTGCAACTATTTGTCATTTCCAACGGCACCGATACCCGCTACTTTGCCAACACCACCCAGCGGAATAAAAATAGCTTCGACTTTACTATGAACTGGGCAGAAGCCGATAACAACCTGATCAAAGACCTAAAAGACTTTACCACCACCTTTTTTCAGAAAAATACCCTACTGAACGTGCTGTTGCAGTATGCGGTATTTGATGTGAATGACACTCTGCTGGTGATGCGCCCCTACCAAATTGCTGCCACCGAGCGCATTTTATGGAAAATCAATAGCGCTTACCAAGCCAAACACTGGAGCCATATTGAGGGCGGCGGCTACATCTGGCACACCACTGGCTCGGGCAAAACCCTCACCAGCTTTAAAGCGGCGCGGTTAGCCACTGAGCTAGATTTTATCGACAAAGTGTTTTTTGTGGTGGACAGAAAAGACCTGGACTACCAAACCATGAAAGAATACCAGCGCTTTTCGCCCGATAGCGTGAATGGCTCTGACAGCACAGCGGGGCTGAAGCGTAATCTGGATAAAGACGACAACAAAATCATCGTCACCACCATCCAGAAGCTGAATAACCTGATGAAAACCGAAAGCGACCTAGCCATCTACAGCAAGCAAGTCGTGTTTATTTTTGATGAATGCCACCGCAGCCAGTTTGGTGAGGCGCAGAAGAACTTAAAGAAAAAATTTAAGCGGTTTTATCAGTTTGGCTTCACTGGCACACCCATTTTTCCGCAAAACGCCCTGGGCGCAGATACCACCGCCAGCGTGTTTGGTCGTGAGCTGCATTCCTATGTGATCACCGACGCAATCCGTGATGAAAAAGTGCTGAAGTTTAAGGTGGACTACAACGATGTCCGTCCCCAGTTCAAAGCCATTGAAAGCGAGCAAGACGAGCAAAAGCTCAGCGCCGCCGAAAATAGACAAGCCCTATTACACCCCGATCGGATTCGCCAGATTTCCCAATACATCTTGAATAATTTCCGCCAAAAAACTCACCGCTTGCAGACAGGAAAAGGCTTTAATGCTCTGTTTGCCGTGAGCAGTGTAGAAGCTGCCAAGCTGTATTACGAAACATTTAAGCAGTTGCAAACAGGCCGCGATAAACCCCTGAAAATTGCCACCATTTTTTCCTTTGCCGCCAACGAAGAACAAGAAACCGTGGGCGAAATTTTGGATGAAGGCTTTGATGTATCAGCCATGAACAGCAGCGCCAAAGAATTCTTAGCTGTGGCGATCGCTGACTATAACGCGCTGTTTACAACCAACTTCAGCGTGGATAGCAATGGTTTTCAAAACTACTACCGCGATCTGGCCAAGCAAGTAAAAGCCAAGGAAATTGATCTACTGATCGTGGTGGGCATGTTCCTGACTGGTTTTGATGCACCTACGCTTAACACGCTGTTTGTGGACAAAAACCTACGCTATCACGGTTTGCTGCAAGCCTATTCGCGCACCAACCGCATTTATGATGCCACCAAAACCTTTGGCAATATCGTCACCTTCCGCGATTTAGAACAAGCCACGATCGATGCCATTACCCTGTTTGGCGATAAAAATACCAAAAATGTGGTGCTAGAAAAAAGCTACAAAGAATACATGGGCGGCTTTACTGACCTGGTGACTGGCGAAGCTCGGCGCGGCTTTGTGGAAGTAGTCACAGAATTAGAGCAGCGTTTTCCTCACCCCGACGAGATCGTTTTAGAAAAAGACAAAAAAGACTTTGCCAAGCTATTTGGTGAATATCTGCGCGTTGAAAATGTGCTGCAAAACTACGATGAATTTGCCAGCCTGAAAGCCTTGCAAAATATCGACATGAATGACCCAGCAGCGGTTGAAGCGTTTAAAGCGGCGCAATATTTAAGTGATGAAGACCTGACAGCACTCCAAGCAATCAAGGTTCCTGCCGATCGCACCATTCAAGATTACCGCTCCACCTACAACGATATCCGCGACTGGTTACGTCGGGAAAAAGTGGGCAGTGAAAAAGAAAAATCCACCATCAATTGGGACGATGTGGTGTTTGAAGTGGATTTGCTGAAATCCCAAGAGATCAATTTAGATTACATTCTTGAGCTGATTTTTGAGCAGCATAAAAAGAATAAAAATAAAGGTGAGTTGATCGAAGAAGTGCGCCGCTTGATTCGAGCCAGCCTGGGTAATCGCGCCAAAGAAAGCCTGATTGTAGATTTCATCAATCAAACCAATCTCGATGAGATGGCCGATAAAGCCAGCATCATTGATGCGTTTTTTGAATTTGCCCAAGCCGAGCAAACCCGCGAAGCAAATGAGTTGATTAGTTCAGAAGGTTTGCAGGAAGCAGCAGCCAAGCGCTATATCAGCGCCTCCCTAAAACGCGGTTTCGCCAGTGAAAACGGGACTGAGTTAAATTCCACAATGCCTAGTATGAGTCCGCTTAACCCACAATACAAAACCAAGAAGCAGAGCATTTTTCAAAAAATCGCAGCGTTTGTTGAGAAGTTTAAAGGTGTGGGCGGACAGATTTAAACTAAATTAGCAAAACTTCCAGAAAAATGAATTTGGAATTGCTTTAGATGATCTTGCTATAGTAAGGGGGTAAAATTCCGCCTGACCTAAATTATGCGGCTATTACTAGTAGAAGACGAACCAGATCTCGGTGCAGCTATCCAGCAGACCCTTACCCAATCGGCCTACGTGGTGGACTGGGTGCAGGATGGAGACTTAGCTTGGGAGTATCTCACTTCCAATTGGACAAAGTACGAAATGGCAGTCTTTGACTGGCTGTTACCCGGTTTATCGGGCATTGAGCTATGTCAACGCTTGCGCAGCCAATCTCAGGCTCTGCCAATTTTAATGCTGACGGCCCGAGACAGCATGGAAGACAAGGTGATGGGGCTAGATGCCGGAGCCGATGATTATTTAGTCAAGCCTTTTGGGATGGCGGAGTTATTGGCCAGACTGCGGGCTTTGCAGCGTCGATCGCCACAGTTACAATCCCAGCAATTACAGGCGGGAGATCTGCTGCTAGACTATAGTACTCGCACGGTGATGCAGGTTTCTGGCCAGCAGCATACGCCGGTTTCGCTGACCACCAAAGAGCTGCAAATGTTGGAATATCTCATGCGTCACCCCGATCGAATTTTAACCAGTGAGCAAATCCGCGCTCAAATTTGGTCTTTGGATTCCGATAGCTTTAGTAACGTGGTGGCCGCTCAAATGCGTTTATTGCGCCGCAAGCTAGCCGATATTGAATGTAAAAGCACGATCGAGACAGTGCGCGGAGTAGGCTATCGATTTGTGGTTGGTTAAATTATGCAAAGAAATCGACTGTTTAGTAGAACTCGCTGGAGGTTGGCATTTTCTTATGCCGCCGCGATGGCGGTTATTTTGGGCATTATGGGCGGTGTTTGGTACGTGACCACCCAACATATTTTGATGTTTAGCGCCACCAAAGAGCTAGAGTCTTTTGTGGGAGTAATGCATAATGAAATGGAAGCCAACCTGAGTAAGCCCGGAGAAGTCTCTAAAGATGTATTGGCTTTTATGCCGCAAATGTGCCTGAATGGCAATAAATGCCCAGAAAAAAAACAGCAGTTTCATCGTTATCTTAAATCTATTTTAGTGAACGAATATCATATTCAGATGTTCGACAAAAGCAGTAAATTAATTGCAGTTACTGATAATCAATTACCGCCCAAACTAAATATTATTCCGGCCAAACAGCAGTTGATTATCAGTGTGTCTGACGGTAACTATTACTTGCAAAAAACTATCCTGCTGCATGATAATCAAGAAAGAGAATGGGGATACTTGCAGGTCAGTCGTGATTTACAAGATGTGGCTGATAACTTGAAAGAAGTGCGCTGGTTGTTAACTGTGGGGCTGCCGATCGCCTGGATGGTTATTTTAATAGCAAGCTGGCTGCTAGCCGGATCAGCCATGAAGCCGATTTATCGTTCTTACCAACACATTCAACAATTCACCGCCGATGCAGCTCATGAGCTGCGAACTCCTCTGGCCGCGACTCAGGCTACGGTGGAATCTACTTTGTTGCAGCCAGGTGCAGAATGGCCACAAATTCAAGAAGTTTTAATTATTATTCAACGCCAAAACCAACGGCTAATTCAGTTGGTTGCCGATTTGTTGTTATTGTCACGAATTGATTTGCGGGCTTATGGTGGTAAAAGCACTGGCTTTCGTCAAGAGTGGGAAGCTTGTTGTTTAAACAATATTGTGGCTGATTTAGATGAAGAGTTAGCAGCTATGGCGATCGCCGCAGACATTCAGTTCAATACGGTAATGGGAGTTAATCATGCTCTATGGGTGTGGGGCAATAGTGAGCAGCTATATCGATTGGTGACGAATTTAATTGTGAATGCCATTAAATATACGCCTCCTAAGGGACAGGTAACAGTTTTTCTCCGGCAGCGAAATCGGATGGCGATTATTCAGGTACAGGATACCGGAGTGGGGATAGATCCCAAGGCTCAAAAAAGGATTTTCGATCGGTTTTATCGGGTTTATAACAATCGATCGCGCCACGATGGGGGTTCGGGTTTAGGATTGGCCATTGTGAAATCGATCGCCACTCTCCATCGCGGGCGATTAAATGTCCAGAGTAAAGTGGGTCAAGGCAGTCTGTTTACTCTAGAGTTACCGAAGCTAGGGACTAGAGTAAAGAAGCCTAAATATTAGGATGCTTTTTTCTGAGAAAATCACTAGATTATGCAAAATTACTTAAAATATACCCAATGTAATAAATATGGATTACAATTTAGTTCAGATACCTACTAATTTGGTTTTCGCTACACCACAATCACAAGGTCTTAAATATGAATTTCTCCAAATTTGTAATATTTTTTAATATTACGTTGTCCGGATTAGCTACTGGTAATTTGGCTGTAAATGCCACTCCTCAGCCAGTCACTAATATTGGTCAATCATTCGATCGTCACCTGACACTACTACAAAGAGAATCTAACACTGTTATTAAAGGCAATGGTGTGCAGTTTTCCGTTCCTGCCGGATTTAGAGGTGGTTCACCCTCTGATGAGGATGTGAAACAAATTACGACAGAAGCCGTTAAGATTGCTCCTTCTATGGCATCTTTTGTCAAGATTTTAGATAGTAACCCCTCAATCCTAAGAGCGCTAGCAATTAGTACAGGCGACAAGCCTGAAGTTATTATGATTTCTCGTTTACCATTACTGGGCAAGTCATCAATTGTAGAAATAGAAGCGATAATGGCTAAGTTTTTTCCTTCGATGCTCCCGCCAGGATTCAAGCTCACTGAGCATAAAGTTGATACTGTAGGATCTCGTCAAGTTGCACGATTACTAGTAGATGCCGATGTTCAGGGACTAAAATTGCAAGAATTAGTCGGGCTATTTATCGAGGGAGATGAAATCTTCCAAGTTACATATGCTTATTTACCAGAAGATACGAAACAAGCTAATACGATCTTTAAGCAAGTCGTAAATAGTTTTAAAGTCACTGCTGAATAATGCATTTTAAACAACATGCATATCCCAAAAATGATGTAATCTGTAACTGGTGTTGTGGGGGATAGTAACTATTTCTCAATCAGTAGTCATAGTTACTGTGTCTCGCAAAAGATTTCAGTTAGCGCTATTATCTTTGTCAACAACACTTGTACTCTCCTTTGGTTCTTCTTTGTATTCCTGGGTCGTATCAACAGGCATTGCAATTAGCTCATCCCGTAGTCTAGATACAATCGTCTCATTATCGATATTTTTCAAGATCTCGCGCATCACCGTATTGGCACCGAGACGACCCCAGGTACTGCCTTTGGCTAAATAAACTTGGGCTGCTTTACCGACAGCATAAGCACCATAACCCCCGATCGCCCCTTGCAATATCCCGCCCGCAAAGTAACCGGGCAGTGCCGCCCAACTAAAGCTAGCAAAATCTAATAAATTGTCGCTACGACCAATCCCAAAGACCAATACTGTTAGGATTTCGCCCAATAATAAACTAGCACCGCTAAACAGCACTCCAGCGATCGGCTTACTGGTTTGATAGCTAGTAATCGGCAAATTGTACAGCTTGGCTAAAGAGCGCACCATGACCAAATCAATAAAAACACCTACCGCTACATCAAAAAAGACGATCGGATTGAGGGCGATCGCCAGTGCTTTGTATTGAGCAAATTTCCAGACCAACTGTTGAGCTTCTGCTGTCATAGCGCTCAGAGTAGTTTCAGCCAAATGATTTTCGGTGGAGCGGGCTTGGACTAAAGCATTGATCGCCAACAGCGAAGGCCCTTCGGCTGCTAATAAATTCAGGATTTTTGCTTTTAGCGGTTCTACTTGAGGTGCGGGTTTTTCCCAGGTATTCTTGCTGGTGCCATCGGGATATTCGGTGCGTACCTGCATGGCTGCTGGATCGGCAGCTACCATCACCACTTCATCGGCTGAAAGTAAGCGGTGCAGCATTTCACTGGTGGCCGTAGCTGCGCCAGATGCTGCTGGTTCGGTGGGTTCGTTACCCAGATTTTGTAACTCGGTATAAATAGTTTGGCGTTCTTGTTCTGGGTAGAGATCCGACTTGTTAAAGACCAGTAGCAAAGGCTTCTGAGCCGTGCGCAGCTCACAGAGCGCCTGGTATTCGAGCTTAGTGATATCGCCAGCAATAATAAACAAAATCAAATCGGCCTTGCTGGCAATTTCTTGAGCCATCTGCCCGCGAATCTCGCCGTTGATTTCATCTAGTCCGGGGGTATCAATCAGATCGATTTGGGTTTGAGGATTGGGTTGCCAACGCACCGATCGAGGAAACTTGGTTACGCCATTTAATGGCCCAACATCTAATACCTGCTCACCAATCAAGGCATTGAGCACCGCTGACTTACCCCGACTCACCAAGCCAAACACAGCAATGCAGTATAGACCCCGATCGAGCTTGCTCAAAGTTTCATTCAACAGGGCGATATCAGCTTGGGCACTTTCTGGTGCATTGGTTTGGTAGCGTTCTAAGCTATTTTGCAAGCTTGCTCGGGCTAACTCAAAGCGAGCTTCCTCTGAGGTTTTGGTGGGTGACTGGTCAATGAATGAACTGGCTACTTTCCCAACAGCTTCGCGACCTGCCACGCACGGGTCTGAGGTCGCCTCAGACCCAACTTGTCCGCAGGTTGCACCGCAGGTGATCAGATCACCGTCAGATACTGGGGGTACTGGTGTCTCTATTGGGGACTCCAGAAATGGATCTGGAATATCGGCAGAGGTGCCTGCTGTAGAGGGTTTTGGGAGGTTTTGGTTCTCTAGATCGGTCACGGCGACGGCATCCTTGAAGATCACTTTTTCGCCAGTCTAGCAGTCTTTCGCCAGATTGCACCCCTAGATATGGGCATCTATGGGCTGGGGAGAGGACTAGCATGGTAAACTTTTATTAAACTTTGCAGCGAGTAGATACCTCGTAGGTTTAAGAAGGCAGGTTCAGGAAGTTGAAAGATTACTGGTTTCTCAATGCGACGATCGCCCTTGGTACGGGGAGCATTTTGGGATTGCTAATCAATCCTAGTGCGACTCCGTTAATCGGCTGCGCTTGTGCTCTGACCAGTGTAGGCAGCTTTTGGGTTGTTAAGCGCCTAGAAAAACAGCGCCTTGATCGATCGGGTAAGTCTTTAAATGCCAAAATTCATCATCTCAGCCTGCGGGCGCAAGCCGTTCAAGAAAACTTGTTGGTGGCAGAAGACCAGCGCACTCGCTTACAGATGGAAATTGCCAGCCATCAAAATCAGGTCACGGCCTTAGAAGCCGCCCGGAAACGAATTGCCGGAGAGACCGCCACCATCGAATCGCAGTTGCTGTTACTGCAAGCTGAGAAAAAGGTCTTAGAAGTCAGCCTAGAGCAGCCGTTGGCGACCAAAGCGGTCAATACTCTCAAACAAAATAACCGCACCAAAGATCGCCTTGCGGCTCAGCAAGAATCTTTGGCTACCTTAACCACCGAGATTGCGGAGCGCAGTTTAGAACACCAACAATTAACCGCCAAAATTGAGGATTTGGTAGCCGATCGCACGGCCACTGCTGCCAAATGCCAGGAGTTAAAAAACCAAGAAAAACAGCTAGAACAATCTTTGCAACATTTGCAGGCTCAAGTTACTCAGCAGTCTATTTTGCAAACTCAGGTCACAGAGCTACATCAAGAGCGAGAGCAGTTGCAAGAATCGATCGACTGGCTGCGCACCGATCGGGATCAAATTATTGCCCAGTCTCAATCCCAGCTCCAGGAGTTACTCGAAAAAGAACAGACCACGCGGCAATCGGTAAATGAGCTACAGCAAGCAGCCCTGAAACATGAGCAAACCCAAGAACGAGTTAATGCCCTCTATAAAGAATGGCAGGATTTAGAAGACTCCATGAAACTGTTGGCTCAGCAAAAAGCTGCGAAAGAAGCCGAAGTAGCCCAGCTACAACCAATTATTCAGAATTTGGAGCAGTCCCGAGAACAGTTTATGTCGGAGGTGGCTGAGTTAACAGCACAAAAAGAACAGCTTGATGAATTTACCGTTGAGCTGATCCAGCAAAAAACTGAGCAGGAAGCCGAGATCGCCGAAATTCAGCCATTGCTGCAAACGTTGGCAGCATCTCGCAGTCAATTTATGACCGAGTTAGCGGAGCTGGCTGCACAACGAGAACAGCTCGAACATTCTCTGGCTGAACTCGCCGCCCAAAAAGAAATTAAGGAATCAGAAATAGCCGCAATTAGGCCCAGTGTAGTTACCCTAGAACAAACTCGGGAGCAGTTGATGGCCGAAGTAGCCGAGCTGCGATCGCAAAAAGTGCGGTTGGATCAGACCAATTTGCAAGCAGAGAATCTGGCGACAGAATCTGCCCTGGCATCGGAGCTGTTTTCGGATTTAACGCCCTGGCAAGACAAGTTTGAAGACGAAAATATTCGGGCGGTGTTTGAGCACCTATACAAGTATGGCTCCCTAACCGAAGCAGAGTTAACCCAAATGCTGGAGGGAAATCCTCGCAAGGCCAGACAGTTTGCGCTGAAATTTGATGAGTATTTAATGTATGTGCCTTTTGCGGCCAGAGTTGAGGTCGGGGCAGCGGGTAAGCGTTATGTTCGTAACTAGCTGCGCCATTGGCCTAGGCAGTAATTTGGGCGATAGTCGAGGGTTATTAGATTTAGCCGTTACATCTCTGGATGATCATCCGCAGATTGAAGTGATGCGGGTGGCTGGTTATTACTCTACCAAGCCCATCGGGCCACCTCAGCCAGATTATTTGAATAGTGCTGTGACGATTGCCACTAGTCTGTCTCCATGGGAATTGTTGGTAGTGTTGCAGTCGATCGAAAGCAATAGTGGTCGGGAGCGACAGGTACATTGGGGTGCCAGGACTTTGGATTTGGATTTATTGCTGTATGGCTGTTGGTATGTTAATACACCCAGTCTTCAAGTACCTCATCCTTACATGGCCGATCGGGGGTTTGTGCTGGTTCCTTTAGCCGAAATTGCCGGGGATTGGTGGTGTGGCAGAAAATCAGTGCAGGATTTATGCTCGGTGGTCGATCGTTCTGGGGTGCAGCTTTCAGTCGAGGTAAAGCAACTTAAAACCAAAAAAAATAGTTATTAGCCCGCTCTTTTAGTTTTTGCTTTAATCAATCTTTCTATCTACTTTGATCGGGCTGACTTTACAAAAATTGACTATTTTGAACAGTTCTACTAGTCCGATTTTTTATATTTGACCTTATAATCAAAGGTAGGACAAACATAGCTTTGAAGCTTTGTCAGTTAAGGAGTTTTGAAGTAAGTTTTTGTCTTTTGGCTAAAATTAATTCTCTCCAGAGGTGATTTTATGAGATTTTTGCTACCCCTTTCGTTTGAAGAAATTGATGTATTGTCACAGTTGGGTGGCTTGCTGGTTCTGATACTGATGCTACATTTGACAGGAGTAAGGCTTTAAAGTAACCTGACCATTAATCGATAATTGTTTATAACAACATTATAACTCTAGCTGTTTTTAGCATAGTGGCATCTGCCGTGGAGGTTAAATTTATTTTCTTATCTACCACACTACTTAGTAACCATACATTAAACAGGAATATTAATAATTCCTGTTTTTTATGTGGCATTTACATAGAGCCTCTAATCGGGCGATCGAACAGTCATGACACCATAGGCATTTATTGGTAGATATTGACGAACAGCAGCTTGTAACATATCTGCATCGATCGATTGAATTTTTGCGGGATAGTCTATGCCTGCACTTAAATCGCCACACATCGCCTGATAGTAGCCATACATACTGGCGCGGGCGCTAGGGGTTTCGTTGCCAAAAATATGGCGGCTAGCAACTTGACGGCGCACTCGATCGATTTCTTCTAAGCTAATTTTCTGCTGCTGCAACAGCTCAATATGATCTAAAATTCGCTTTTCTACTTCTTTTAAGTTAGCCGTAGGCAACTGTGCCGTCACCCCAAAAATTCCCTGCCAAGCATAGGTGCTGTTGCTGGCTCCAATGCCTGTCACTAGCTGTCGTTCCTCTCGCAGATCGCGCACCAGTCGGGAAGTTCGTCCTTGAGATAATACTGCTGCCACAATATCTAACGGATAAGTGGCAGCTAACTCTGTCATTCCTGGTACTCGCCACATCATGATCAGACGAGTTTGCTGTAGTTCGGGATCTACTACGTCTTGACGCACTACCTTAACGAAAGGTGCTTCCTGAGGTGGTAATGAATCAGCGGTAGCGAACTGGGTCGCGCCTTCATGGCTAGAGTAAGTATTGAAGCTCTCGGTCACAATATCAATTAAATCTCGGACTGGCAAGTTGCCTACAGCTACAGCGGTCATCGCTGCTGGTCGATAGTTGCTGGCATGAAAATAGCGCATTTGCTGATTGGTCAAGCCTGCAATGACTTGGCTGTTACCCAAGACTGGACGACGGTAGGGTAGGGTTTCGCAGGCCATTTCGATCGACTGTTGAGAGATCCGCCGCTGTACATTATCTGCCGATCGGGCGATTTCTTCTAAAATTACGAGCCGCTCTTGGTCAAAGTCTTGGGGATTGATCGTCGGATTTAAGACCAAATCTATTTGCAGTGGGCAGAGTTCAGCAAAGTATTGGGGGGCAGTGGTGATGTAATAGTTGGTGTAATCTTGACTGGTAGCGGCATTGGTGATGGCTCCTCGGGTTTCAACTCGTTTCTCGAATTCTCCTAAACCCAATCTAGGCGTGCCTTTAAAGATCATGTGCTCCAAAAAATGCGCCATGCCGTTGATGCTATCGCTTTCAACGCGAGAGCCAACATTCAGCCAAATGCTGAGGTTAACGGCTTCGACAGGAATACTTTCGGCAATGATGGTCAGGCCGTTGGTGAGTTTGTGGACGGTAGGAGAATTAAGGCTCATGGGATTAGCGGGCGAAGGAGTAGGTGGTCGGCAGTTGCGGTTTATGCTGGGTGAGATAGTTGATGGAATGAGAGAAATATCAGCGTTTTAAGGCTGAGCATTCCATCCTACTTAAATTCGGATCGCCTTACCAGTTACAATAATTCCGCCACTGACTGGTATAGTGACCATCAATTGGCTGGGGCGACCCATCGCTTCTCCCTGACGAATAAGGATAGTAGTTGGTACTGTAATGAGTTTAGCCGATCGAAGATATCCTCCAAGCGCAGCAGCAGCGGCACCAGTAGCTGGGTCTTCTACAATACCTCCTACCGGAAAAGGATTGCGAGAATGAAAAACGGTAGCACTCTCTCGCCACAGCAGTTGCAGCGTAGTAAGACCATCCCGCAGCATCAGTGCTTTGAGTGTATCGAAGTCATAGTTCAGTTCTGCGAGACGTTGCGCCTCTTTGACAGCTAGCACCAAGTGCCAGATTCCAGCGTAGGCCCTGGCAGGAGGGATTGAATCATCTAGGTCATTTTTTTGCCACCCCAAGGCAGAGAGCACCTCGCTAACTAGCGTATTGGGCGCTGATGTATATGTTGGCTCAACGGAAGTCAGTGATGCCTCATAAATACCGTCTCGCTGGCAGACGTTAACGGGTACTATTCCAACAGATGTTGCCAACTGGTAGGTGCCATTGCCATTGTTTTCACCCAACACCACTCCGATCGCGATGGTGGCATGTCCACAAAATGATACTTCTGCCTCAGGACTATAGTAGCGAACAGTTCGCTCTAGACCATGAATAGGAGCAACGAAGGCCGTCTCCGAAAAACCCACTTCGCTAGCGATGCGCTGCATAGTTTCAGGGTCTGGAAGGTTGTTACCAATCCATACTCCAGCAGGATTTCCTCCATCGGGAGTAGTAGTAAATGCTGAGAGCCGATAAAGTATTCCTGAATGCATAGAGCTAAAACTTTACCTCAGCCTCATATAAATCGGGGAGATCATTTTCGATCAAAATCATATCGGCGGGCTGTTTAAACTCCTTGCTCATCAAATGAGCCAAAGCCTTATCCCGATTATCGAAAGTCAGAATTTTATCTTCAGTTAAACCACCTTCCTGCAAGCCCGTCATTAGATCTTGCTTGTTAGTGTCCCCTACCACAATTACCAGATCACAGACTTCTGCGGCTTTGAGAGCCACCTGACGATTTTCAGCGGCCTGTAGATCGCCTAGTTCTACCATGCCGGGAGTCATCAAAATCTTGCGCCCACCAGGTAGACCTTCTAGTACTTCCAATGCCGAAGCAAAGCCGATCGGATTAGAGTTATAAGAATCATCCAAAATAAAGCCGTCGCCGTTTTTGCGCAGATTCAAACGGTTATTGGCCGGTTCAATGCTACGAATTGCCGCAATCACATATTCTGGATTTTTGCCCAGAGCGCAGCACATGGCAAAAGCCCCCACCAAGTTAGAGAGCATGGGTACGCCTAACAGCTTAGTAAAACCGGCATAGACCTCATTGTGCCAATGCAAATTAAAAGTGGTGCCATCCATGGTGGCCACAATATCAGACATCCAGCAATCCAAATGGCCCAGCTCTGGTTCTAACCCATAGAGAATGGTGGTAGCCTTCGGATATTCACCAGCCATCTTGCGGGCACCAGGGTTATCGCCATTGCAGACCAATAAACCATTGGGATCGATCGCCTGGGGTAGTTCACACTTGGCCTTATAAATATTTTCGATCCCGCCAAAGCGCTCTAAGTGCATTACGCCTACGGCTGTCACTAAACCAGCATCGGGGGGCGTGAGCCGACAGAGCTTGGCTACCGAGCCAATTTGGTAAGCACCCATTTCTACAATTGCTAGGCGCTGCTGCCTTTTGAGATTTTCTCGAATCTGACGAGTAATCCCCATCTCGGTATTGATGCTGCCGGGAGTCCAAAAAGTTGGCTCGATCGCCTCCAATAAACTGCCCAAAATCGCCTTGGTACTGGTTTTACCGTAGCTGCCAGTAATCCCAATTACGTAGGGATCATAATCGGCCAAAATCTCTTTGGCATCGGCCAAGAAAGCCTGCTGCTTCTTGCTTTCGTTTGGCCACAAAATAGCATTGGCGAGCATTAGCCATAGGGGCGTGCTTTGAATTAGGGTTACTGATGCCAACCATAAAATTGGCGCTGCGCCGTAGCCGAGGGCAGCAATTAACCATAGAACTCCTATTACCACTGCGGCATAGATCCCGATCGAGAGCTGATAGATGGCAGTTAATCGATCGGTCATGTTCAGTTTGATTTTGCCCACCTTGCGAGGATCTTCTTCGGTCCAGCTAGCGGCAATCAAGACTAGGCCACCAGCTACGCACAGTCCCAATGTCGCCAGAGAATTCTCAGCTACGGCCAGTCCTAGACCTCCTATCACCAAAGCGATTAAAGAGCCACGGGTATCAAAGGCGCGTTTCTCAAGCCACCAGTTTACAAAGCGACCAGAGTTGTATTCTTCTTGCTGAAAAAACTGGAGGTAGCGCAGTGACCGTCGCACATAGAAGAGGATGACGGCAACTGAAACGATTAATACCAGCAGGAGGGGGGAAGAGGGAAGGTTCATAGTGGCCAGAATGCTTTTTTCTCACACCTAGCATACCGCCAAGGGGCACCGCTGGCATGAAGTCGAGTTTTAGGAGTTACTGTTGAGTTGGTTTATTTATTGCGAGCTAGTTATAAAATGCTGAATGCCAAGAAGTGATAAAAGTAAAGATTTATTACAGCAGCAGAGAAATATGCCAAGTTGTTAAGTGATCGAATATGAGAAAGTTTGTTCGGCCATTATGCTGAAATAGCAGCTCAATATTTTGATCGAAATTCGTTGTAACTGTTGACAGGCAACAGGATCAGACTTGATTTAGAATTTTTGCTTTGAGTATCAAATTATCCCCAATTGAGCAATCTTGAGTTTTTTCAGTGATGACATTAGTAAGACTCTCCACTATAAATATAAAGATAAGTTCTAATGTTATGTCATAAGTTCAATTGTCGTTCAGCCGTAAAAAGATGCTTAAATCGATTATTCGCTCCGTTAGCTTGATGACCCTGGCTGTCGTTGGCTTCTCTGCTGCTCCAGCTTTTGCCAATGGCAACACCTGCGAAGGCAGTTGTTCTCGTACTCGCGCCTGCCAGTACAATGCCAAAGAATTAACTCTCAATGAGCCAACTCAACTCACTCCCAACCTTGATCCCCCAGTACAGTTGGTAGATCCACCTGCATTTGCTACACCTACTGCTCCGGTTGCTCCCTCAGCACCAAATCGTGCTCCAGGTCCGCGCCCAGGGCGTTTCCGTCCAGGTCGCGGCTAAAATTTTAATCTCGCACTTATTAGTGTGGTTTTGAATCTTGGCCATAATAGAACCCCCCAGAATTTCTGGGGGGTTTCTATTTGTTTTGAGATAACGCCGTTGGTGATTAACAACCAGTGGCATTATTCATTGAATGAAGAGGCAAACTTTAAGCGCGAACTTGCACTACTGTGCCAATTTTGACGACTTTGTACAGTTCTTTGACGTTTTTGTTGCTCATCCGCACACAGCCATGAGAAGCAGCTTTTCCGATCGAACTCAAGTTGGTGGTGCCATGGAAACCGATTTCGTCTTTACCATCGTTCCAGAAACCAATCCAACGCTGACCCAAGGGGTTATCTGGGCCAGGAGCCAATTGCTCACCGGTTTTAAAGTTAGTCCAACCAGGATTTTTGAGCATTAGCTCTACTTTCCAATTACCTTGGGGCGTTTCCCATTTCTTTTTGCCTACTGCTACTGGGTACTTGTTTAAAAGCTTGTCACCGCGATAAACATAAACTCGGCGCTCACCTAGCTTTAACAACAAATGTACTTCGTCGGCCTTGGCCTTAAAAGTGTCGGCAGGTTTGACGTTAGCTGCTGCTGGCCTCTCTTGTGCTGGTTGATCACCAGCAAGTGGAGCCTGAACCTGTGATTGGGCGGTGCTAGTTGGCTTAGCCTTAGGAGTCTCTGCTCGACCGGCAAAAGGTACAGCCATCAAGCAAGAGAGCAGACCGATCGACAAGAAACTACGCTGAAAGTGTTGCTGAAACATAGAAACCTAAAATTGCTGGGGTTTAAAAAGATTTAAGATTGTGGATAATCGAAGCATCTAAACTATCAGTAAATATACCGAAAAAGATGCTTTCTGTCACTTTAACAAAGCTAGCCGAACAAAAGATTCAGCTTAATGTTAGAAACAGCTTGAAAATGGGGATTCCAGACTTTGCGGGCTATTGACTTGCCGACTGCCAGTGATCTAAACACCGCTGAATCCCGGTTAACAGACCACTGGCGGTAGTTGGTGTCTGAACTAGCTGCTGAAGCTTTTCTACAACTGGAGAACCACCTTGCTGCAACCAGTAAATTGCCTGCCAGCGCACCCGTTCGTCGGGGTCTGCTAGTAGCCTCACAATGCCTTCGACCCCTAGAAGGTCTGGCATGTTCCCCAGCACAGCAGTAAGCTCTTGGCGGAGGCGAGGGCTATTATTAGCCGCTGGATGTTGAATGTATTCTGCTAGTAACTTGGCTACAGCGGGCTGCTGGTTTTTTAATTGATTGAGCGATCTGATCGCCACCACCGCAGTTTCATTGTTAGATGTCCACAAAACTTGCCGCAGGTATGGGAGGGTAATTGGTAGATCGATCGAACCCCAGGCATAGACAATTTGTCTTTGGAGATCTGGGGGGCAAGTTTCTTTTTGATAGCAATTTCCGAGGGCGATCGCGGCTGCTTCGTTACCCATCCGGCCTAAAGCCGCAGCGGTGGCCAAATAAACCCCCGGATAAAGATCTTGTAATAAGGGCGTAAGTCGATCGACCAACTGCATTGCGGTAGCCAGATCTGGCCTCATGCCTAAGCCCATCACGGCCACTCGGCGCACCTTGCTATCTAAGTCTGTTAAGGCCGTGATGAGTACCGGCGGCACCCGAACATCATGAAAACTGCCCAGGGCTTCGATCGCCACTCTCCTGATCTCGGCATCTGGGTCGTTTAATACTGCAATTAATGGCTCGATCGTCTGGGAATGGCGAATGTGCCCTAAAGCCAACACCGCTGATTTACGCTGGTGCGGAATGGCTAGTAGCTGGTTTAATTGCTGAATTGCTGGTGAACCCATATCGGTCAACACTCGCACTAAAATCTCGGCTAACTCAGCGGGTGGATTTTGACTCAACTGTTCAATGACCCCGGCCACGACCAGAGCAGAACTTGATTCTCCCAAAATTCTGCCCACACACCAATGAGTAGCAGCTTCTAGCTCGGTGTTTTGCAATAAATCTAACAGCGGTTGAATTGCCAGATCCCCGAGCTTGGGCAGCACTTTAGCCACCTGCCAAGAATCGGCGAAATCTCCTTGAGTCAAAACCTGTAAACTCCAAGCCAAAATTTCTGCGCCATGTGAGCTGGGGTCTAGTTCCAATAACCCATCACTCACCGCTGCCCAATCACCTCGATCGGCGGCCTGTTGCAGAGATTCCAAGCTAGAAGATTCAGAGATGAAAGACTTAGAGATGAAAGACTCAGAGATGAAAGACATTGGGCTGCTCCAAATAAGCTAACTCCGCAGCCGTTGAGACTCTGCCCAAAACTTGGTTGCGGTGCGGAAAACGCCCAAATTCTTTGATGATTTTATGGTGTTGCTGGGCGGCAGCCACGGCAAAATGCTTGTCAGGATGCTCGGGCAGAGCCAAAAATAGCTCTAAACACTGGATTTGATCGGCTAAGTTTTCGCTGTGTTCTAAAGGTAAGTAAAAAAACCAGCGTTGTACTGGTAAAAACTCTTGATCTACACCATTTAAAATAGCTTGTTTGGCAATCTCTAGAGCCATTGCATCGGTGGCAAAAGTCTCGGGCTGCCCCCGAAATAAGTTGCGGGGAATTTGGTCTAACAGCAAAATCAAGGCCAAACAGCTCCAAGGCCAACCCTGCCAACCATCTAAATATCCAGCCGCCGCAAATTCGTAGTCGTTGGCAAAAGATGCTTGAATATGTTGATCGGTTTCGGGGCTGGCCAAAAACCACCAAGGGCGATAGCATCCGTAGTTTTCGCTACCGGCTGCCCCAAACCAAAATTTTATAATTGCTTCGACCCGTGACATGCTCGCTTCCTAGAGTGGTTAATAGAGGTGGTGATTTAGATGTTGATCTGCTCAAAGTATCATGGATCGATCGACCCGATAAACCGGATAGATCACACTTGCTGAAAGAGCATTGAACTGATGCGAATAAATCATGTAAACAAATATTATGTATTCTTAAGCACATATTCATCTAACCAATCCTCGTTAATCTCAAGGTCTAGATAGCACAATCTTTCCCCTGTTCATCAACTCTGCTCACTTCTTATTAATTTTATGGTTGCCACCACTCCTAGTCTGAACAAATTTGAAAAGCTCAAAGCCGAAAAAGACGGTCTGGCCGTGCGGGCTGAGCTAGAATCTTTTGCCCAGATGGGCTGGGAAGCAATGGATAACAACGATCGAGAGCATCGTTTGAAGTGGTTAGGAGTGTTTTGGCGGCCCGTGACTCCGGGTAAATTTATGATGCGGCTGCGCTTACCAAGCGGCATTATCACCAGCGCTCAGTTGCGAGTATTGGGTAACATTTTGCAGCGCTATGGGGATGAAGGCAGCGCCGATATTACCACTCGCCAAAATATTCAGTTGCGCGGCATTCGGATCGAAGACCTGCCCCAAATTTTTGCAGAAATGGAATCGGTGCATTTAACCAGCGTGCAGTCTGGGATGGACAATGTGCGCAACATTACCGGCTCACCAGTAGCTGGCCTCGAAGCTGGAGAACTGTATGACACCCGCGCCATGATTCAGGAGCTGCAAGATAAAATCACCAACGGCGGTGCAGGCAACCCGGAGTTTACCAATTTACCCCGCAAGTTTAATATTGCGATCGCTGGCTGTCGAGATAACTCGGTTCATGCCGAAATTAATGACCTAGCCTTTATTCCAGCCTTTAAAAACGAGGTATTTGGCTTCAATATTGTAGTTGGTGGTTTCTTTTCGGCCAAACGGATTGAACCGGCGGTACCCTTAGATGCTTGGGTGCCACCAGAAGGGGTGATTCCGTTTAGTTTGGCGATGCTGCGGGTGTTTAGAGACCATGGCCTGCGGGCAAACCGCCTGAAGTCTAGACTAATGTGGCTGATTGATGAATGGGGCATTGAAAAACTCCGATCGACTGTAGCGGCGGAGTACCAGTTGCCGTTAGCAACTGCGGCGGCCAAAGATGAAATTGAGTGGGAGAAGCGCGATCATTTGGGAGTTTATGCTCAGAAACAAGAGGGCTTGAGCTATGTGGGTATTCATATTCCCCTAGGTAGACTGTTTGCTGAAGATATGTTTGAGTTAGCCCGAGTGGCGGAGATTTATGGCAGCGGCGAGTTTCGCTTTACGGTAGAACAAAATGGCATTATTCCCAACGTGCCCGCCGATCGATTAGATAGCTTGTTGGCTGATTCTTTGCTGCAAAAGTTCTCGATCGCTCCCAACAATTTAACTCGCAGCGTAGTTTCTTGCACTGGCGCACAGTTTTGTAACTTTGCTTTGATGGAAACGAAGCAACAGGCCGAGCATTTTGCTAACCAGTTAGCCGATCGGGTGACTGTGCCTGAACCGGTGCGTTTCCACTGGACTGGCTGCCCCAACTCTTGTGGTCAGCCCCAGGTGGCCGATATTGGTCTGATGGGTACGAAGGTGCGCAAAGACGGCAAGATGACTGAGGGAGTAGATATTTACATGGGTGGCACGGTTGGTAAAGATGCTCACTTGGGCACTTGTGTAATGAAGGGCGTAGCCTGCGAAGATCTTTTACCGGTGCTGGAAGAGCTGCTGGTGAAAAACTTTGAGGGGAAAATCAAGGTTTAGAGGCATTAAGCTGTGGTCTTTGCGGATGGCAGTTGCATACCTCTAATCGACATATCTAGCAGCTCGATCGGGTGATACACCGGCACATCTCGCCCTTGCTCGGCCAAATGCTTACTAATTTGCAAACTACAGCCCGGATTTGCCGAAGCAATGATGCTGGCTCCGGTGTTCACTAGATTAGTGACCTTTTGCTGTCCCAACTCTTCCGCGACCTCGGGCTGCAACATATTATAAACTCCAGCACTACCACAGCATAACGCTGCATCTACTGGTTCTAATAGTTGTACTTGCGGAATTCGTTTTAATAAATCTCGTGGTTGCACACTGATTTTTTGGCCGTGGAGTAAATGACAGGCATCTTGATAGACTACTGGCAAAGGTCTATCACTAATTTTATGGAGTGGTGCAATGAAATCGATCGAGGCCAAAAATTCTTGGATATCCTTTACCTGATGAGAAAATTCTTCACCCAAATGTTGGTAGGCTGTATCACCAGCCAAAATTTCACCATATTCTTTGAGGGTATGACCACAACCCGCTGCGTTGATAATAATGGCATCTAATTCTAACCCTCGAAAACTATCTACCATTTGTTTTGCTAAAGTCTGAGCCTGCTCGGTTTGTCCCTGATGCTGAGGCAATGCTGCGCAGCAGCCCTGACCGGGAGGAATAACTACTTCATAGCCATTGGCTGTTAATACTCGAATAGTGGCTTGATTTACTCGATCGAAGAATAGTCTTTGGACACAGCCTAAAACCATGCCTACTCGATAATGTTTTTTGGAGTCAACTTTTGGTGATGCGGTAGCGGCAATCTTTTCGGGATAAATTACGGTTAAATCTGCGGCTGTGAAAGCTGGTAATACGCTTTCCATCGCTGCTAAGTGGGGCGAGACTTTGGGCAGTAGTTTAGTACTGCGCACTAGTTTCTGAAGCCCAGACTGCCGATAGACTAATAGTGGCCAGAGTAATAAACGCAATCGATCGGGGTAAGGAAAGAGGCTGAAAATTAATTGTCGATAAATTTTCTCTACCAAAGGCCGCTGATGCTGTTGCTCGATTTGTGGTCTGGTGGCGGCAATGAGTTTGTCGTAGCCTACGCCAGAGGGACAAATGGTAACACAGGCCAAACAGCCCAGGCAGCTATCGAAGTGAGAAACGGTGGTAGGGGAAAGAGGGATCTGGCGGGCATCATCATCTGCTTTGTTCAGGGCATCCATCAGATAAATCCGCCCCCGAGGTGAATCGTTTTCGTTGCCTAGTACCCGATAGCTGGGACAGGTGGAAAGGCAGAATCCACAGTGAACGCAGGTATCGACGACTTTATCGAGGGGCTGCTGGAGGTTGAAGGTGGTGGCGGGGCAATCGCTAACTTCGGGCATGGGGGCTACCAAAAAATGATCGCAAGGATATCGATGCGCTTACGAATTATAGATCTATCTGGGTTTTACTGGGATCTGTTGTGAAAATCCTGAATAACAGCTTTAAGTAGCCCCATTAACTAATCAACTCTTTTTCAGTCCTGCTGAGTCTTGGCTAATGCTGTTTCGTACCTTGGCAACTTTGAATAAATCGCTGGGGAATATGTGGTGTGCAGCCCCAATGGAGATGTAGATACGAAGCATGAACATGGGGTAAATGCCAGCCTTCACTCAGCTCTGGGTTTATGGGCAGCGCAGTACTGCGCTGCATTTGAAATAAAGGGCTGGTAGAGTTTGTGGTTAAAGCCGATCGATGAAACTCATGCCCTTTCAAAATCTCACCTTTGGTAACTAATGGCGTATTAGCATGTGACACGGCCAATCGATAGCCCAGGGTTAATCTCTGCCCCATAATTGACGTGGTGGGCAGAGCACCTACCATCGGATAACTACAACCTGCAAAATCTGTCACAGATTCAGTGAGATACATTAAACCACCACATTCACCATAAGTCGGTGTACCTGCTTGAATCTTAGCCAGCAGCGACTCCCGCACAGCAACATTTGCAGCCAATTCCGCTGCAAACATTTCCGGGAAGCCACCGCCAAAATATAGTCCTTGGGTATTTGGCACTACTTGGTCTTTTAAAGGACTCCAGTAGACTAACTCTGCGCCTAGTGATTCCAGTAGTTCTAAGTTTTCGGCATAGTAAAAGCTAAAAGCGGCATCTTTGGCCACGGCGATCGAAGTAACTTTGGGCAGTATCTTAGTCTCAATCTCCCGCTCTTGCCCCGCCCTTAATAGGGGTTGTAGCATGTGCCAGTTAAAACACTTTTCTCCCAATACAGCCAACCGATCGACGATCTCCTCTAATTCTGGCAGTTCATCGGTAGGCACCAAACCCAAATGTCGATCGGGTAAACTAATGGCATCTTCCCGCCGAAACACGCCCAAAATCGGGATATGGGTAGGCTTTAAGGCTGTAGTCAGAATCTCTAAATGTCGATCGCTGCCCACTTTGTTTAGAACTACCCCAGCGATCGGTAGATTGGGATCTAAGCTAGTAAACCCTTTCACCAAAGCGGCGATCGAATGGGACATACTCTGACAATTGACCACCAACAAAATCGGTAGCTTTAATTGATGCGCCACCTCTGCGGTACTCCCTGCCCCCGGCGGATCTACGGCACCATCAAATAAACCCATGACCCCTTCAACCACTGCCACATCCACATTTTGGGTATGTCTGGCTAGGCAGGGACGCAAATATTCCAAGCTGGTCAAAACTGGGTCAAGGTTATAACAAGGTCGCCCGGTGACATAGGCATGAAACATTGGGTCAATATAGTCGGGACCAACCTTGAAAGATTGGACTCGATCGCCTCTGGCAGTGAGTGCGGCTAATAAAGCGAGGGTGACGGTGGTTTTGCCGCTGCCGCTGCGTTCTCCGGCTATTACAATCGACATGTTAGTTTCTCCTCACCCACAATAATTTTTCCCTGTCGATCGAACAATACAGTATCAATGAGCATGACTCGATCGGCATACTTGCTCACATAAGCGATCGCTTTGCTGTTGATCCGCTCTGCTAAATCAGTGAAGACCGGCATCTCTCGGCCTTGTTCTTGGATCACGCGATGAGCAGCATCGGCAGTTTTGGCTGCCAAGATTTGCTGCGCTCCAGCAACATCCCCACCGACGCGAATCAAGGCGGCAGTAAGAATTTCTAGTTTAGCGTCTGCCAGGTGACTAGAGGTATTAAAGATGCCACCAGCTAGCTTGATCAGCTTGCCTTGATAACCTAGGAGTAGCACTGATGTTACTTCTTGACGAGCAGCTTCGAGCAGCATGGCACCGATCCAGTTGCCGGTTTGAATGATTCGTTGTGGGTCAATACCTGCTTTGTTGGCCACCTGCATGCCGTTGCTGCCGATGCAGAAAATCAGATCTTTGGTTTGAGAGGCTCGATCGATCAAAACTTCGCGCAGGCTATCTAAATGTTCTTCGGTAGATAGGGGTTTAGAGATGCCACTGGTGCCCAATAAAGACAGTCCATCAATAATGCCAAAGGCAGCATTGGATGTGCGGCTAGCTAGTTGTTTCCCCTCTGGCAAAATGATCATAATGTGGGCAGTGTGATTGATTGAAATTAAGGGTGATAAATTGGCCTCAAATAATTTCTTAGCATAACTATAAATTGCTGGATCACCTTGGATATTTCTTCCTAGTCCTTCTCCAGCTTCTAAGATAATTGGTTCATCGCTGTCACTGCGAGGCTGTAGTTCTACTTTTGCCCAGATGGGAGTGTTACGAGTCAGGTCTAAGTTGTCACCAGGATCACTACGAGTGATGGCTAGAGCACTTTGGGGTGAGAGTGGGGCACATTGTTCGATAGCTACGCTTGCACCACAGGCGATCGCAGTGTCAGCTTCTTCTGGCAGTAGCTCTAAAGTAACTGTATTATCTACAGATTGGCCTTGGGCACAGAGCAATGCTGCCTTTGCTGCCGCCACTGCAAAAACTGGTAAAGTGTATCCCGTTCTAGCCATGATGATTCCTCTGCAATTTTGGTGATACTGTGAGAGCTAGGATATGTCGCTCAATTGGATTTCCTTGGCTCTGGCGATGACTAGGGCACAAAAGCTGGCGATCGGGGGAATATTCATGCGATCGGTAGTAGTTACCAGTATGACTTGACGTTGTAAAGGCAGAGATCTAGGCTCGTTGGCTGTGGGTGCCAACAGAGCCAGGGGGCGCACCGTGAGGTTGGGTTCTCGCTCAATACCGATCAATGCCGATTGAGGTAACAAAGCAATCAGTTCTCCTTGCTGCACAACGCCCCGAAAAGCATCCAAAGAATTTAGCTCTAAGACTGCCTGTAATTTTGCCCCTAGCCGATCGAACTGCTCTTGCACCAACCGCTGCATTCCATAACCATCTTTAAATACCACTTGGGGATAACGCACCAGCTCGACCCAAGGAATAACTTCTAGCTGTGCGAGGGGGTGGCGAGTGGCCAAGAGTACCTGAATTGGTTCTTGCATTAATTCCTGCACCACCACATCTATGCTGTTGGTAAACAGCCGATTTTGCATCACAATCGCCACATCAATTAAGCCATCACGCATGACCTTGAGCGCTCGATCGCTACCCAAGGCGGTCACTCGAAGCTGGACATTGGGATACTGATGGCAGAATTGTTGTAAGACCGGTGGCAAAAAATAAGCGCAGGCGGTGTGAATGGCTCCAATACATAGCTCGGGTTGTTTGCCCGCTAAGAGCTCTTGAATTTCGCTGGTGGCATTCTGCCATTCTTGACAGATTCGTCGCGCCCGTCCCACCAGTTTTTCGCCTGCTACGGTGAGCTTGGCCTGACTACTACGATGAAACAAAGGAGCTTGTAAGTCGGCCTCTAATGCCTGAATTTGTCTGCTGGCCGCTGATTGAGTGATGCCACATTGCCTTGCTGCCTGTAAAAAGCTGCCGGTTTCGACTACGGCTAAGAATGTTTGTAATTGCTCGACGCGCATATCAGCAGTTGCAGCCTAGAGTTGAGACCTTTAGAGTACCATTGATTTAGTGTTCAATCATCAGCCACAAATTCTGGCCATCGATCGGCCTTCAAATCAATTTTTCCTTGGGCATTAAACTTGATGCCTTCTTGCTCCAATAAATTTTTTTGCAAATGGTCGGCACCATTGCGGGCTGTGGAATAAGAGACTTGACCTTGAGCATTGACCACTCTTTGCCAAGGAATATCACCAGCAATTTCGACTTTATAGAGAGCATAGCCCACCAGTCTAGCTTTGCCTGATAGTCCAGCTAAACCGGCTACTTGACCGTAGGTAGCTACTTTTCCGGCGGGGATGCGACGAACTACAGCATAGATTTTTTCGTAGGTGGAAACCATCAGGTCAGACCAGCAAAACAGATGGCTACTACTGTACCCAGCATAAACAAAATGGAATTATCTAAAGACAGGAGATGCATGATGGTTTCTGGGAAGACACGACTAAAGTATGCCCCGATCGGAGCCTGAACTTACAGAGACTACGAACTGTCTAGCTAAAGTTCCAGCTCTAGGGGCTGGCATCGTCTAGGCGAGGGTTAAAAGATTCGATCGATCGAATTTTTTCATATAGCTCTCGCTCTGCCTGAGAAACAGTTCTGGGAATCGCCACCTGAATTTCTAGGAGCTGATCGCCCCGCTTGCCGTGCTCATCGGGGAAGCCTTTGCTGGCAAGGCGCAGCTTTTGGCCAACAGTAACTCCAGCGGGCAGCGAGATCTTAACCAAGCCATCTAGGGTGGGAACTTCTACGAAGCCGCCTAAGATGGCTTCGGCAGGGGTGACAGAGAGGGCACAATGAACATCGGTACCAACTAGGCGGAAGCGATGGTGTGGTGCTACATCAATTTTTAAAAATAGATCACCGTTAGCAATACCCTGACCGCGCAGACGAATTTTATGCCCCGGCACCATGCCAGCAGGCATATCTACCTCTAGCGATCGACCGTCTTCTAATTTGATCCTTTCTCTGCCGCCTTGGTAAGCTTTTTCTAAGGGCAAACGCAGTTCAGCTTCGATATTTTTGGGGCGGGGTGGCGCGGCTTTCGCGCTGCTACGCATATTTTCGCTGCGGAAATCTTCTGATGGTTCGGCTTCTACGGTAGAAGTTCGGCCTTGGCGGCTATTGCCCACTTCTGCTTCACTGCGGCTGTAGCTATTGGGCTTAGGACGGCGACCTAAAAGCTGATCGATAAAGCTGTTGAAGTCACCAAATTGGCTAAAGTCTTCTTCGGGCTTCGATCGATCATTCCGGTCATCATCACGACTGCCGCTCCAGAAATCTTGGTTGGTGCGGTTTTTCTTGCCCCGCCAAAAGCGAGTGAATTGGTCATACTGGCTACGCGCAGCCGGATCTGAAAGTACCCGATAGGCTTCGTTGAATTCTTTAAATTTTTCTTCGGCACCTTTATCACCCTGATTCAGATCGGGGTGATAAAGGCGAGCCAAGCGCCGAAAGGCTTTTTTGATCTCGTCGGGGGGTGAGTTGCGCTCTACACCCAGCAGTTCATAGTAGTTGCGAAAGTTTTCCATAGGAATTTAGTTAGTACCACTCGTCATCATCTTGCCAGTCAGACGGGGGAGAACGGCGTTCAGGTGGATTGGGTCTGGGGCGAGAGTCACGGGGTTGATTTGGGGGATTGTTGCCGGGGCGATTAGCCGCGTCATTGTCGCGGGGGCGATTGAGAGGCCGATCGAGATCGTTGGGACGTTGGCTTGCCCCAGGAGAACGACGATCAGCGTTGCCTGACGATCTTGGTGATCTTGGCTCGGAGTCCCAAGGATCTTGATCTCTAGGCAGTCTGGGATCTACATCTCTGGGTCTTTGGTCAAAATCGTCATTAGGACGGCGACCAGATCGATCGCCATAATTATCTCGGTTATTGGGAGGACTATCGTAGTAATTACCGTCGTAGCTCCGATTATCCCGGCGATCTTCTTCGTAGCCGCGACTGTTGGGAAAACGCGGGGGGTAATCGTTGGGGCGGTATGGATCGCTGTAGCCCGAGGCGGGAGGTAGCATTCGAGGACTATTATATCCACCATAGTCCCGATTATAATCGCGGTTATCAAAGAACTCGTCATCGTCGCCCAAAATGGTTTTTTTGAGGGTGGTGAAGAAGCCTTCATCTTCGGCGGCAGTGAGTTGCCGAACTTGGCGATTGATATCTTGTAAAAGCTCTTCTAGCTCGGCTTTAATCGCTTCGATATCCCGCTCGTTGTTGTCTTGCAGGGCACCGCGTAATTCCCGGACTAAGTTTTCTACTTGGCGGCGTTGGCCGCTGGCAAACTGCATCCCAAACTCGATCGCGATTTCTCGCATCCGGCGTTCGGCCTGAGAAGTAAGGGCTTCGGCTTTGTTGCGGCGCTCCACTTTGTCTTTTTTCTGCCGATCGATAGCAGCAAATTCGGTGGCTTCGGCCATCATTCTTTGGACTTCTGACTCACTGAGGGTAGAAGCTCCTTGGACAGTGATGGTTTGCTCTCGCCCGGTAGTGCGATCCATGGCCAAGACTTGCAAGATACCGTTGGCATCAATATCTAATGACACCTGGATTTGAGGTAGACCTTTGGGAGCGGGAGGAATGCCGGTAAGCTTAAAGCGCCCCAGGGATTTGTTATCGGTGGCCATATCCCGTTCGCCCTGCACCACATGGATTTCTACCATAGTTTGATTGTTCTCGGAGGTCGAAAAAGTGTCTGACCTGCGAACTGGGATAGTGGTATTGCGGGGGATCAGCTTTTTCATCAAGCCACCCACGGTTTCTAAGCCCAAGGTGAGCGGAGTGACATCCAGCAATAGCATTTCTTTCACTTCCCCAGAGAGCACTCCAGCCTGGATTGCGGCACCGATCGCCACCACTTCATCGGGGTTCACGTTCTGATTAGGGCGCTTGTTCAAAAACTGGCGCACAATATCTTGGACTACCGGAATGCGAGTAGAACCGCCCACTAGGACTATTTCATCAATATCGCGGCCAGTCATCCCGGCATCGGCTAAGGCGCGTTTTACTGGCGCTTGGAGGCGAGAAAGCAGATCGCCGCACATTTCCTCAAACTGGGCACGGCTGAGGCTGGTTTCAATATGCTTGGGTCCTTCGGTGGTGGCAGTGATAAAGGGTAGGTTGATTTCGGTGGTGGCCATGCCCGATAGCTCAATCTTGGCTTTTTCGGCAGCATCGGCTAGTCGCTGTAAAGATTGGCGCTCTTTGCGTAGGTCAATACCTTCGGTTTTGAGGAATTCATCGGCCAGCCAATTGACGATTAATCGATCGAAGTCATTTCCGCCCAACTGAGTATCACCGCTAGTAGCCTTCACTTCAAAGACTCCTTCGCCCACTTCTAAAATCGACACATCGAAGGTGCCACCGCCCAGGTCAAAGACCAAAATGGTTTGGAGTTCTTGCTTATCTAGACCATAGGCCAAAGAAGCCGCTGTGGGTTCATTCAGAATTCGTAAAACTTCTAAACCGGCAATCCGGCCAGCATCGCGGGTGGCTTGGCGCTGAGAGTCGTTAAAATATGCCGGGACGGTAATTACGGCTCCAGTAACTTCTTCGCCCAGGTAACGGCTGGCTTCATCAGCTAGCTTGCGCAAAATCATCGCCGAAACTTCTTCGGCAGTGTATTCCTTGTTTAGCCTCGGGCAGCGAATTTTAACGTTGCCGTTGTCGTCTTTACGGATGGTGTAGGGAACTTGTTTAGCCTGGGGACTGAGTTCGGCGTATTTTCTGCCCAGGAAACGCTTTACCCCATAAAAAGTATTCTGTGGGTTCATTTCGGCCTGTCTTCTGGCCATTTGCCCGACTAACCGATCGCCATCTTTGCTGAAGCCTACTACTGAGGGGGTGGTGCGGGTGCCCTCGGAGTTGGCGATTACTACGGGCTTGCCACCTTCCATTACGGCTACCACCGAGTAGGTTGTGCCCAAATCTATGCCGACTACTTTACTCATCCCTATTTCTCACACGAGAGCTTCTTGATTATATTAGAGCATTGCTTCATTTTTGGTGAGGTCGGGCATTGAGCTTGTGGGGTCTTATTTTAAATAATTATTGAGGAAGACTTACTCTAACCTCATATAATCGGAATAGCCCTCACCAGTAAAGGCGAGGGCTACTTCGATCGAACGGACTGTTGACAGCAGCGCGTTCGCAGAGCATCTCCATTAGGAGAATCGAAGCAAATCAAACTTATAACCAGAGGTTAGCACATGGCTACGGTCACAGACACAGACTTACAAGAATTAAAAGACTTAATCATCAACAGCAATGCTACCAACCAGAAGCAGATATCTGATGGTAATGCCGCCATACAAAAACAAATAGCAACGGTTGAAGTGGGGTTGGCTGAGATTAAAGCCGAAATCAAAGGCATCCAAACTCAGCTTGCAGATATCAAGGCAGACCAGAGGCAGCAAGATAACCGCTTTTTCTCATTGTTGATTTTCATCATTACTTTTGCTGTTGGGATAGCGGCCAAACTTGCCAAGCTCTATTAGTTCACTTGGCCTAGAATTTTTGCATTTACCCCGCTAGATTACCCCGCTACTTTATTGAGAATGGCCATAACATTAACAACAAAGAAAGACTGAGCTATACTAAAGCAACCCAGGCGTTGTTAAAGTGAAAGAAGCCAGAAATTTATGATCACTGAAAACTCCACCAAGCAAGACATGCTGCTATACCTGTTAAAACAGGGACAGGCAACAGCTCAAGACTTAGCCAAAAAGCTAACCATCAGTCCTCAAGCTACTCGCCGCCACTTAAAAGATCTACAGGCTGAGGGGTTGGTAGTGTTCCAATCAGTGGCTGGAGGTATGGGGCGACCACAGTATATTTATCAGCTCAGTCCTAAAGGACGCGAACAGTTTCCTAATCAGTACGACCAGTTCGTGATTTCGTTTTTAGATACTTTGGTACATAATTTGGGCTACGAACAAGCCAGCGCTATTTTAGAGCAGCATTGGCAGCGCAAATCTTTAGAATATCGGGCGCAGTTGGGCAGTGGCAGTCTGCCCGATCGAGTGGCCAAATTGGTAGAATTGCGCCGCCAAGAAGGATATATGGCAGAGTTTCATTCGATCGATGGTGCCAAGTTTATTCTGACTGAACATAACTGTGCGATCGCCCAAGTAGCCAATTCTTTTCCGACTGTCTGTGGCCACGAACTAGAAATGTTTGAAACGGCGCTATCTGACTGTCAAGTAGAGCGCACCCACTGGATCAATGATGGTGAACATCGCTGCGGATATTTGATTTCAGCGATTTCGTAAATGAGGAGCTATGCCCTACAGCAGTGAGCACTGGTACACAATGACAGTTTTTGAAGCTAACAGGACACGAGCTAAATATTGACATGACAGAATATCTTCTCACTCCGATCGATCGAATTCTTGGCGTTTTACATCGGATGGTCAAGCATCCTTAAATTGCTTAGAGTCCACTCTTCTTGGTAGCAATAGATTTACCACCTGCGGACATTCATCATTAAACTGTAAAATTTATCTAGTTGTCAGTGCAACTGGAAGCCATTTCACTGCAAAAAAAATTTATTCAGTTTGAAGTTGATACCAAAAGCATTATACAATTTGAAAATCAAAGTTCCGAACCAATATCCAAAACACTAACAATGGCAAGAAATACAGCGTCAGTAGAAAGAGTTTCAAAAGCTAAATCACAAGAAACCTCATCCACAGAAAAAATTATCCCCCTTACTGGGAAAGCCCTAAAATTAAAACTCAAAGAGTTAGCGCATCTACCAAAAAGTGAAACTGCCAAAGGCTGTGGGTACTACTCTATAGACAAATCTGGCAAGGTCAAGGTGAATTTGACTAAGTTTTATGATGCAGTACTGCAATCTACTGGCATTAATGTAAATGAAGATGCTAAGGTCGATCGGAGAGGACGTGAAGCCAGCTACAGAGCGACTGTTCACCAAAATGGGCAGCTTTTAATTGGGGCAGCCTATACTAAGGCATTAAACTTATCTCCTGGAGATGAGTTTGAAATTAAAATTGGATACAAGCATATTCATTTGAAAGCGATCGAGAAAGAGTCTTAGTATTTGTGAGTATCCACCATCGTCAAACTTATCAGTTCATCACAATACAGGAATTAAAACTGTGGGTGATTCTTTAGAAAGTATTTTTAATTTTTTACCCCTGTCAGAAACCCTGATTACTGCTGGACAGCCGACTGAGCAACAGTTGGCAACGGTTAAAGATGGTGGCTATCAAACAGTGATTAATTTGGCTCTGGGTTCTGCTCATAATGCTTTGGCCGATGAGCGATCGACAGTAGAATCTTTGGGTATGAGATATGTGCATATTCCGGTGGAGTTCGATCGGCCTACTCCAGAAGACTTCGCTCAATTCTGTGATCTGATGAAAGAACAGGATGATCAGCCTGTATTTGTCCATTGTGCGGCAAATTTCCGAGTTTCGGCTTTTATCTATCTCTATCGTCGCATATATTTAGGCTGGGGAGCTGATGATGCAGTTACAGATCTGCATAAAATTTGGACTCCAAATGCTGTGTGGCAAAGGTTTATTAATGAAATACTCGATCAGCAATCTACCACTATGAGTAAAGTGTGTTAGCGCTTAATGCCTTCATGCCAAGCCTTAATCACCCATAAAAAACGGTGGCAATTTGGAAATTACCACCGTTTTTATTTGCTATTTTTTCTCAGGCAACAGACATTTATCGGAATCACAGCCTGCTGGACCAGCCTCTTCGATCGAACTCGAATCGTACTTCGCCAATGCCGCTGCAAAATCACTAGTTACTTGGCGCTCTTTTACGCCCTGCATCAGTTGCTCGTAAGTTGCCTTATCGATCGGCTCAAAAGGTAAGCGGGGGAAAGTTTGAAGATCATCGAACCGCGCCAACAGCGCCGCTGAAATATAACCCTCATCATCTCGGATCGCCTCAAAGATCTTTTGACCCAAAGGCTCGATTTCGGCTTCTCGTAGTTCGATCGTCGCTGAAGTATTATGAGCTGTATAGCAGCTCTGTACCTGCATATAGAAGTCCATCTGGGACATGGCATCGAACTTACTAATTTCCACCTGATCAGCCCCTGGAATATCTGCCCAAGAAACCGCTACCGGAATCTCGATCAGCCATTCTGTGCATCTTGGATCAAACGGATCGTTCAATAGATTGCCGTTTTCATCTTTGTCAGACTGGGAGGGAATAGCACTATAGCCATACTCAATACAAGCCAAAGCCACTGGATCATTTTTGCGGAAGGTAATCCGCCGAATAAAGCGCTGGGCTTTAGGTGGATGCCAACCGGGTGAAGCGCCAGTTAACAGAGATTTTGTGCCTGCTGGTTGAGTTGTAGTACATCTATTCGGACGTTTGATGCCGTGTTTATCGCAGTACGCCCAAACTTGTTCATGAACTATAGTTGCCCAACGAGTTAAATACTCAGCTTCTTTGGCTTTGAACTCTTTACCAGCTTCGGTAGCAGGGCGACCAGTTGCCCACCATTCTAACCAAGGGGTGCCAAAGGCATGAACAAAGAAATCAAATAAGCCAGTAAACGAAACACCAACGATCGGGTCTTGCAAACGACTGTATTGATAGCGTGGCTCTTGAAACTGGTGATTTAACAATGCAGCTACAGATAAAGCACTAGCTCTAAAAGCATCTTCTTGCTCCTGGAGATTCTTTGGATCTAACTGATTTAGATGAACCTCACCTAAATTGCAATGGAACCCTGTGCCTAAGATTTCACCACAGTTATGAGCCACGAAACCGTTGGCATCAAAACGGCTTACTCCGGGCACGGTGCAGTCATAAACTGCTTCTGTGCCGTCAGGAGTGATTTCAGCGATTTTTACCGAGAAGCGATCGCGATTTAGTTGACGTTTATAGTTGCCCAAAAGAGATGTTAGAAGCTCTTGCTTTTGAGGTTCTTGGAAACCGATCGTCTCTAAAAATACTGGCAAATTGTCGTTAGCAATAACTAATTCATGCTGAGCTTTACAGAAATATTCTGCTGGTTGACGCTGAGAATCAGGAAGCATCCGCACTTGTTCTGGACGACGATTACGATAGATTCTGGAACCAATGCCTAACCGCAACAACATCCGTTGGACTGCTTGCAATAAAGGTTCATTACTTTGGGCAAGACGCACGCTAATACCTTTCAGTTGATTACCTTGAACACTGCCATCAGCATCAAAAAGTCCTCTCAGAAAACCGCAATAGAATTCATAGCTAGCTTCTTCAATTTCTGAAGTTACTGTTTTATTTCCTGGCACCACTCCATACTCTTTAGCCAACTTAGCTAGAGGCGCTGAATTTACTTGATAGTACTGATTTTGCTGGTGATAAATACCTTTAAGGGGCTTTGGTGCATCAGGATTTAAGCCATTAGCTAAAGCCAAGGCATACTCCTTCATCTCTACCTGAGTATCACCCCAGTAGCGTAGATTGGCCTGGTACTGATGGTTCTTCTCAGATACAGAGAAACAGCCATCACCAATTAGATTACCTAATAGCCAACCTTCCTCCGATGTCCCTTGACCAGTCCAAGGTTGTAAGCCTCGATGGTTATGAATCATCACTCGATCGCCTGGTTGTAGATCGGCAGCTTCCACCCACTCAGTATATTGAGCCTTCTGAGTTTGAGTAGTAACTTTCAACACCCGATGGTTTCCAGTCAACCGTAGACTATGACCTTCTTGAGTAGTCATCTTCAGCACTGGTTTCACACCACTGAAGAAGAAACCATCAACTGTGGTACTAAACAATTCACCATTAATATAGGTGCCGTGCTGTTTGCCAATTAAATCTTTTACCTGTCTAGCACCTGCTTCGGTGTGTACCCAAGTATCATCAGTAACACAAGGATTCAAACCATAGCGCAGCATCCGATGACTTAGTTCTTCCTCAGAAACATCTGGAGAATGAGCTTTAATCCAATCTTTAGCTTTGCCTTGATCATAAGCCGCAATAAATTCTTTCTTGCGTTCTGGGGTGTTGACCAGATCAGCATTCGATCGAGCAACGGCCTCCCCTGCCCACTGAATTGCTCCTTCGCCAGAGTAGTATTGTTTGCGCACGGCATCAATACATTCTTCTAAAGTAGGTTTTCGATGGAACACTCTAGTATGATTAGCCATTCGCAATGAATCTCTCTCTGGATCTATTTTCCAGGAGCCATCTTCACTTTGCTGCCATAAGTTATCTTTGGCGTTCGCCCCTAGCGTATCAGTGGAATTAAACTGACGCATACCCGCTGATCGCCTAATATTGCCCGCTACGATAGTAACCGCAGCCTCATCAATTAGCAAACAACATTCCACGGAATTCAGCTTACGTCCATGAGCCTTATTCAAAATCCGCACACAGCGAGCGTACAGCTCCGGCAACTTCACCGGGTTAGCCATCCCACCAAAGCCTTTCAAAAGCTCCCCGGCTGGCCGCACATCTGCCAAGTCCACATCAATTTTCACGGTGCCACTGAAGCGTTCATCGCTGCATAGCTCTAGCACAGTTTGGTAAGACTTCACCCAACCCTGACGGCTATCGCCCACATGGATAGTGACATGATTACCATCAATCTCTACATCGGTGAGATGTCTCCGCTGCTCAGCGGGAGTGGTGCCGATCGCCGACACTTCCCCAATCTCCAGTAAATTCCTGACCGCTGGCAGTTGATCGATCAACTCTGGCTCTAAGATCGCCCCAGTTCCACAACCCATCATGGCTAAGTCCATCATTAGACCGAAAGCTCGCCAGTCAATTACGTTGGTGCTGGTGCAGTTGTAGGCTCCCGAAAAGTTTTCTGGCCGCTCTAGCCATTCACTGCCGCCTACCCATAGCCAACGGCCAGAAGGTAGGGCTTTGACCTGACGCTGCATTCGATCGATGATTGCGGCTTCTTCTGCGTCCAAGTTTCCGAGCTTGACCAAGCCCCGCAGAGTCCGAGTACAAACCTGCTGCCAATTTTCTCTACCACCATTCAAGAAGCGACTATAGGTGCGGAAAAATACGGGGTAGGCAGCCGGAGCGGACTGGGGAAAATCTGCTGCGGTTCTGGATGTAATGTTTAACTCGCTGACCATAGATGTAGGTTTAATGTAGATTTGATATTACAAAGAAGACGATGAATGGGATGCCAGATTAAGGCGGGACAGCTTACCCATAAAGGGTTTTGGTGTTCACTTGACAAAGCAAGCCTTATGGCTATTCACATTAGACAAAGCTTATATCAAAGTGTCCTACGTTAAGTTGACACCCGATGAATGATATCGCACCTACATCATGATTTGCCATGTAAAGTTTTTCGTCAGAAGATTTTCTGGTTTATATCAAGAGACTTGATTAGACCAATTCCAGTCCTGGCAATGTCCACAACTGTTATACTAAATTATAAATACTTGTAGAATATTTTGGAAACTTAACAATCACACCTGTTCCATAATGTCAATATTTACTCCAATAATTTCTATCAACATTTTTACAGCCTGACCAGTTGATTTATATTCGGCATGGTGATAAGTTGCTGGGGAGAATAAATTGTTCTAATTAACTCTCGACCAATTATTTCAGCTATCGCCACAGGAACTGCATTACCTAATTGCCGCATAGCTTCTCCCCAAACACCTTTAATTACAAAATCACTAGGGAAGGTTTGGAGTATTTTTGCTTCGTGTACGGTAAAGTACCGCACCTGCCCATCAGCAAAGCGCATCATATTTTCACCCCCAGGTACTCCATGATCTCCAGCTTTAATAGTCTTTGCTGGTAAATCGAGAATGCTGCCGGTATGTCCTGGATAAATTTTTGCTCCATCACGAAAGACATGATCGCTAATCCCATGATTAGATTGTGGGTTGGGGAGATCGCAGAGTGCATCACGGACTGTTTGCCAAGGCATTAATAGTGGGGACAAAAAGCCATGCTGGTCTTTGATTCTATTTACTTTAGAAATCATAGATGAATCTATTGATGGCCGATCGGCTACAGGTATTTTATGGCGCTCCCAGTAAGCTTGAGTAACATGCATATCCCAAAATAATCTTTCTGCCGAATGGGTCGGAGCTGGAAATGACCAAACACCAGGTAAATCAGCTCTGATACCAACAATTACTACTCGCTCACGCTTTTGTGGCACTCCATAATCTGCGGCATTGATCAGCTTAAAAGATACTTTGTATTTGGTTTCTGAGTTAGACCATTGACTCACATTGCGGAGATCGATCAGGTGTGATTGCCAGTCAGAGAAGTCCGCAGCAGTATGACTAGGGTAGGTTAATCGTAAGATAATATATTCAAAATAATCTGCAAATGCGGCTCTTAGTAGCCCTTTCACATTCTCAAAAATAAATGCTTTTGGCTTTAGTTGCTCGATCGCTTTAATTGCATAAGGAAACATATCACGATTATCTTGATTACCCCGATGCTTACCACCCAATGAAAATGGCTGACAAGGTGATCCCCCAGCGACAATATCAATATTGTTTACGGTACTCAAATCAAAATCTTTAATATTTCCCCAAAAAACCTTGCTGGCATCAAAATTCTCACAGAGAGAATCATAGGCATTTTTATTTAACTCTACCAAGGCAGAGTGCTGGAAACCAGCTAGTTCTAGTCCTTTAGCTAGACCACCGGCACCCGAAAAAAGTTCTAGGGAATTCATTGTTGATCTCCCATTTCTTGCAAATGCTCTGCAATTTTAGAAGAAATGCTGGTTTCGGATCTAGGAACTCCATTGCAGCGATCGGCCCAAGGTCTACCTGGATGAATTACATCTCAATCTGATTTGGCCTGCTCATAACGTCCTTTACCAGGATCATGGTTGCCGAACCCATCTACAACAACATTCCAAAGTGGTTGATTGAGCTTAATCAAAGCTGCCTCAACGGTACTAATCATGTCAGAGCTTTCGTCTTCAAAAATGACAAAGCGACACATGAACTCTTCGGGTAACAGCCCAGCTCCTATTTGAATACTGCGACTATGTTCTTTAAGGCGATTATGTAGTTCCCGTGATTGTTTTAGTGTATTGTCTGAAATACGAGCCTGCCGCCATCCCTTGGGGACAGCTTTACCAACATAAATAGGGTAATTGTAGGCAAGACGGTTTAGCTCTGCGTACTTTTGGTACAGGTGATTCTGGCCTGTATAGTAGAGCGCATACACACCGGTACCCATAAAAATTTCAGAGGGTGGCAAAAGATGTACAGGAGTTCCGTTGAAAAATCTAATAGCATCTTTGACTAACTCGACAAAGGCTGCACTCTTGTATGTATGCTTGTTTCTATCAAACGAGACGGGCTTCATTATTCTGATAGTAGATTGTAAATTTACCTTACATTAAAATTTGTTTTTAATATAAAAAATCATCGGTTCTTTAGATGTGGAGATAAGTCTTATGAAGATTGCCAAGTCATTGCCCCTTCTATCATTACCCGATCATCTGCAATTGCCAGAATCGGACGGTACTTTCGTGAAAAATTTCCAGGAACATCCCCAAAGCCTGTTGCTTACCAGTTCGATCATGCCAGTGCTTGCTCGACTACATCCTGATGGTAGGTATGCGATCGGTCAAGATTCGGGTATTTACTGGCAGTTGGTTGATCCGCCAGAACGGGGGGCGGAAGCGCCTGATTGGTTCTATGTGGCCAATGTTGCTCCTTCGTTAGATGGTACTTATCGTCGTTCTTATGTGATGTGGAAGGAGCTGGTGATACCGACGGTCGCCATTGAGATTGTATCTAGCGACGGTTCAGAAGAGCGAGATGCTACTGCGCCGATGGGTGATGCTAAGGCTGGTAAGTTTTGGGTGTATGAGCAGGCGATTCAGATTCCTTTTTATGCGATTTATGAAGCCAAGCAAGCCGCAGTAGAAGTTTATGAATTAGTGAATGGCAAGTATCAACGGGTAGCGGCTAATCAGCGAGGGCATTATTCGATCGCGCCGATGGGAGTGGAGTTAGGGATTTGGCAAGGGGAATACCTAAATCAAGATTTTCCTTGGCTGCGGTGGTGGGATGATGCTGGAAATTTGTTGTTGGCTGGTGATGAGTTGGCGCGGCAGGAGTCTCTGCGGGCTGATGAGGCGTTTCAGCAGGTAGAGGAAGAAAGACAACGGGCTGAACAGGAGTCTTTGCGGGCTAATGATGCGTTTCGGCAGATGGAGGAAGAGAAACAACGTGCAGCATCTCTGGAGAATCAGCGCGATCGGCTGGCTGCAAAGTTACGAGAGCTGGGGATTGATCCCGAAGATGCCTAGTTTTGAGGATGTGGCGATCGATTACTACTGCTAATGTAAGAAGCTCCAGGTTGAGTACGGTGCGAAGGATCTTTGCTTGAGAATGCTTTCAACTTTAAGATTGTGATCTTGCAAAGCGTCTCCGTATAGGAGAATCGAGCTTCCAAACCACCAAAGTATCACCGTCTCGCAGAATCCCCAGAGCCTGAGACAATCCGGGGTGCTCCGATAGCTTCGCTTGCGCCAAAGGCGATCGGCTACCGCTCACCTTGTCATCAAAGATTTTTTCGCACCCAGCATCGATCAGAGCCTTCCCCTGTAACTCCAGATTCTGGTCTTGAGTCGAAACCCGCGCACAACCGATCGGCATAAATTCTCAAAACTCATTTCAGGTATACTAACCTGCATTATTCATGAAGGGTGAATCATGTTGAGATTGGCATCAATTTTTAGCAGACGATCGCCAATTTCATTCTTTTTCGGATTTTTCGCTCGAAAAGAGGGCAAAAAAGCCTGAAATACC
>JAAFHZ010000002.1 GCA_013297675.1 Synechococcales cyanobacterium bin59.metabat.ball.084 | reverse complement strand
CGCATGTTGCCCTTGCAAAAAGCCATGTTGAGAAGTCCAAAAATTAACAGTGAGCTGCTGAGCAGTAGCATAAAAATATAGCGAAGCGGCTGCTACCACGGCTTGCTCAAAAGGCAATTCTGTCCAAGGCGCAGCAGCGTTTAAACAAATAGTTACAACAGGTGCCGTATGTACAGCTTCCAATTCTCGTACCCGAAATTCACCATATCGGGCACTAGAGCGCCAGTGAATCAGCCGGAGCGGATCGCCCATGCGGTAGGGTCGCAAACTACGAGTGGTGCCATAGGTCGATAACTGTGCCCGCTGCATCGACTCACTAGGATCGATCGAGTGGGGGCTGGCAAAATTATCAACAGCGGGGCATTGAGCCAAACGCAAATGTTGAGGGTATACCCACACCTGCACTGGCGCAAGGCGACTGCGCCGACACCAAAATAGCCCTAGGGGCTGACCGCTGCGTAGTTCCACCCGATCCCAGCGGTAGACTCCTCGTCGGTTAGTCAGGCAGCGGATTTTGGCCGTGTAAGTGCCTTGGGCAGGAACTCGCTCGATCGCTAGTGGCTCAATTTTTCCGAGGGTCAAATTCGGAGGTGCATGTTCGTAGACCTGAAACATGGTCTGATTTTGCAGACTTTTATTCTGAATCCGTAGCTCGATCGCCAGTTCATCACCAACGGTAACAGGAGCAAGAGGTATATGTTCGACGCTCAATGCCTGTAAAGATTTTACGGGCAAAATAGCGGCAATAGCAGCTAAAACCAACCCGATCGCGCTCAACACATATAGCCAGCCCGTCATGGTGTTGGTGGCTGCCATAAAGAGGCCGATCGAAATAGCTAAAACTACCCAGCCTGCATAGGCCGGGGCAATCCAGCGTTGCTCAAGGGTGTTTGTCCACTGTTCATTCACAAGTTTTTCCTGGCTTTGGGATGCTTAGTTTCTAGAGTACCCAAGCACATGCTGCATCTTTCATGTCATTGATTTTGGAAACCATCTCAGTAATTTTTTGATAATTGTCCAGACAGCGTTAAATCTCGATCGAAATTTGGGGAACCTAAAAATGCTAGCTTTCCATTTGATCTCTCGCGCCGGTAATACCGGTAGCCCTCAGCATGTCTGTATATCCTATTGTTAAACTGCCCCGCCACGTTAAAAAAGCATATCAAGCAGATCTGGCGCTGCCAGTTTTTGAGTCACAGCCCTTGTTACAAAATCCTGGCCAGCCACCGGTTCGCTTTAACTTTTGGGTTTTAGGTGTGGAAGCTTTTTTGGTGGTAATAGTAGGGGCAATAGCTAACTATTGGATGGGCTTGTTAGTTGGTGGTGCAACGTTCGTTAGCGGGATTCTATTTATGCTGGCACATGCCGGGGGAATGCAGACTAGTTATAAAAGCCGCTGGTACGAATATCATCAACAAATGGATCGATTTCGGCGACAACAATGGGAGGCTGATTTCGATCGAACTCGCCATGAAAGATTACAAACTCAAGAAGGATTATCTAGCTACCGTCGGCAGCGGGTAGCAGAGATTTTAGCCCGCACGATGACTCCTCATTTGCATGAAGCAGAGTTAGCAAGTTTACCCACGGCTTTTATGACTACTTTGTCCCGCTGGTTTCCTAATAAAATTTATGGGGGTATTGGTTCTGGTTTAATGCTGATTGATGAACATTCTCGGCTGCATATCAGTATTTCGATCGACTCCACACCACAACGAGTAGCAGGGGTAGCAGCAGGCAGCTTTTTGGAAGATGATCACCATCTCAATCAGGGCTGGATAGTTGTAAGGTTCAGTGCCGATCAAGTGCGCAATACACCAGATAGCTGCTGTAAAACATTGGCAGAGATCGGTGCAGAGTTGCTGCAAAGTCCGGCATGGTTAGAGCCTTTTGCTGATGTTTACGATCTATGGCAAGTGCCAGGAGAATCAATAATCGAACAACGAGTTGCTTAAGATTAGGAAGGGTAGCAACTTAAAGCGGGACACTTTAAATTAAGCTCCAGTGATTAATGCTGGGGCTTTTTATTACGTTTTTGTTGCTGTCCATCAAGGTTCAGCGTTTTGTATGAAGCATAATACCTCATCTAGCCATCTTGCCGTAAGCACAGTTAGTATTGCGGTATTGACATCACAGAATACGGTGCAACTACTTTAACCATGAAACTGCAAGTCAAACAAAAAGCCAAAATTGTTAATAATGGCAAAGATATGAATCAGTTTGCTTTCCTTCGCGTTTCTAACTAAGCATGAAAACCTTTATTTTCAAGTACTTGCTAATTATGGTGGTCATGGGAATGGCCACTGTTCAACCTGCTCAAGCTCAGAGTTTGCCCGATATGGCAGTGCCGCAGTGGGCAGAGCCTTACAAGCAACAGCTCTGGACACCTCAAGGTTTATTGACTTTGGCGGCGCTGGGGCTGGGTGGCTACTGGCTAATGTCTGGAGAAAGCAAAAAGGTGGGGGCAGCTAATGCCCACTGGGCAAGTGGAAGAGAAAGAAGGGCAGCGCGTCTAGTGGCTATTAAACAAATTAATGAACGCAAGCGAGATGGCTTGACGACTTGGATTAATACACCGATTATGAGTACGCTGAAAAGCCCTCGGGTAAAGCAAGGCAAGGTCGTTAAACGCTTTGAAATTTCTCCTCAAGCAAATACAATTTTTATCCCAGATGGTCAGCGAGGTACAACAGTCTGTGGTGCGCCCGGTAGTGGTAAAACTTTCTCGGTGATTGACCCGATGATTCGATCGGTAATCGACCAGGGATTTCCTATTTGCTTGTACGACTTCAAATTCCCCGGTGGCCAAGCCGAAATTCATGCCGCCTATGCCCGCAATAAGGGCTATGATGTGCGAATTTTTGCCCCGGGATTTGAGGGCAGTGAATCTTGTAACTTGTTGGATTTTTTGAAGTCTGCTGATGATTCAGAAACGGCGGGACAAATTGCGAAAGTCTTGAATAAAAACTTTAGCCTCAACGGTGGTAAGGGCGGCGAAGATCCCTTCTTTCAACTCTCTGGCGATCAGTTGATCAAAGCAGTATTGCAGTTAGCAAAGCTCAGCAAATATCCCGATTTTTTGACCTGTCAGAAAATATTGGCTTTAGATTCTGCGGACTTGATTGATCGAGTAAAGGCAGCAGAAATCAGCCCCTGGGTGAAGACGAGCTGGGATCAGTTTATGTCGATGCGGGAATCGGAGAAGACGGCAGCTAGTGTGGCAGCGATCGCTTCTTTGATGTTTACTAATTTTGTTTCCCCCGATATTCTGCCTTGTCTCTGCGGCGATTCCACTATCCCATTAGACCTAGAGGGTAAGCAGATGATTATTTTTGGTATGGACCAAAATCGTCGCGATATTGTGGGTCCGATTTTGGCTACCGTGATGCATATGATTATCGTGCGTAATATTGCCAAGAAACGCATTGATCCACTGGCAGTGTTTTTGGATGAGTTGCCAACCATTGCTTTGCCGAACTTGGTCAATTGGCTAAATGAGAGTCGATCGGCTGGTTTTTGTGGGGTGTTGGGTTATCAAAATATGACTCAGCTAGAGCAGGCTTATGGCAAGGAAACTTCCCGTGCAATTCTTTCTGGCTGCAATACTAAGTTTATTTTTAATCCTGGGGAATACGAATCAGCTAAGTATTTTTCAGATTACTTAGGGGATGAGGAGATTAAGTATAAGCAAAAGAGTCGATCGAACAGCAAGGATGGCGGCAGCAATAGTACTTCCGACCAAGACAAAATCAAAAAAATGTTTTCGCCGGAGGAATTCTTAAAGCTGCCCGCAGGAAGCTGTGTTTTTATCAATCCAGCCTATGCTAATCACACTGAAGCGAGTATTCCGGTGAAACTCAAGGTGCAAGTTGGTGATGGTGAGATCAAACGTCGAGAATATGGTGAAAGTAAGTTTGATTTAGTTATTCAGCAGCTTAAAAAAAGAAATCAGCACCCTCCAATCATCGCAAATGACATCAAAAAAAGAATCATTGCCCTTAATGACTTCATTCCTAATAAGCGTGAAGAAAAAAACAAAAAAGCTTGCACAAGTGTTGCTGCCAAGCTCACGACAAATAATAGCCTCTTTACAAAGCATAAAACTCAATAGATTAAATTCGTGTTTTAGACACAACTGTATCGAAATCTTACTTTGTACAAATTGCTGAATACAAACACGCTAAATATCTCTTCTGATGTTATCAATATGATGACATACTCTAAGTACAGACTACATTAACTAAATAGTTCACAAAGGCAAAATGACAACTTCAAGTACTTTGAATTCGCTAAGCACTGCTAACACACCGACTATTGCAGATCAAAATGAAATTGCACTCAGAATTCCTACCCTTAGAGATTTTATAGCCTTGGCACGAAAGATTGGTGTTAAGCTTGATGCAGCTACACAAGGATTTATCAACAGATATGAAAAACTCGGATTTGTAGAAAAAGGAGTCCTTGCTTTTATTCCTTTTGCTGGAGACACGATCGATTTAGCAATTCAAGGATATAAGGCAGCTAAAGGTCAACAAGTTGATCCTGTTGTAATTGTACTAAGTGCAATTGGCCTTGGGGCAGATGCTGTCACTGTTGGCTCAGTAGGTTTAGCTGGAGGATTGAACGCCTCAATAGCAGTCTTAAAAGCTACTTATCAAACAATGGGACCAGTTGCAAAGGCATCAGTTAAATTGATTTTTGAAGCTGCATCAAAAAGCCCTGCAGCAATGAAAGCACTACGAGAAGCTCTCCCCGAGTTAGCTGATATGGCAAAAAGTGGTAAGCTAGCCGAATTACTATCAGATCCAAAATATGTGGACTTTGTAAAATCTAAACTAGTCAAAGGTTCTTCCAGTATAGGAGAAGGTGCTTTTAGAGATAGATCAAAAAGCAGTGAAAAGCCAAATGAGGTATCTTCTTCAAATGAATTAAATGAATCTCTCTCTCTGGCTGAACAACGATATCAAGCAGTTGTCGATGGACTAAAAGAAGAAGGAGTAGATCCTTCCTTGAAAAATGTTAAAGATGTTCTTGCTCAAACTGATTTATCGAAAGAAGATATTAAAGATGTAATGAATATTGCTCAACAAGTTAATGGTGTTAGCACTCAAGCAACGCTGGGCTAATTTATTTCAACTCGATGTTTGATTTTTCATAATCTAGGAGTGATGGCCTTATCGATCACCAGCACTTCTAGATAAATGATACGGACTGTAATCTCCGAATTTAAAAATCTTCAACATTGAGTTTTGGTAAATCTTAGATATGAATTTTGATAGGTTTTACTTTTGAATTTCCTCGCAGTCTTTCAAGTAGCTTATTATTACAAGTTTTGAATGGCAGTCAATATCTACTGCTTTAGCGTAGCAAATAATGCTGTAGAATTCAGACTATCTAGTTTTCACAACAAAAGGAGTATTCAAAATACTATGTTAAACAAAATCAAGAAAGTAATTCTGTACATTTTGGGAGAGTGGACTATCAATGCACTCATTTTCTCTGTTTTATTAGTTCTGTGTAAGGTGATCTCACCGGTTTTTCTTCTTGGGCCATTGCCAGTAGTGATGATTTACTGGATTGTTACTGCTGCTGCAAAATCTGGTAAAGTTAGCATCTGGAGCGGTAAACAAATTTCTATCCATGAGAAGTATAAGTTCTCTCTAGCTCTAACAGTATGGATTTCTATGGCTGTGTCCGGACCTGTCGTAATCATAGCATCCTTGCTGAAGTGGCAGTACAACGGTGTCTTTTGGGCATTTTTTGTAATGTTACAATTTATCATCTATTTTCTTACTGTTTTGTTCAATCCATATCTCAAAAAAATTAGTGTCAAAAATCACTCATAAGGAGCGTCACGCCTTATCTAGTCATCAGGAATATTGAGAAATAGTGTAAGCTGAAGTTATTGAGAATCTCTGACACCGCCTATTCAAAACCATCAAAAAAGACCGATCATGACTTGATCGGTCTTCTATTAACGATGAAAATAGCGGGGTGAGAGTCGTAGAACCACACCCCAAGCAACTAGACGATCGGAGCCATCTTCACTTCGCTAGCGATCAATAGCTGCGATAGCTCTTCAGAATCCACGGTCTCTTTTTCTACCAGCATGTCGGCCAGCTTATCCAGCACATGCTTATTACCAACCAAGACATCCTTTGCTCTTTGGTAAGCCACAGCCACCAAATCGCTAACTTCTTCATCAATCATCGAAGCAGTCTCTTCCGAGAAATCTCTTTCGCTGGCGATGTCTCTACCCATAAACATACTGCCTTGCTGACGACCCAAAGCCACTGGGCCAAGCTTCTCACTCATGCCAAAGCGAGTTACCATCTGCCGAGCGGTACGAGCAACTTGCTGCAAGTCATTAGAAGCACCAGTCGTAACTTCTTCGTCACCAAAGATAATCTCTTCAGCAATTCGACCACCTAGAGCTACAGCCATCTGATTTTGCAGATAAGAGCGGCTGTATAGACCAGATTCTAGTCTTTCTTCGCTAGGAGTAAACCAAGTCAAACCACCGGCACGACCGCGCGGAATGATGCTGATTTTTTGGACGGGGTCATAGTCGGGCATCAAAGCACCAACTAAAGCGTGACCAGCTTCATGGTAAGCCACTAAAGTCTTACGCTTTTCACTCATTACCCGGTCTTTCTTCTCGGGACCAGCCATAATTCGATCGATCGCGTCGTTCACTTCGTCCATGGAGATTTCAGTAAGGTTACGCCGAGCTGCCAAAATAGCTGCTTCGTTTAACAGATTAGACAAGTCAGCGCCAGTAAAACCAGGAGTCCGACGAGCAATCTTTTCTAGATCCACATCCTTAGAAAGAGTCTTGCCCCGCGCGTGAACCTGCATTACTTCCAAACGACCAGCAAAGTCTGGGCGATCGACTACTACTTGGCGATCGAAGCGACCGGGACGCAGTAGCGCTGAATCTAAGACATCTGGGCGGTTGGTCGCAGCAATAATAATAATGCCAGTGTTACCTTCAAAGCCATCCATTTCAGTTAGCAATTGGTTCAGAGTTTGCTCACGCTCATCGTTACCACCGCCCATACCAGCACCGCGCTGGCGACCAACTGCGTCAATTTCATCGATAAATACGATGCAAGGAGACTGAGACTTGGCTTGTTCAAATAAATCACGAACGCGGGAAGCACCCACACCCACAAACATTTCTACGAATTCGGAACCAGAGATGGAGAAGAACGGTACGCCCGCTTCACCGGCTACAGCTTTAGCCAACAGAGTTTTACCAGTTCCAGGCGGGCCAACTAGCAATACGCCTTTAGGAATTTTGGCACCCAAGGCAGTGAATCGATCAGCGTTTTTCAAGAAGTCTACAACTTCAGTTAGTTCCAGCTTGGCTTGGTCAATACCAGCCACATCGCTGAATGTCACCTGAGAATTTGGCTCCATTTGCACTCTGGCTTTAGACTTACCAAAGTTCATGGCCTGATTACCAGGGCCATTTTGGGCACGACGGAAGAGGAAGATGATACCAACCAACAGCAGCACTGGCAAGAACAAGGTGCTGAGCGCTCTGAACCACACACTTTCTTCGGGCTGAGGCTGAACTACGATGTCTACTTTGTTATCGGTCAAAATATCAAACAAGCCTGGATCGTTAGGCAGGCTAACTAGCACCCGCACGTTGTCTTGAGGATTGCTGAATACAGCCCGAGTCTTGTCGGAACTGATGCCGACTTGGCTAATTTCGTGTGCTTTAACCTTACTAATAAATTCGCTGTACTGGACAGTCTTCTGAGCTGGGGGACGAGGCTCAAAGAAGGTGGTGGCTACGGCGATTACTACTATAGCCAGCAGTACGTATAATCCTGCGCTCTTCCATCGTTTATTCACGCTGAGTCTTCTCCTAAATGTGCTGCTGTTAAATCGGGTGATTATTAAGCTTTCTTGGTTGTTATTAACTTATGTTAACGCTTCTCTCATTTCCTGCGCTACCTTCTGCCTAAGTTTTTTTACGGTTTTCCGTAAAATCGCCCAAAAAAGCTGGAGTGAGTGCGGAAAAATTAGGTTGGGGATAGTGCCTAGTACCAGTGGCCAAAATCACGGTATGAATGGGCACAAGCTGTACCACAGAGTTGCTGTAGGCCAGACCCACCAAGCGATCGATCACGTCTAAATCCCAAGGTTGCTCATCTACTATTCTGCCCTGAGATTGCAGCCATTGCACTAAATAAGCACGGGCAATTCCCGCCAAGCTGTCAATTGCTGGACTGTAAAATTTTTCTCCGTCCCATCCCCATAAATTGCCGGTGCTGGTTTCTAACCAGCGACTTGTTCTATCGGCCAAAATTGCTTCGGCGGCAGGGGAAACCTGCTGTTTGGCTAGCCAGGGAGCCAGGTAGTTACCGGTCTTATGGGTGGGGATCGATCGATCAAAGCCCTGCACCACTTTGGCCACAATCCCCTGCTGTTGTCTCTGGGCTAGATCGGCTGGCAGCTCTCGGCCAAAGATTAGCTCTCGCCCATCGGGAAAAATGGTGACGCGGATAATTGGTCGATCGGGGAAATGCTGGATTACTTGATAAATTCCTTGCTCCACTTGCTCCCAAGTCGGCAAAGTCCAGCCCAGAGATATCAAGCTATTCGTGAATCTTGCTTGATGTGCTGACCATAAGGTAAGGGGATGATGTAGGGATTTTTCATAAACTCGGCAGGTGGTAAAGACTGTGGCACCGTAGAGTAAACCCGGATCATCGTAAGCGATTTGTAAATTTAGAAAATTATGCCACTGTCCCTGATACCAATAACCCATATTGCTCGCTACTATGATAAAAGCTAAGTGATGACGGAGAAGAAAGGATTTAACCGCAAAAGCAAGGTGATCCAAGATATTTCTAGCTCTGCTCACTGATGAAATGCCACTCCAGAGATTAAAGTTTTGTCCCCGATTCTAGTTGATCCCGTTGACCATATAAATATACAGTTCATTGCACTAAGATGTATACTATTCAACTATTATAGCATTCACCTTAGCTCTGAACGGTCTCCTGGTCAGTGACTGGGAGTTTTTTGCCGGTCTTTAAATCCGATCTGATACTGAGGTTGTAAATAAATCAAGCGACTCAGAGTTGCTAACATTTTTCCACTGTGCATAAATTTTAGAGAGATCCAAGATGAAATTTCGTTCTGCGATAATGATTGCTGCTATGGTTACTTTTGGTTCATTAAGTACTATTCCATCAATCACTCCCGCTCATGCTGCTGAAGGCAAAGATGCTACTGGATTAACCTCCCAACAAAAAATTGACTTAGTTACTAAAAACAAAGGTGTATTTGGTAACGGAGATCAACTAAGGCGGTTTTTCTTTGGTGATCTAGCCCCATTGGGTGTTCAACCTGGTGGAGCAGGCATGATTGTTACTTTATATAACAAAGCCAATAATATTACTTTTGCTTACTGTGCTGACTTCGACGTAGTTGTTGCAGTTAAAAAAGGTAAAGTCACCACTTTTCCCGCTGCTGAAGTGAAGTAAATTCAGCACCCAAAAATCTTCAAAGGTGTTGTGAATTTCTTACTTTTGACGATTCTTGTTAAAAGCTTTCGGCTTTTCCAAAATTCCCATGAACACCACCATATATGGTGGTGTTCATCTTACAAAGACTAGGAATAACACTCTAATTCTGGCAATCTTTCACGAGAGATCCGAAAAACCAAACTTTCGGATAGCTGGCCGTCAATAGCTATTGAACTGCCCCAGAATCGCAGGAATTTCATTCAGTTCATCGATGATCGCATCGGCTTCTGTTGCTGCTGCCCACAATGAATTACGCTTCCAAATGGTTTTCATCATGGCACTTTTTGCTCCAGCAATATCGGCTTCGGGGTGATCGCCAACAAAAATGCTCTCTGATGCTAATACGCCCAATCGATCGATTGCCCGCTGAAAAATCTCTACTTGCGGTTTCCGGACTTGTTCGATTTCAGAAATGAGGATAGCATCAAAGTAGTCTCGAATCCCCAATCCATCAATGGCACGAGCTTGAAATTGGCCTCGACCATTGGTAATGATGCCCAGTAAATAGCCCTGCTGTTTCAATTCGTCTAACATTTCGGTGAGGAATGGAAATGGAATGCAGTGGCACTGAAATTGTATTTCATAATCTGCAAGTAACAGTTGCCAGCTAATTGTCTCAATAGAAAATTCTGTTACCAGAGTTTGATAAACCTGGTCTTTCCAAACATGACCATGGCAATCTAGCTCGATAAATTTTGCCATGTATGCACTTTTGGGAATGTGCTTTAAATGCTCATTCAGCCGATCATGCTGCACTGAAACAAATTGCTCAACGGATGCATCGCGATCGAGCAAGGTGCCATCTAAATCGAAAATAACTGACTTGATCATTTTCTGAATCACCATTGATAAATTTGAAACCACTATCTAACGGACAAAGGTAACTGTCGTCTTAGATAGTATTGAACCTGACTCACCCATACCAGCTTGCAGAAACACAGTATTCATACAAAGCCTTGTTACAATTCCGTTTTCTGACGATTTCAGAATGAATTTTTGAGTAGCCAAGAATTCTCATGGAATCAGAAAGTAAGGATGCTGTGTCAACCATATTGCCGAAAAAAGTTGAATTACCAACAATGTAATGAAGTTCAGCCCCATCTTCTAAAATGGATCTAATTGAACCCAAATGCAAGTGCATATCATGAAAGTATTTCAAGACGTAAATCGATAAAAGATTTGAATTTTTTCCGTCAGAAATTCTTATATTTTTTACAGTTGAGAAAACATTTTCTGGTAAATCTTTTTCTTGTATTGTCCAAGAATTGAGCCGACTTGTTGCAATTCCCCAAGTTCCACCAACAGCCAACCAATCCAGTTCACCTGCCTCTTTGGCTTCATTTATGAATTTTGTCCAATACATATATGGACGAAGTTCACGAATATAACTAATTCGATTTGGATATGGCGGCGAAGTTATCACTTTATTTATCTTAACACTGTCCGAACTGATTATATTTCGAGAATCTACTTCCAATACTTTAGCACGGCCAACAATGCTTTTTTCGGCAGTTTTCAGTATAAAATCAAGGATGTCTAAAAAAAGTTTTTCAATATACTCAATCTCATAATGAATTATCGTTTCACTAAATGACATAGAAATATGATTGAAAGCTGCTGATGAAGTTTCAATTGCTAACCGACAGAAAGTGATCCAAACAATACTATATCCATTATTCTCTTCAGGTTCTCCGAACTTTTTAACTAGAGTAGCTCGCAAGGATGCAAGAACTTTTAGCGTATAGCTCGGCCACCATCGCTCAATGTTGAATATTGGTGGTACCCAGTTGTCTTGATCTACCTGACTTTTGTACTCCTGCAAAGCCTGACACACTTTTTCACGAATATCTAGCAGACAGTCTTCAGTATAATTTCGATATTTAGCATTTCCCAGCCAAATTAGAAATGGGTTAATATCAAATGAATATGCTTGATTCCCGCGTTCAGCAGCAACAAGCCCTGTTGTAGCTGTACCAGAAAAGGGATCGAGAATAATCGCTTCTGTATCAGACGAAGACAACAGGTTTTCAACAAGTTTTACTCCATATGCAGGCGTAAGTCTTAGCCATCCGTGTCGTCCAAGACTACGATTAGCCTTGAAGGTATAGTCTGATCGTTGTTGAACGGTAGATCTCATCACTCCGCCCTGAGTAAAATTTCTAAGGTGCTGTAAACTTCGCTTTTGATTACCTCAGAATTCTGATGGAAGAAGTCCGCCAAGTCATATCCCAAAACTTCCTTGGAAAAAGCAAATAGCGAAGTTTGACTATTATCTGATGTTGTGCCGATGATTATTCCTCCACGACTATTTCGGTAGCGCAGCACTAAATCGGCATCAATTTGAGAGGAAAAAATTGCAAAGACTGGCAGGTACCCGTTTGCCCAAGCAACAGCAATATTATCTATGTCAGCATTCTGCCTCTTGCTATCTTTACTTTTATATCCTTGCCGGACTTCAAAGACAGCTCCGTTTGAGGGTGTAGGGACACTGAGAGAAATGCTATAGTCTACCATCCACTGAGTAACTTTTGCTCTAACCTCAATATTCCGAATTTCACTCAGTTCCAGCCGTGCATCCAATGACAAAGTTTTATTCTTGTCGTTTTTGGTCTTTGTAGTGTAAGACCACAGAGCGTATTTTGGATCTTCGTACTGTGTCTGGTCAATTATTATTTGCCTGAATAGGTTTTCACAGCCTTTGCCAATTTGTCGGTAAACCGAAGTCATTCCCCCAGCAGCCTTGTGAGCTGCATACATCAAGTCTGAGTCAAGACCAATCCATGAATAAAATGGGTCTGCTCCATACATTGACAGGAAGCGCTCCAGATCTAGCCCTTCTTCTCTATTACCTAGACCGAATTTGGGCTTGTATCGTCTGCATACCTTGATAGGATCTAGAAATTTCTTGAGGTAAAGGCTCTCATTGGTCACGACAGATCTTACATTTTTTTACTTGAACTAGCAAAGTATAGCGTGGTATGGCATGAACTTTACTCTATACATTGTGGCAATAATATTGAAGCCTGCTGACCTCATTAGTAAACAGAGTAGGTAACGTTCCTGTTTACCCGGCACTAAAGGCGCTCTGATATTATTAACGGGTTTGTTAGACTGTGTTGGTGACAATCTCTTGCTTCACATCAACTGGGTGGTAAGGGATTGGGTTAAGATGGAATCAATTTTAAGGGGATAAATCTCTATGGTTAGTGATGAACTTGGAATGCAACTGCACGATCGGGAGACGATCGGTGAACCGCTAACCGCACAGGAGAAAGAACAACTTGAGGCTTGGTACGCTCAAAAAGATGTAGCAGAAACGTCCATGTTCGAAGCGACTCAGGTGCCTCTGCCGAATTTAATTGTGCTGCAAGATCAGGTTGATATGGCGATCGAGCAACTCACCACAGGAGTTCAGCGGCTTCAGCAGATTACCCAAGAAAATAAATCATTGCGCGAAGAGATCGCAGAAATCAAACAACAGCTTACTGTTCCCCGATCTGCATGAGCCTGACTGCATCAATTAGAACACAGGTACGTCAACGCACGCTGTAATGGACTTGTTATGCAACGTGATTTAGGTGGAACATTGAAGCGCTAATTCTTCGACTTCTCTAATCTGATCCCAATCAATCACTGTAACCCAAATTTTCTCCTCTTCCGAAAACTCAACAATCCCATCAACCTCTAAATCTTCGCTATACAGTGTCAGTGACTGACCATTTCTTAACCCATCTCGTTGATGTGCCAAGTCCTCGATACTACCAATGCAGTTCAAACGCAAACGACCTTGCTCATCAGCATTATGGAAATCAACGAACACTCTGGGTAAACTCATATCACTACTCCTGTAGTTTAGATGGATTCGGAATAGTGGGGGTCAATAGTAGACTAATCTCCTCCGAGACAAGACCAGTTAACGTGGCATGATAGGAACCTCTGACGACATAGTTGAGCAGTAGAAGGGATTCTTGAGTTGTTGCCAAAGTGTTGAGTCCGTCCGCTCCAACGCATTGTTAGCCATTGCCATCGCTCCTTATCTCTCGTTCAATAATTTCTTTAACAAACTCAGGGATTTCTTTCTCTAGATTAATCGCTTTTAGCTTTAGTTTTTCATAGATTTCCACATCATCTCCTTCCCAGAAAAGATCTACTCTTCTAACTTGACGCATCGCAATATGAGCATAATTTTCTGGATGTGCCCAGTAGCATGATAAGCAAATAGACTTATCTTTAACACCAATCCAATTATCGCAATGCTCACATGACCAAGATTTTGCTCTATTAGCAGAACCGCAGAGCAACATAAAGTTTTCTGGCTCTAAATCTGGTTCGCCATCAACTTCAAACGGGACACGATGATCGATTTGCAATTCGCGTTCGCTAACTTCTTCTAGATAAACAAAGCATTTACAACCGTATTGCTTAATCAATTCATCTTTAATCTGTTTCGATAGACCTGTTCTACCAGAGAATCTAGAAAACCTAGCTTTGCTGACATCTCCAAATCTATAAGCAGCTATCTTTCTTCCATCGCTTCCTATTACTCGAAAGGTTTCTAGCGGAATGCCATTCTCCCGAACATCTCTAGCAGCTCTTGGGGGATGGTTATAGCCATAGGTTTCTTTCAAGTCTTCAGTTGTGATAAAACCATATTGTAAAATATGATCGATAACGGCTTTTGGTCTTTTTGCTGTCACCGACTGACAAAGTTGCACAAAATCATCGGGTAGCTGTTGAGAAGTTTCCATGCTTTTCCAGGAGAGTCAATTGCTTTGGCGCGTTGCTAGTATAGCTTGTCAGGTCTGCAAATTGTCGGCTTATTAAATCTGGTGACAAGTACAAAGACTCTGTAGTTATCTCTTTTCTACCTAGTAGTGTTGATTGCGAAGATCGTCCAACTTCGATTTCAATTCTCTTGAGTCCTAAGCTTTCGGGTAATACCCTGCCAAAAGTTTTATTACCCAGCCTGCCATCATAACTAACTGCAAATGCTATTCCTCTTTCATTTAGGTGTTCAAGGGCTAAAACGAATTCTTCAAAATCAATTCCAGAGAAATATCTTGAATCTCTACACCCACACACTCCTTGATAAGGGGGATCCATATAAACAAAATCACGATTTTGGACTTGGTTTAGTAATTGCTTGTAATCCAAAGATGTAAATTGGCATTTGCCTTTCAGAAGGCTGGACACTCCTTCTATATTTTTTCTCATGGTTGCGGGTTTTGTTCCTTTTCTTCTTTTATCGGGACTTTGATTAAATAAGCCTCCAGAATTATAACGAACAGCTCCTTTTACACATCGTGCTAGCAAATATAGAAATAGCTTTGGATCGTTTGTTTTATTAAACTTTTTTCTGATTTCAAAATAATGACCGATCGAATCAGAATGTTGTTCGCTCCATATATCTGCATAAGCATCTGCCATATCACCTGGATTCTCTATAATGAGCTTAAATAATTCGATAAGCGGATTATTCAAATCGTTTAACCAAAATTTTTGAGTACGTTGTTCGGCAGCAGCAGCGATGCTAATTGACGCGGTTCCAGCAAAAGGTTCTATCAACCTCTCCACTCGATTAGGCAGAAACCTAAGAATATGTGCTGCAAGGTTTCGCTTACTGCCCTGATATTGAACTGGATGAGGTAGGTTAGCCATCGTGATAAAAGAACAAATGAGCTTACAAGAGTTTATCATGAGATTTAGAATAGATTGCTCAACCCACAGCTATTTATGTGAATTAAGAATCGAGATCTGAGATGCCTAACGTTGCTGTTCAGCGGCCACAAAAACTTTGTACCCACTTCAGTAATTCTTGGCAGTCCGTTGCAACAGCGTTGTTCTGCCGATATTAGTAAATCATAGTACTAAAGTGTAGGATGAGCGTGGCTTTGAATTTATTCAATGTTTTGAATTTCTTTAAACAGATGTACAAAATCATTCGGAATAAGAGACGGGACATCATCAATTACCTTCGCGATGATCTCCAGTTTTAAGTCAGGTTCTTTTTGAAACTCCCTCAGCCTATGAAAGACATTTTTCAGAATCGCCTCTAAATCATGCCCTTGTGTATAAAGAAACCACTTGGGCAGGTTGATGATTTGTCCGCTGAGGTATTGGCAGGGCAATCTTTCATCCTCTAATACCAATTCCATATAAAGCGGCATAAAATGCAGGTAGGCAAAACCCTTGTCGATTCTACGAGTAATTCTGTCCAGCATCATAGAAAATTGATGCAATGCCTTCAATATATGAACTTCTACCCTATTTACTACAAAATTAGCGATCTCTTGAATCCGATTGCTATCGAAGGTAGCAAAATCAATGTAAGTTTCATTCTGACTAAGCCCAATGTCACTACGTTCTATCCACTTTTCTCTCAAAAGTAAAGCTGCTATAAGAACTGGATCAAGAATATAATTTTCGATGCTGTAACGGTTTTCCTTTCCAAGGATTTTTATGCGCTCACTACCAGAATTAGTTAAATCCCAGTCGATGATTCCATAAACTGTGCGACTACCTCCCTTTTCTAATTGATGAACAACTTCTTTTACTTGATCACAATTACCATTTCCTCCAACTCCAGATGCAATGAAGTTAAGTGATACTTCAGGAATCAAATGCTCTCTTAGCTTTTCATACAATTTTTCATAAAAATGAACATCATAACGGCTCTCAACAAATACCTGACGACGATTCTCGTAATCTATACTTAAGGTTGGAACTCCAGTCGTCAGGATAGATAAGGCTTTATCCTTCGTACTCTTTCGCATCCTTCTTTGATTAGTCTTATACATCGCGTATAGAGATTCTTCTGGTGCAAGAGCTACTGTCGAAGGTGAATGTGTAGTTAGAATTACCTTAATACCGTGGCGATTGACCAAAACATCTTGAATTGTACTTAAAAGAGATCGAGTCATTGAAGGGTGTAAAGGTGCATCAATTTCATCGAACAATAGAATCTTTGGATAATCTACAATTTGACGACTATCTCCTGCATAGTAGAGACACAATGCAAAAGACATTAATATTCTTTCGCCTGAAGAAAGATCATTAAACTTCACTTGCGAGTTCCTTGTTTTGTCAGTGAGAATTAGCTCATAAGGTCGATCATCATATTTCAGTGGATGGTTAATCCTGAAATCGAGATTTGCTGCTTCAAGAACACTATTTACAAAATCCCAAGGTGGTTCACCGTATTTATTTATGAACTCCTCATCAGTTAAAAAAGTGACATCTTCACCATCGAAATTCGCAATATATCTATTACGATTTTTGAGCCAGTTGCTTTGATAATCAGCAAAGAGACGACCAAATGATTGCTGGAACATATCAATAGGTTGCCAACTGCTAGGAAAGTAATCATAAAAATCATTTTCCTCAAAAGCAATAAATGGCTTATTAGTATTCTTTTGAAAGAGGCTAAGTAACCGTGGTCTATTATAAGGGTCATTTTGCGTAAATCTAGCAGCTATATTTTGACTTGCGATAGAGGTGGCAATCTGAATTTCTTGGACAATTTGATTTGCTTGCTCTGGAGTACTACCTTTCAAAATTATTCTTTCTGGTGTGAGGCTTATGATCTCACTTATCTCAAGTTTGTCTAAATCAAATCGATTCAATTGCTGAAGAGCTTGAGAAATTTGAGGTCGATATTCTTTTATGTACTGAGAAAATTCATTCCAAAATCCATGTCTTTCTTGAGTGATTTGATAAGGTGTGAAAGCACCTGTATCTTGTGGAATGAGGTTTGTCCAATCGAATCGACGAATAGGACGTGTCTGATTATTTGCTACTATATCGTCAATTTGCATTGAGCCATTTTCAATTGCCTCTAGCAGGTGACTTTTCCCTGCGCCGTTCACCCCTGTGAGAACCACAAAATCAGGTAGTTCTGTTTGTGGGAAAGAAGTTATTGATCTGTGAACGTTGATAAACGACAATCTCATAATGTTTGCCAATATTCAAAAATATGCAGAAAAGTTACAAATTTTCAAGCTGAGTGTCCGTGACAGAATTATATGTTGTTCTGTCGATCGGTATAACTTTTAACATTATGTTACAAGAACTGCATTGACAATGACTCAGTGGTACAAAGCAAGTCAATGAGTTCTACGACAACACGTTGAAATTCAGTTAAACCTTAGTTAACTCCTTGACCGGCGCTGTGAGCGAGGCTTCCAAAGTCGATCGGCCAATATCTTTTTCCAAAATATTCATCACCTCTCGGCCAAACTCATTAGGATTTTGGCGCATCGCTTGCAGCCAAGTCTTCCCAAAAAACGAACCCCAAGGCTCCGGATTCCACAGCACCTTCCGAGCCGTCCAAGGCATCAAGCTCATCGGGTTATAGCCCTTTTTAACAATATTGTTATCAAAAGCATATTGCTCCAAGTGAGTATGGGGCTGCAAACCAATAAAGAAAATCGCTGGCTCCACCTTATCGGCACCAAAAATATTCTCTAACTCCCGATGGTAAGCGATCGTCTGTTGAATAGTTTCTTCACGCTCATCAATCACATTGAAAGAGTAATTTACCGAAACCAAATCATTAAACCCAGCCGCCTTCAAATCACGACAGTTTTCCAGCACCGTGCGCAGGTTATAACCCATCCGCATCTTCCGCACTAACTCTTGAGAACCGCTAGTAATACCAATCTCAAAATAGTTCATCCCCGTCTCCACCATCAGCTTGCAGAGTTCTGGAGTCAGGTTATCAGCGCGAATATAGGCCGCCCAATGGATATCGTTCATGCCCGAGGCTTTAATCGCTTCTAAGAGTTCGATCGCGTCATCGATATATTTACGTGCCGGAATAAACTGAGCATCGGTAAACCAAAAGTTTCTTACCCCCATATTATAGAGCTGGCGCATCTCCGCCACTACTTCTGCCGCTGGGTTCACCCGCACCTGCTTACCTTCGATTACCGTGTAAACACAGTAACAGCAATTATGGGGACAGCCCCGCTTGGTTTGCACTCCAATATAAAAGTCACTATCTTGCAAATAATAAGCAAACTCTGGCCAAATAGTCTGAATATAACTATAGTTGCAGGCTGTCTTAAAAATTGGCTCAGGCTGCTCGTGAACTAGTCTTTCCCGAGGCTGAGTTTCTCCCACAATATAACAGCGCTCTTTAGCCAAATCTTGGCCGCGCAGAATTTTTTCCATCAGCGCCTCGCCTTCGCCCACCGAGACAATTATTCCCTTGGGCAAGCTGGTTGCCAACTGCTCATAAAACACGCTGACCGCACCACCACCAACGACGGTCTGGACATTAGAGTTATACTTCTGCGCCCGTTTGTGGCCGCGTTTCACCAAACCAGTGTTATTCCACAGCTCAGCATAATAAGTCTTCAGCACCTGTAAGCCACCCAACGCCCCGCGCATTTTCACGAAGGGGTTGGGGTCATAATACAGTTCAAAAGCATTCTGCACCGGGTTGCCGCCGCGATTGCCTACGGGAGCATAGATCTGAATATCGCGCCAGGAGAAAACCAAAACGGTGGGTTGAAACTCATCGATGACTGCATCTAGGGCTTTGCCATAATCTAAGGGGGGGAAGGTGCCAAAGTCGAAGATGCGCTGCTCGGTGCCGGGGAACAGTTTATTGACGTGGTCAGCCAGGTATACGACCCCGATCGGGAAGATGGGGTTGCAGGGAAGTCGGCAATAAAGGATGCGAGCAGCCATGATGGTTATCTGTGGTTTGGATAAAAGTTGAGGAATATTAAAATGCCTTTATACAAATTTACACAATATCACCAAGCTGTGGGGGGATTTTCTCTTGTAGCCTCAAAACTCCTAGAACTCTGATCGTGCTGGAAAACAAATGACAGTGCTGATCAATAGACAAAATCGAGCATTTTGTCGGATGACCAGGATGGTTTGGTTAGCGAAAATTGTGGTGAAATCATCCATCCCTGCAAACTCTTGAGTACTTACCTGCAAATCGATCGGCCTTACTGGCTAGCCTGGGCACAAATTTATGGAGTGGGAGCAATTACCATCCATCGCCTGCACGAACACTTTGGCGACTTGGCGAGTGCTTGGTATGCCACTCCAGAGGAACTGTTAGAAGTCGAAGGTCTGGGGAATATTGGCATAGAGAAAATTTGCGATGCCCGAAAATCGATCGAACCCGAAGAATTTATTGAGCAACACTTAGAGCAAAATCCCCATTTCTGGACACCGGCAGACCCCGCTTATCCTCAGCTATTGTTAGAAACCGCTACAGCTCCGCCAGTTTTGTATTATCGCGGGCTGGTAGATAAAGCTGAGAACCTGGGGCATCAATTAACCATTGGCATTGTGGGCACTCGGGATATCACCAGCTACGGCAGAAAATGGACTCAAAAAATTAGCTTGGCTTTGGCCGAACAGGGCTACAGCATTATCTCTGGCTTGGCTGAGGGCGTAGATACTGAAGCGCACCATGGATGTTTGGCTGTGGGTGGACGCACCGTGGCCGTAGTTGGTACCGGTTTAGATGTGGTTTACCCAGCGCGGAACCAGGCATTGGCCGAGAGAATTTGGGAAGAAGGCTTAATGGTAAGTGAATATCCAGCGGGTACTCGCCCCGATCGAGGACATTTCCCGGCTCGGAATCGGATTATTGCTGGTTTGAGTCGAGCGGTATTGGTGATGGAGGCTCCCCAAAAATCCGGGGCGTTAATTACGGCGCATCTGGCCAATGAATTTTGTCGAGATGTATATGTTTTACCCGGTGGCTTAGATAATCCTCAGTCGATCGGCTGTTTGGGTTTGATCGATCGAGGTGCTCAGTTAATTTTGAGCACAGAGCAACTGCTGACTAATTTACAGGCTTTGCGACCAGTGGAAATGCCGCCTGCCCCAGCGCAGCAAACCATGCTGCCACTATTTTTACCCCAGCCAGTCGCGCCACCGTTGTTGGCTCCGCATTTAGCCAAGATATTAGCAGTGGTAGATCGATCGCCAATTTCTTTTGATGCGATCGTTACTCAGACTGCGATTCCTAGCTCTGATGTATCCAGCGGATTGTTAGAACTAGAATTGGAAAACCTGGTGATGCAGTTGCCTGGAATGCAGTATCAAAGAGTTTGATGCTTTCTGAATTTGGATTGCAAAAACCGCCCTTGAGGGGCGGCTAAAAAATAAAATGTATGATTGCAAAAACTTACTTTTAAATCCGACCACGAAGCATCATGGCCATTTCGTTTGGGGTGGGTGATAGCTCCATCGCTACTTCTTCTGAAATCCGGCCATCTTGATATAAGTTATAGAGTGATTTATTCATAGTGATCATACCGTCAAACTCACCGTCAATCATCAGCTCACTGATTTCGTCGTATTTACCATCGCGAATGTAGTCTTTAACAGTTTCGGTGTTGATCAAAATATCGTGGTAGGCTGCACGTTTACCATCGCTAGTACGACATAAACCTTGAGCGATAATGCCCACCAAAGATTCGGCCAAAGCCACTCGCATGGCGATTTGTTCTTCGGCATCGTATAGACCCAAAATACGTTCGATCGTTTTCACCGCACTGTTGGTGTGCAGAGTACCCATTACCAAGTGACCGGTTTGAGCTGCTTTGAGTGCAGTGTTCACAGTTTCTCGATCGCGCATTTCTCCGATCAAAATTACGTCGGGGTCTTCCCGCAGAGCAGCTTTTAGCGCGGTGTCAAACTTTAGAGTATTAGTCCCAACTTCTCGGTGTTTAATTAAGGCTCGTTGGCTTTTGTGGATAAATTCGATCGGGTCTTCGATCGTAATAATGTGGCGAGGCATTTCTTGGTTCATATAGTCTACCATGGCAGCCATAGTGGTAGATTTACCCGAACCAGTAGGGCCAGTCACCAAAATTAGACCCTTATGCTGATGGCAAACTGTTTGAAAAATGGGTGGTAAGCGCAGTTGCTCAATGGTCATAATGTTCATCGGAATTAACCGCATTACCATTGAAGGACCATGGAGAGTATCAAATACGTTGATCCGCACCCGAGCAAAGTCGTATTGTTTAGCACCATCAAAGTCAAGCGTTTGATCAAACTTGGCGATTTCTTCCGGAGTTAGTACTTCATTCAGCCAGTACTGAAAAGTCATCATGTCGGTTTCAGGCAATTCGGTAGTTTCGATTTCGCCGCGATTCCGAAAGCGAGGAATTTCGCCCACTCCCACATGCACATCGGAAAAACCTTTTTGGAAGGCTTCCATAATTAGTGATTCCAGGGTGGGCTGACCTTGGGACAAACTGACGGTGATACCACCACCATCGTCTCGGCCACCTTTGAAAGAAGGCACCTCCATGGTGTCTAAGGTTTCTAGAAAGGCGGCGGTGTTGTTGTGAGCCGAAGGTAAAGGTGGTGGGGTAGGCATGGACAAAATTCCCAAATTCATTGTTGATCTCAAAGTACCCAGGATCGATCGCTCCGCTCACACCTGATCGACAGAAACGATGATTCTCGGTATATCTGGCCAATTTTTTATTATTTGATCAACAATAGCTAAAATGGCGACTGTCAAAAGATTGATAAAATACTTTCGCCGGAGTTGTACTCTAACTCAGAGAAAATATCAAACAAAAGTAGTAGACTAATTCTATTATGAGCCAGAAAAGTAGAGAAGCCCTAGAAAAATGGTTGACCAAGTTTCCATTGGCAGTGCAGCAAGAGTTTATGGCACAGTCGATCGAGCTAGCCACCGCTGCCGGTAATGCCCAAGAAGTCCCCGTAGGGGCGATCATCGTAGACGGCCAGGGAAAGATCATTGGGCGGGGTGAAAATCGGCGAGAGCGGGACGCTGACCCTACAGCTCATGCTGAAATTATTGCTCTGCGGCAGGCGGGGCAACATTTAGGTAACTGGCATTTGAACGACTGCACCTTATATGTAACTTTAGAACCTTGTCCGATGTGTGCCGGAGCAATCATCGCTGCTCGGCTAGGTCTATTGGTCTATGGAGCAGATGATGCTAAGGCTGGAGCGGTGCGAACGGTGTTAAATATCCCTGACGGGAAGGCTAGCAATCATTTTTTATCCGTGGTGGCTGGGGTGGAGACCGATCGATGTCAGCAGCAGCTCAAAGATTGGTTTGCTCAACGTCGTACTTCGCCAGGAACAGGGGTATAAATCTGTCCTGTGCCAGTTAGGTCGGCAAGTGGGTAATATTTCGATCGACCTCCAAGAACGCATCAAAGCTTTACCTCTAGAAAAGTTAGAAGTTTTAGTCAGACAGGAGATTTATTGCCTTGGCTTGAGCGTGATAAATAGAAAATTGATGATTCTAGAGTTGTAGCTAGTTTCTCGATATCGATCGATCGATGACTAGCAGTAATCGTAAGCCGAATGCGGCTGGTGGGGACAGTAGGAGGCCGAATTGCTGGGGCAAAGATTCCTTGGTCACGCAGCAGTTCAGATATTTTTAATGCTGTTTCGGCACTCGGTAACTCCCAACAAATAATCGCAGAATCGGAAGGGAGCATTTTAATATTGACAGAGAATAATAATGCTCTGAAATATTCAATGTTTTGCCAGAGCTGCTGGCGGATGGCTGGTTGAGTAGTGATTAGTTCGATCGCCCTCAGCGCCGCCGCTGTATCGGCGGGAGATAAAGCTGTAGTGTAAATCCAGCTAGGGCAGCGATTCCGCAGAAAATCTATCAACTTAGCACTGCCACTGACATAGCCGCCGAGACTGCCCAAAGCCTTACTAAGTGTACCAATGCAAACTAGGTGATCTGGGTCTAAGTCAAAATGCTCGATCGCGCCCGCTCCTGTTGACCCTAATACTCCGGTAGCATGGGCTTCATCCACCAACACCATGCAGTCAAACTCCGTCGCTAACTCCATGATTCCAGGCAGCGGACAAAGATCGCCATCCATACTAAATACTGTGTCTGTCACCAGTAAACAGCGGCGGGATTGAGTGCGATGGGTTGCCAACAATTCTTGCAGATGCCCTAAATCGCAGTGATGATACTCCAATACTTTGGCCTGACTGAGAATTGCACCGTTTTTGAGGCTGGAATGATTATATTGATCGGCAATTATCAAATCTCTTTCCCCAACTAAAGCCGCAATCGTCCCCAAGTTTGCGGCATAGCCGGAGCTGAATACTAGGGCATCTGCCGATTTTTTGAAGGTAGCGATCGACTTCTCTAGTTCTTGATGTAGTGGTCGTTGTCCTGTAACTAACCGAGAGCCTGTGCTGCCGGTGCCATAGGTTTGAATTGCGGCGATCGCTGCTGCTTTCAAGCAAGGATCTATAGCTAAGCCTAAGTAGTCATTGCTAGCAAAGTTGAGGAGTTGTTTACCGGCGACCGTAATGTAGTTGTCTTGGCTGGCTTCGATCAGGGCGGGGCTGCGGTGCCATTGGGCTTTGTGGATGGTGTTGAGGGATCGATCGATCCAAGCATAGGGATCTGGGGAGGTCTTTGAATCAGTGGAGGTGAGGGGTTTCGTGGAAATACCCTCATCCCCTAGCCCCTTCTCCCAAGTGGGGAGAAGGGGGAGCGGAGCGCAAATCGGGGTTTCTTGTTTCATTGCTTATTTCTTTACCAAAAAATAAGCAGTGGCATATTCTGGTAGGCTACGTGCGGCCTTATCAAAAGCTGGTTTGCCATCGAAGGTGCCAGCCAAAAAATCTAGCTGGTGCAGGTTTGGGAGGAAAGCGCCGCCCGTGTCAGCGATCAGCCCCATCCTCATGCCATCGGCACTGCTGATCACCACCAGTTTACCTAGGCCAATATTTAGCACATCACCAGCAAAGGTGACACCAGGTTCGATCGAAATTTTGTTCTCTATGGCCTGACCATAGCCTTTAATTTTATCTACGAGTTTAAAGTACCAATAACGCTTTTGTTCTTTACGATCTAAGCCTTTGACATAGGTAATTTCGTTACTGCGATCGACGTTAAAAAAGCCTTGGGTACCGTCGTTAAACTTAATCAAAATAGTGCCCTCCATCAGAGCTTCCTCCAAGCCATCGCGAGTTAAATAGGCGATCGGCTCTACTTTGTCTGCGTAGGCATCCTTACCAGCCTTTTCATAAATGCCTGCCAATACTTCTTGCTTGGTATATTTGGCCGCTTTGGCGCGAGGGTCTTTGAGGCTATAAATAGCGGTGTCAAACTTAGCGGTTTTAGTGCGAGAGCCGGGATGGGTAAAGACGGCGTATTTAGTAATGCGAATTTTGGATTGAGAGGGTTGCTGCGGATCAGCCGCATTCCATTGAATGGTGCGGAAGTTTTGGCGGATAAAAGTAGGATCTTGCAGACGGCTGGGGCGTTTGGCTTGCAGGTCTTCTTGAAGAGTGGCAATCGCAAAATCTAGAGTTTTTATTGTGTCTATGGTGCTCACCCCTTGATTACCCAAAATGCCCACCAGAGATAACTTCGGATCTTGAGACTGCGCAAAATAGGCGCGGGTGTTGGTAAGCACCGTCAGCATTTTATTGGGTTCAAAGTTAATTTTTCCGGCAGGCAGACTGCCCGCTGTTAAAACTTTATGGCTGTCTACTACATATTGGGGCTTGTTTTGCTCATCCAATACCTGATAGCGACCTTTAGCGACGGGCAGTTCGACGGCAGGTGAGCCGGGGACTGCTGAGGGCACAGGGGCACCAGACTGACCGGTGATCGGATTGATGTTACCAGGAGCAGTATTAGAAGGAGTGAAAAACACCGTGGGTACCGGTGAAATCGAAATATTGGGGCTGGAAACAGCTTGGCTCACAGCGGAACCACTAGGAGTGCTAATCACTGGTGATGGCTTACCCGTAACAGGTGGAGATGGTGGGGCATTTTGGCAGCTAACCAGAATACTCACCAGGCTGAAAAATACGCCAAATCTGAAGATGTGGAACATTAAAATAAAATCCAGGATTGATTTAGTTGAGTAGCAAGCTTTATCTACCAAAAGAGAGCGCCTGACCACGCACGGTATGATCAAGTTTGCCATGATCGAACACCACTTGGCCGAGCACAATAGTTGTGACTGGATGACCAGTGAGATTCCAATCTTCAAAGGGACTCCAGCCACATTTGGTCTGTAGCTCCGATCGCAGTACCGGGCGATAGTTTTCTAGATCTACCAAGACTAGATCGGCATCATACCCAGCTTCTATTTTGCCCTTGTTGGGAATTTGGTAAGCCTGAGCCACTGCGCTGGACATCCAATTTACTACTTGACCGACAGTGCAGCGACCGGCTGCTGCCTGAGTCAACATTAAGGGCAAAGCTGTCTCGACCCCCGGCATTCCTGAGGGAGTATTCGGATAGCCTTTGGCTTTTTCTTCTAGGGTGTGGGGAGCATGATCGGTGGCAATAAAATCGATGACTCCATCGAGCAACGCCTGCCACAGTACGGCGTTGTCTTTGACGCTGCGTAAAGGTGGATTCATTTGTGCCAGAGTGCCGATTTGACCATAGGCATCGGTGTTCAGCAGCAAATGCTGGGGAGTAACTTCGGCTGTGACCCAGCTTGGTTTATGGCTGCGCAGATAATCTGCTTCGATCGCCGTAGAAAGATGCAGTATATGCAGACGGCGCTGATACTTCTCGGAGAGAGAGACTGCGAGTTTGGTGGCGTTTAAGGCGGCAATGTCATCTTGAATGATCGAGTGAGTAGCCGGATCGGTGGAGCCAGCAAACTCTTGCTTTCGTTGGTTAATTCTGGCCTGATCTTCGGCATGAACCGCAATGAGTCGATCGCCACTGGCAAAAATTGGTTCTAAATACTCTTGGCTTTCTACCAATAAATCTCCATGCTGGGAACCCATAAAAATCTTGATGCCACAGGCCGGGTTAGCAGTATTCAAATCAGGTAAATTGGCCGCAGTAGCACCAATAAAAAATCCATAATTGACCAGACACTTACTAGCCGCCCGCTGTAATTTGTCATCCAGAGCGGACTGGGTGGTAGTTAGGGGGTTAGTATTGGGCATTTCTAAGAAAGAAGTTACGCCGCCCTTGGCACAGGCGCAGCTTGCCGTAAATAAATCTTCTTTATGCTCTAGACCCGGTTCGCGGAAATGCACCTGGGGGTCAATTACTCCCGGCAACAAAGTCAAACCTCTGCCGTCAATCTCGGTATCGGCGTTCATTTCAATTCGATCGGCCACTTGTGCGATTAATCGATCGCGCACCAGCACATCTCCTAAGCGCAGTTGGCCATCGGTCATACAGACTAGAGACTGGCGAATAATCAGGGTATTGTCTGCCATAATTGAGTCGGTTCTTCGATCGAGCGCAGCTAGCGCAATTTACACCCTCTATTATCAGATTTTCTGGTTAACCTCATTGTATATAATTGAAAACAAGTTCCTGTCATCTTGTTAACTTTCGCTCCTTGTACTTTCGTTCACAAAGTATTGCCGCAAGGCAAATCGTCATTATTTGAGTACCTTATGTCTCTAGAATCTCAACAGCCAGAACCTCAAGATACAGTATCCAGCGCAATTCAGGAAAAACCTGAAAACTTTTGGGTAGAGACCCTCAAGACCATTGGGATCAGTGTGGTTTTGGCCTTAGGTATGCGTCAGTTTGTAGCCGAGGCCCGCTATATTCCCTCTGGCTCAATGGAGCCAACGTTATTGGTAGACGATCGGCTGATTATTGATAAAGTAACCTATCGGTTCAGCAACCCCCAACGGGGCGACATTGTGGTTTTTGACCCCACTGCCACTCTCAAATCTTCGGGTTATAACGAAGCTTTTATCAAAAGAGTTATTGGTCTACCGGGCGAAAAAATCCAAGTCGTGAAGGATAAAGTGACTGTCAATGGCAAGCCGTTACCTGAAAACTACCCCAGCGGCTTGTTTATTGAGCAAATGACCAAAATTTATCAAGAAAAGCACACCAAAGATCCGCGTGTATCTCTATGGAATCCTACTGCTCAAGGGCCTGATGATGAACGCACGGTACCTGAGGGGGAATATTTAGTGCTGGGTGATCACCGCAGCAGTAGCTTAGATAGCCGAGTATGGGGATTTGTGCCCAAGGCTAATATTGTGGGTAAAGCTACTGTGCGCTTTTGGCCACTGAACCGCATGGGAGGACTAGATCCCAAGCCCTCTTATGTAAAGTAGGTCGAGATTTCTGGCTTTCACTGATTTCCGGCCAGAAAACATTCCATCCCAAATCACTCTATCAGTCTTAAATTCTCGGTGATCTCTTATGACCCAAGATTCTTCATTACCAAACTCCACCGAACCAAACTCTAGCGAAGAAGTTAAGCCCCCCAAAAAACAGGAAAACTTTTGGGTAGAAACCCTCAAAACTCTGGGATTGAGTTTGGTATTAGCTTTGGGCACTCGCCAATTTGTAGCCGATGCCCGGTTTATCCCTTCTGGCTCGATGGAGCCAACCTTACAAGTAGACGATCGAGTAATGGTCGATAAGGTTAGCTACCGCTTTAGCTCACCCCAACGGGGCGATATTGTAGTGTTTGAACCCACTGATGCCCTGAAGGCGCAAGGGCATACGGAGTCTTTCATTAAACGGATTATTGGTCTACCCGGTGACAAGGTGGTGGTGGTCGATGACCAAGTGACCATTAACGGTCAGCCTTTGCCGGAAAACTATCCCAGCACGGTACATGTGGCTGAAATGACTCAGCTCTACGCCAAAAAGCACAGCAAAGATCCTGATGCTCGACTGTGGAGTGCTGATGACAAAGGCCCTGAATTTAATAAAGTAGTACCACCCGATCACTATGTGGTGCTAGGTGATCATCGCGGCGATAGCTCCGATAGCCGGGTGTGGGGATTTTTACCCAAAAAGAACCTGATCGGTAAAGCCGTGGTGCGCTATTGGCCGCTCGATCGCATGGGTGCCATAGATCCGAAGCCTTCTTATGTTAAATAGGAATCGCCACATGATAGGGTAGGCACTGTCCGCCCAAACCTATTTGTGATGATTGATGCCGATCTGCTTTCGACTTCTGCCCTCCAGCAAGCCGAATTAATTCGTCAAAAGCAAATTTCTCCGATCGAACTCTTAGAGCTATATTTGGCCAGAATCGATCGACTAAATCCCCAAGTTGGGGCTTTTTTTCATGTGGCCAAAGATCGCGCTCGGCAAACCGCCCAGGCTCAAACCACACTGCTGGCTAAAAATCCAGCTCAGCTCCCGCCGCTCTTTGGTTTACCTATAGGCATTAAAGATTTGAATCCGGTGGCCGGGATGCCTTGCAGCTATGGGGTAGCGGCACTCAAAGAGCAACCGGCGGTAACTGACGATTCGATGGTTGTGCTGCTGAGCCAAGCGGGCTGCAATATTTTGGGCAAAACCGCAATTTCTGAGCTGGCCGCCTTGCCTTTTAGTGAAACTCCGGGTTTTGCTCCGACTCGTAATCCTTGGAATTTGGCACATACTGCGGGGGGCAGCAGCGGTGGTGCGGCAGCGGCGGTGGCAGCGGGCATGTTGCCTTTTGCCCATGGTGATGATGGCGGTGGTTCGCTGCGGGGACCAGCTCATTGCTGTGGTTTGGTAGGCATTAAGCCCACCCGAGGACGGGTTTCGGATGCGCCGGTCGGGGACAGAATTACTGGTTTAGCGGCGCGGGGACCGATCGCCAGAAATGTGGCCGATGCAGCGGCGTTACTAGATGCCATGGCCCAGCGACTGCCGGGAGATCCCTATCTGTTTCCGGCTCTGGCAGATTCTTTTTTAGCAGCGGCTCAGCGATCTCCGGGTCAGCTTAAAATTGCCGTCTGTAAATCTTTCCCTCCCTTCACAAATATCGATATGACCTACAGCGTGGCGATCGATTTAGCTGCCGATGCACTGAGCAATCTAGGTCATCAAATATCTGAGACAGAAATGGATATCCAAGCGGCGATCGATCCTTTTATGACTGTTTGGCAGACGGCGATTGCCGCCGCAGGCGTTCCGGCTCCAGCCTTGGGCGGGTTTAATCAGTGGCTGATTGGTCGATCGGGCAGTGCGGCTGATTTTTTGAATTCTTTATATAGTCTGCAAGCAATTTCTCGCCAAGTGGTTGCCCGCTGGCAAGAGTTTGATGTATTGCTTGCCCCAGTTTATTTACATTCGACGATTGCGATCGGGGCTTGGGCAGACCTGCCGCCGGAGGAAATGTTTACTAAAATCTGTGATTGGACGGCTCCTTGTCCGCTGTTTAATGCTACAGGTCAACCAGTGATGGTGTTGCCAGTAGCCTTGGAGCCGCAGACTAATTTACCGATCAGCGTTCAGCTAGTGGGCAACTTAGGAGCCGAAGCCCAACTCATTAGCCTTGCGGCTCAGCTCGAACAGCAATTGGGCAAGCTCCCTGGCTCGATTGCGGTCAGCTAGTCTCGATCGCTTCTAACGATTCGGGGAAAACTGGATTGTCAGGCAAGTAGACAGTAAAACCCATACTCCGCTCCTTTTTGCCAAGAAAATAATTAACAACGAAGATGCGTGATCGTACAATCTTTGCATGAATAATAATGGATAAAATCAGGCCAATTTACATAGACTGGTCAAATCTAAGATCCTTGTGGAGAAAGGTATCTAGAATTTAATAATACTCTAGAGATATGGATTAATGGAATGGGGTTTGAAATTTTTGGATTAAAATAGAGCCAAGGTTTACTTAGGTGATTTTATGAGGTCGATCGAATGCGCCGGTACCATCAGCGCCCAAGGCGAATTACAGCTCGATGAGCTACTGCCCCTCAACCAGCCCAGTCGAGTGCAAATCATTATCTTGTTTCCAGAATCTCTAGAATCAGACGATCTCACTCCCGATCAGTGGAGCAAAGCTATTGCTAGCAATCCCAGTTTTGCCTTTCTCCATGATGCCGAAGAAGATATCTACACACCTCAATAAAGAATTGCCACTTAAGGTAGAGCTAAAAGCTCCGATAGCTCCGCTTGCGCCAAAGGCGATCGAGATAAATTAATTAACAGTCCAGCATATTCTGTACTTTCGAGCTGCATCAGCTTTGGTACAACTTTGGCCAACTCCTCATCGATCGCCCCAAAACGCGCCAACAATATAGCCTCAATCGCCTCCGCTTTACCGTCTTCTCTGGCTTCCCGAAAAGCTCTGGGTTCTTTAAGTTCAATTCCTAACATGGTCAGTACCTCGTCTCTGGTAAGTTCAGCAAATTTGTAAACTATGGCCGTGATCACTAAATCTAGTATTGCAGATCCTTCATTGGATGTCTCCGATCGCTGTAACATCCCTCTGGCTTTTTCTAGCATTTCATCGCTGGACAAAATGGTCAAGGCCATTAAGCTTAGACTCCAGGGCAGATCTTCGATCGCTCCTAGTTCATCGAGATATATGCGGGTGATGCGCCCACTATCTAAAAATTCTTGTACCACTTCTAGGCGTTCTTGTTCGATGTCGCGGGTAGGATAGATGACGACGGCTTTCCAGTCCTTGAAGCTGTCTCTTTCTCGATAGGCGAAGATGCTGATTTCGGCAAGGAGTCTTTCGTATAGTAGGTTATCTCTGGCTTGCTGAACTTCGCAGAAGTAGACGTTTCCTTCAGGGGTTGGTGGTAAGAATACGCCGTCTGCACGGAATGCGGTTTCTTTGACTTCGATCGAGTCAAATCGATGGTCTTCGGCTTGGGGCGGGAAGCTGGATATTAGCTCGAAGAGGAGGGTGGGAGAGCGTTTGAACAGTTGGTAGAATATTGTGTCCTGTTTCATAAGGTCGTTGTTGAAGTCTTTGTATACTATAGACTTCTCGGGTGCAGGGGGGTGAGCGAAATAACAAAATCATTAATGAATGATAAATCAGAATCAAGCTGCTTTCTTAATATCTAATCTACTGACGCGGTGCGGGCTGCGAGATATTTGTGTTTGATAATTTTATAGAGATTATCAGACCCATTGATCACTCTATCTAAATCCACAAAATCAAGGACAATTACAACTATTGCATCTCGTAACCAAGCATCACGAATAATTCGCCTAGCATCCTTTGTAATTCCGTTCTTTGAGAACAGGATGCCAACATTCGATCGGACATCGCGCATTTTGGAGCAGAATACTCTTATTTCGGGTGCTCCAGCTTTTTTGCTCCAGTTTTTACACTCTACAATTAGCAAATACGAGAATTCATAAAAAAGTGTTGCTTCAAATCTTTTAACAGTAAAATCTAAATCTATTTCACCATTCTCGCATCGCCGACGTTCTTTGTTAAGCTTGAGATAGGGGGATTCTAGGAAAACTTTGGCAAGTTCTTCTAAAATCAAACCAGCATCATCATTTATTCCAGGATTATTAGCTCTAGCTAACAAATCTTGGAGTGTGCTTTTGGATACTGCTAATGTTTCATCGAGTACGATATCAGGGTAAAGTTTTAGTTTGTCTAAAAGAGTTAAAATTTGCGGTAATTCTTCTGGCACTCGGCTCTCCCTAATCCTTCTTGACTAAGCTGCCGGAATGTTTTTCGGGCATACTAAGATCTTGTGTTGGATCAAAGCTCTCTGAAAAAGAATACATTGGAACAATATGTTCTTCTGATACTTCAAATTCATGATTGCAATGAATACATCTAATAGTTTGATCTAAAGGTATATCTTGATACTTGATGTAACTATCAATCCTATCATGACAGTTAGGGCAAGTAAGCTCTAGTTTTTCTGTGGCCTGTCCAGATTTCACGAGCATTGAAATTGTTTCCATCCACTGCCTCTCATCAATTTCAATGTTTAAACTCTTGTATAAACGAGGATTGAATCTATTTTTATACCCATTATTGTAAATATAATCTATCAAAGATAATATTTTCTCCGTATTTCTTGACTTGATACGGATTACATTCGATAACATCAAATTACTTTCGCTGTATGAGTAAAATGTAATAGAGAGATCAGTTAAATAGACTATAGCTAATAGTAAAAACATATCTCTATATTCCTGATTAACCCATATCAGAAACCACAGAATAATTAACTGTATGATTTTTATTACCAAGCTAGCATTTCTAAGATTCCCATCTTTTCTATTTTCACCAATTCTTATCTCATCCATAGATCACTCTCATACTATTCATTAAAATAATTTATTAGTTGATATATTAATCGAATCGATGTTTTAAGGTAGAGCCAAAAGCTTCGATCGAGACAGCCTAAGTAGTAATCCAGCATATTCTCCACTTTCTAAACCCATTAACTTTGGTACTACTTCCGCTAATTCTTCATTGATCGTGCCAAACCGGGCAATTATTAATGCTTCGATCACCACCTTTCGCTCTTGCTCAATGCCTTCAGCTTTGCTTTCCCGAAAAGCTCTGGGTTCTTTTAGTTCAAGTCCTAACATGGTGAGTACCTCGTCTCTGGTAAGGTCAGCAAATTTGTAAACTATGGCCGCGATCAACAAATCTAGTATTTAAGTAACGATGGAAGCTTTTAAACCATAGGTACGGTTAGAGAGTCTTAATTGAGAACCCGCTGACGGTTTATTATCAAACTTAGCTCCCGTAACATTACAATCACTGAAATCTACTTCAATAATATTCGCTCTTCTAAGGTCACTATTACTTAGATTTGCTCCTGTAAGGTCTGCTCCTCTGAGATTAGCTTCCGTTAAATCAGCTTCTGCGAGGTCTTCATCTCGAAGATATTTAACTTTTTCAAGAGTTTGCCTACTAATATCCCACTTTTCAAAAGATTTATGTCTTGCATAAATTTCTAGAGAATAGTACAAACAATCAATTGCCCATTTTAAATTCCGACCTCGATCACCATTATGACTTTTAAAAGCGTCATAGTAAGCTGTGCCCAAATTGTATTGCAACACCGCCCAATATTCAGGAAATTCTGCTCGATCATAGATTTCCAATGAATGTTGGAAACAGGTGATCGGATTATAAACAACTTCCTGATTTTTATTTGATTTTTCAATCTCCTGAATACTTCCCCGCTCTGCAAACAAATTATCTATCTCTGCTTGAAACTTATCTCTGAACCAAACTACTTGACTTTTGGAGATTCCTACCTGCTGACAACTTTCATAGATTGCTGCTGGGATACCATCCATTTTTGAGTCCACATATAAATCCACCCCAGTACGTGGAGAGTTAGCATATTCCCCTAAAGTTACAGTTCTCCCCGATGGCAAAGTCAAAAAAGCAAATACCATTTCATCTAGGCCATCGTAAGCACCATAAATTGGTAGATTCAGGTGACTAATTAATTCCGCTAAATGACCATCGAAGTAAGCTACTCGCAACAAAGTTGGAGTTACTTCTTCAAATTTTACTAGCTTTAAATTACTCACCAAAGTCTCCTAATCATCCAACTGATTACAGAAAGTGATGCTCACCTTGATTTTAGCGTACCCGTCTTCGACCCACACACCTTCACGCTCTCCTTCTCTGATTGACCATTCTACCAAAGCTGGATGATAAGAATCTGGTTTGACCGGTGTGGTAAATTCGATGCCCTTTTCTGTCTCTCTGGGAATTTCCCCTACATAGGCATTAACTACTGGCTCTTCACTACACACATAGTTTCGTTTTGGTCCGCCCCACATTTCTTGACTGGCAATTTGCATTCTGGCCACTTCGGCGGTCTGAGATGAGGATTTGCGGCGGTGGTAAAAAGGTTCTTCGCTCACGGTCAAAATTTTGATCAATGTTTACTATCATAGCATAGTGAGCGAAACCAACTACCCGAGCTTACACGGTGATTATGAATCCTTAGCTTTACTAAGCTCTTCAATCTTCTTTTTCACCTGGAACTCAACTTCTTCTGCTCCACCACTGAATACTTCTGTAGGCGTAGAGGCAAACCGATCGATAAACATGTAAAAAGCTTCCTGATTGCCAGGATTAGCAATGACATAGGCTCTTAGTTCTACTTTAGACATAGTTTCAAAGTTAGACTGCATTATAAGTACCTCCACTGACCATCACGGTAAATTTCTATCTCTATACTATCTCCTACCAGCATAAATATGTTACCCGTTCGTTCATCAAGACGGACTATATAAATAGGTAAAAAGGTATTAGTCAGATTTTGGGAGAGAATAACGCATTTTATGCACTGCTCCGCAGTTGGTAAATTCATAATTTAACAAAAGATTTTAAACAGTATATCAGATCTATAAGCAACGCAAAAAGCCCCGCCGAAACGAGGCTTTTTATAGGAGTTGGTTAAGATCGAAATCTTAGCCGAACTTACCAGCAGTCGAAGCAATCAAGAAGGCAGCGTAAGTCAGGATATAGCCAACCGTAAAGTGAGCCAAACCTACCACCCGAGCCTGCACGATCGACAGAGCAACCGGCTTATCTTTCCAGCGAACCATATTGGCAAGTGGAGTACGCTCATGCGCCCAAACCACAGTCTCAATCAGCTCTTGCCAGTAACCGCGCCAGCTAATCAAGAACATGAAGCCCGTTGCCCAAACCAAGTGGCCGAACAAGAACATCCAAGCCCAAACCGAGAGATTATTCATCCCCATGGGGTTGTAGCCATTAATTAACTGCGAAGAATTCAACCACAGGTAATCGCGCAACCAGCCCATGATGTAAGTCGAAGACTCATTAAACTGGGCAACGTTACCCTGCCAAATTCCCAAATGTTTCCAATGCCAATAGAACGTTACCCAACCTAAGGTATTCAGCATCCAGAACATTGCCAGGTAGAACGAATCCCAACCAGAAATATCACAGGTGCCGCCCCGACCAGGGCCGTCGCAAGGGAAAGCATAACCGAAATCCTTTTTATCGGGCATCAGTTTAGAACCACGGGCATCCAACGCACCTTTGACCAAAATCAAAGTAGTGGTGTGAAGTCCGAGGGCGATCGCGTGGTGAACCAAAAAGTCGCCAGGACCAATGGTTAAGAACAGCGAGTTAGTACCAGAGTTAATCGCATCTAACCAGCCCGGCAGATAAACTGCGTTAGTGGTAGAAGCCAAACTGCCAGCGTTAGACAACAGAGCGTCGAAGCCGTAAAGAACTTTACCTTGAGCACCTTGCACGAACTGAGCAAATACTGGCTCGATCAAGATTTGCTTTTCGGGAGTACCAAAGGCAACTACTACGTCGTTATGAACATACAAGCCCAAAGTGTGGAAGCCCAAGAACAGAGAAACCCAGCTCAAGTGAGAGATGATTGCTTCTTTGTGTTCTAGCATTCTAGCCAACACGTTGTTGCGGTTTTGTTCAGGATCGTAATCACGCACAAAGAAGATTGCGCCGTGAGCAAAGGCACCTACCATCAAGAACCCAGCAATATACTGGTGATGAGTGTAGAGCGCTGCTTGGGTAGTGAAATCCTGTGCTAAGAAAGCATAGGGAGGCATGGAGTACATGTGTTGAGCAACCAAAGAAGTTACTACACCCAGTGAAGCCAAAGCCAAGCCTAATTGGAAGTGTAAGGAGTTGTTCACAGTGTCGTACAGACCTTTGTGACCTTCGCCTAACTTACCAGCAGGGGGTTTGTGAGCATTCAAGATTTCCTTGATGCTGTGACCAATACCAAAGTTGGTACGGTACATGTGGCCAGCCACGATGAAAATCACCGCGATCGCCAAATGGTGGTGAGCCATATCAGTCAGCCACAAAGACTGAGTTTGAGGATGGAAGCCACCCAAGAAAGTCAAGATTGCAGTCCCAGAGCCTTGTGCTGTCCCAAACATCTGCTGAGCAGTATCAGGGTTTTCTGCGTAAACACCCCAGTTGCCACTAAAGAATGGAGCCAAACCAGCCGGGTGAGGCATGGTGGTTAAGAAGTTATCCCAACCAACGTGCTGACCGCGAGATTCTGGAATTGCTACGTGAACTAAGTGACCAGTCCAAGCCAAAGAGCTGACACCGAACAAACCAGCCAAGTGGTGGTTGAGGCGAGATTCAGCATTTTTGAACCAAGACAATGCCGGACGGAACTTAGGTTGCAGGTGTAACCAGCCCGCAAAAAGTAAGACCGCTGCAAACAAGATCAAGCCCAATGCGCCTGCATAGAGGTCGGCATTAGTGCGCATCCCGATCGTGTACCACCACTGGTAAACACCAGAGTAGGCAATGTTCACGGGGTTAGAAGCGCCACCTTGAGTGAAAGCTTCTACGGCAGGTTGACCGAAGTGAGGGTCCCAAATCGCGTGAGCGATCGGGCGAACATTTAGAGGATCTTTAATCCATTGCTCGAAGTTGCCTTGCCAAGCTACGTGGAACAGGTTACCCGAAGCCCAGAGGAAGATGATGCCGAGATGGCCGAAGTGCGTTGCAAAAATCTTTTGGTAAAGACTTTCTTCGGTCATGCCATCGTGGCTTTCAAAATCGTGAGCTGTGGCAATCCCGTACCAGATCCGCCGGGTGGTTGGATCCTGTGCTAGGTCTTGGCTAAATTTTGGAAATTTAGTTGCCATAGTTTTTTATCACTGTGATGAATCGATGCTCTTTTTAGGGAGATGGACTAATAAAATTGCGGGCTATTCCGAGCTATTCAGTGGCAGATGCCAAAGAATTAAATCTTCATGATCAACGGCCACCGTCTAGCATCCGTTTAGCTGCTGTCCTAGATCGAAAGCGATCGAGCCAGGAAGAATGCCCAGGTTGTGGCTATCCCACCTAAGAGATAGTGCGCCACTCCAACCGCCCGACCTTGAATAATGCTCAAAGCGCGAGGTTGAATTGCTGGGGCAACTCGCAGTTTATTGTGCGCCCAAACAATAGATTCGATCAGCTCTTGCCAGTAGCCGCGACCACTGAACAAGAACATCAGGCTGAATGCCCAGATGAAGTGAGCACCCAAGAAGATCAAACCGTAAGCCGACAGCGCCGAACCGTAGGAGTTGATTACCTGAGAAGCCTGTGCCCAAAGGAAGTCCCGCAGCCAACCATTAATGGTGGTGGCACCGGTAGCAAAGTTGCCACCAGTAATGTGGGAAACCGTGCCATCTGGAGCAACCGTACCCCAAACATCGGACTGCATCTTCCAGCTAAAGTGGAAAATTACTACCGAGATGGAGTTGTACATCCAGAACAAGCCTAGGAAGACATGATCCCAACCAGAAACCTGGCAGGTGCCGCCCCGACCTGGACCGTCGCAAGGGAAGCGGAAGCCCAAGTTAGCTTTATCGGGTACTAACCGAGAGCTACGAGCAAACAGCACACCTTTTAACAGGATGAGGACAGTAACGTGAATGGTGAAAGCGTGAATGTGGTGAACCATGAAGTCCGCAGTGCCTAAGGCAATGGGCATCATCGCTACCTTGCCGCCAACCGCGAGGGTTTCGCCCCCGAAAGCTAAGCTGGCAGTTTGCAGCGCGTTAGGTGCAGTGTTACCCGCAGCCGCTGTATGCAAACCTTGTACCCATTGTGCAAACACTGGCTGAAGTTGAATCGCCTTGTCCGAGAACATATCTTGGGGACGGCCCAACGCTTGCATAGTGTCGTTGTGGATATATAGACCGAAGCTGTGGAAGCCTAGGAACATCGAAACCCAGTTGAGGTGGGAAATGATCGCGTCTCTATGGCGCAGCATTCGATCGAGCAAGTTGTTTTGGTTCATAGCCGGATCGTAATCCCGCACCATGAAAATCGCTGCGTGTGCCGCACCACCAACGATACAGAAGCCGCCGATCCACATGTGGTGAGTAAACAGCGATAGCTGAGTACCGTAGTCGGTTGCTAAGTAAGGGTATGGAGGCATCGCATACATGTGCTGAGCCACAATGATACTTACGGAACCCAACATAGCCAAGTTAATGGCTAGCTGTGCGTGCCAGGAAGTAGTCAAAATCTCATACAGACCTTTGTGACCTTCGCCAGTGAATGGACCTTTGTGACCATCCAAAATATCTTTCATGCTGTGACCAATACCCCAGTTAGTGCGGTACATATGGCCAGCAACGATGAAGAGAACAGCGAGTGCCAAGTGGTGGTGAGCCGTGTCCGACAACCATAGACCACCAGTTGTGGGGTTTAAGCCACCCTTGAAGGTAAGGAAGTCAGCGTATTCAGACCAGTTCAAAGTGAAGAAAGGAGTGAGACCCTTGGCAAAGCTGGGATACAGCTCGGCCATTTTGGCAGGATCCAAAAATTCGTGAGGTAGCGGAATATCTTTTGGCGCTACGCCAGAATCCAACAACTTGTTGATGGGCAGAGATACGTGAATCTGGTGACCAGCCCAAGACAGGCAGCCCAGACCCAGCAAACCAGCCAAGTGGTGGTTCATCATCGACTCAACGTTCTGGAACCACTCTAGTTTGGGAGCGCGTTTGTGGTAGTGAAACCAGCCAGCAAACAGCATCAAACCAGCCATGACTAAGCCGCCAATGGCAGTGGCATAGAGTTGAGTAGAGTTTGTATAACCAGAGGCGCGCCACAGTTGGAACAAGCCAGAGGTAATTTGAATACCGCGAAAACCACCGCCAACGTCGGCGTTCAAGATATCTTGGCCTACTACAGACCAGACAACTTGAGCGCTAGGCTTAATGCCCGTGGGGTTGGTCAACCAAGCTTCATAGTTGGAGAAGCGGGCACCGTGAAAATACATGCCGCTTAGCCAAACAAAAATGACCGCTAGGTGGCCAAAATGCGCGCTAAATATTTTTCGTGAAACGTCTTCTAGGTCACTAGTGTGACTGTCAAAATCGTGGGCGTTGGCATGAAGATTCCAAATCCAGGTTGTGGTTTTGGGCCCTTTAGCCAAGGTGCGATCGAAATGTCCCGGCTTGGACCACTTCTCGAAAGAAGTAGGTGTCGGATCATTATCAACTACCACCTTGACCTTTGCCTCCCGCTCCGGAGGACTAATTGTCATGGGGAGTCTCCTCTCTAGACAGGGAACTTTATATTGCCCATTGCTGGGGTTGCCCGCTTTGCAGATAACACCTGCGGTAAACGGAGCCGAAATCCTGAGGCGTTTCCCTTATGTGAATAGGGGATAATTCCTAACTGCACGGCATGGCGGTCAGAGCCGAACAAGCGGTGCTGCTGTTGCTGAATTATAGGCCGTTCGTGAAACCGAGTTTGTAATTAGTTAACAATAATTCAAAGTCTTCTCTGGCTTGACCTCTATGGAGCCTGTTCGATCGAGTAAATCAAATAGTCAAATTCGCTACATAAAAATTGACATTTACTTAAAGTTTCTTAATATAACTAAATGCAGGAAAAAATCTCCCAAAAGAAAATCCCCGACTATGGCCGGGGATCATTACTATCTGTGATTAGCACAACCTCAAAGGTCTTCAAGGAAAAAGAGGGAATTTACCAGACTCTATTTCTTGGCATCGTCTTTTTCTACTGTAGGCTTATCACCAATTTTGCGAGGTACTTCAATGCCAACTTCTTCTAAAATCACTACGGGGGAAGAACCAGAGAACTCTTGCACACGCTTAACCAACACTTTGCCATCCATCAATCTTTCACCCACGCTGACGTAGCGGCTAAAAGACTCAGTAGGGAGTTTGACGATTACTTGAGTTTGACCATTTACTTGGGAGACACCAGAAATCGCAATAGCTCTAGCTAAGTTTGGTTGAGGGATCGGAGCTGGAGCAACAGAAGGCGCGAGAGAAGCAGGAATATCGCGGGTAGCAACCTCAGGGTTCGGCTTAGCAGCAGGTGCCGAAAGCCCAGGAGTATTGACTGGCTTGATCGCTATCGTACTAGGAGCTGGTTTGGTGACAGTAGCTACCTTGGTTGGCTCTGTCGTCTTTTTCGTTAAAGTAGCGGCGGCACTGGCCAAACCTAAATTATTACCAGGTTTACGAGGAAAGCTAGCGGCGATCGGAGTAGAAGGGCTAGAAGAAGTAGAAGCGCTAGGGATAGCTTTGGGAGTGGTAGCTTTAATCGAGCTAGAGGCAATCTTGGTAGGCTGAGTCACCGATGGACTAGCCTGAGTGGTTTTAACAGTTTTGGTTTCGGTAGTAGTATTTAGCACCACGCTCGAAAAAGGATCAGTACGGCCTTTAGTAGTGCTTCTGACCACACTATCAGAATCACTACCTGGTAACAGACCGGCAACTATGGCATCATTTGGTTTTGCCTCGTCTGTTTTTTGATCGGCTTCTTTTGCTTTAGCCGCTACCAAAGGCTGACTAAAGCTCGCCGGATCAGCTACGGCTGGGCTAGATGCAGGGGAAGCGTTAGCAGCAGATTGAGGAGCTTTACTTTCAGTTGGCTTGGGGGCTTCTCCACCACCACAGCTTGTGGTAGCTACAGCCAAAAGGCCAAATGTGATTACGGAAAAAATAGATTTGCGAGACACTTTGATACTACCTTCTAGTTATGTTGCTAATTGGTGGATGAGAGCCGAGGAGGTTTTACTCGGACGGTTTTCTTGAGGGTTGTTGTAATCAGTATTCCCACTACACCCTCTAAATCAATCACCAGGAAATTGAATTAATTGAATTATTAGTTGTTTTCCTGAAAGAAAGACTTCAGGGAGCCAACTCCTTTCTTGACATGGCGAGAAACTGTAATAACGCTGATATTCATTTTTTCAGCAACTTCTTTTTGGGTGAGGTCATAAAAGAAAATAAACTCGATGATTTGGCGAGTGTGTTGCTCTAATGTGACCAAGCCTTGACGGAGACGCTGCCGATCTTCATCGGCGAGCTGAAAACTGCGATAGCCATGATCGGGCAAGATATCCATCATGCAGTGACCTTCATCATCGCCAGTGGGGCAATCGAGGCTGATGGCCTGCCGATTTTGCTTAGCTAGTTGCACTTCTTGCCATTCTCCAACCGAAACATCTAGGGCGGTGGCCATTTCGGTGTCCGAAGGAAAGCGCTGATGCTCCGCATGAAATTTTTGATTGATCGATGCTGATTTTTGCAGCATCTCTAACCAGCGCCGAGGTACCCGGACTACCGAGCTTTTATCGCGCAGGTAGTGCTGAATTTCTCCCCGAATATACGGTAGGGCAAAAGTACTAAAAGCACAGCCTTTGTTGAGATTAAATCGATCGATTGCCGAAACTAGGCCGATCGAACCAACTTGCAGTAGATCTTCATAGTTTTCTTGACATTGATTGGCCCAGTAGTGAGCTTCTCTTCTGGCTAATCCTAAGTTCAACCGCACAATGCGGTCTTTGAGATAGGGCAGTCCGGTAGATTGATAATCGTGCAACAGCGCCAAGGTCTGCTGTTTGATTTCTCCAGATTGCTCAGATCTAGCAAGTTGCACATCTGCCTCAACATTCGCTTCCAACTCTGTTGGTACGTCTGTTGCTGGTACATTTTTGATTTGTACATCCGTGGCTGTATTTCCCGCTCGGTTAGTTACCGGGTGGGTCAGGGTAATAGTCATTAATAGCTTACGATCCCTAAAGTAATCGAGATATTTGAATGTTTCTCGGATTGAGCAGTAAAGTCTGCTGAAATCTGATGAGAGAATTTAATAACTTGGTTTAAATATGCCCAAAATCTCTGACTTGATTAATATTTTCTTTGGTAGGTCTACTGGAAAATAGAGCTGGTTAAAAATATTTGGCACCCTGCGCGAGAGAATTGGGAAAAATTGTACTGGTTGAACTAATGTTCATCCGTATTGTCGGCGAGTAATTTAGTAATGCCCGCGATCGATCCCATTTAGCCCATGAGATCTTAATCACTAAAAAACAGGGCACAAAAAAAGACACCAACTAAAGTTGGTGCCAAAGCAAATATTTAATTTAGGGCTAGATTTAAGCTTTAGTTTCTAGGCGAGTGTAAAACACACCGCGAATCCGGACTTTTTCGGGATCATCTGCGCCCAAGTCGGTATCGGAAGTTTGTTCGCTAGTGAAGATACCAGCAACTTCACCACTGGCCGCGTTGATTTTAGCAACTTCAAAAGTGATGTTGCCTTTGAAGCTGTCAGTACGTTTGACATTGGTACGAGATAGCTTGCTGCTATCAGACTCAGCCGGTAAGGCAATCGCGTTATCGTAACCACTAGCCACACCCCGACCTTTAGGATCAAGGAAGACTGAACCGCGATAGGAAGGCACCTTGAACTCACCGCTAAAATCGGTGGAAGTAGTCAAAACAGGAGTAGGAACAGGGCTAGTAGCCACTAATTCTTTGATAGTAAACAAGAAAGGTACCAGTTCGCCACCGGGCATTTTGACAGTAATTGCTTGGAAGTCGATGCCATCTTCTTCTTTAAATACCAGTTTGCCCTCACTATCGAAAGTGACACTGCCCTTAATTTGATCCAGGCTAGATGTGGCACGAGTTACCACTTTACCTTTGACAAACTCAGCCTTTTGGCGTTTGTTGGCGGGTTCTTCTTCGACGAAGTACTCAGTGGGCTGCAAGCACATATCTACGAACTGATACTTTTTGTTGGAATCGAGGTCGATCGAACCCCGACTAATATCAGAAATAGTAGGGCAATTGTTCGCCAAACCAGTGTTCCGAATTTGTTCATAGGTCAGGGGCACACTGCTAGTCGCATTGGCAGGGCTGTCGCTGCAAGCGGTCAAAAAACCAATACATACGGCCATTAGCGCCGCAATTAATCCACGGAATTTCATCTTTAACCTCAAATCTGAGAAAATTAATATTATATATCTGGACGATTATGTTAATGCTGGTCGCAGTTGCAGCGAGCAAATAGGTTTAATCATACAGGAGAAAATCTGAGAGACTCAACTCTGAACAGATTTCCCCAGTTATTTTCCTGAGTCCATATCTAGTTAATCTATTTATCACAAAGTGGCTCTGAGTGGTACACTTACCCATGCGCTTTGATGTCTAATTACAGTGCATTGCCCGCAGTTTTGCGCCCGCTTACCCGATCTGGCCGCGATTTGGCACAAGTAAATTTAAGTAACATTTTGGTTGACAAAACCGCTGCTATGGAAATGGAGACAGAAAACACCCCGATTCGAGCTGGCACTTCTCAAGCAGAAGATGGCCAGTCTAAGGCTGCACTGACCGAGCGCTTACAGCAGATTAGCGCGATCGGTTTACGGTTGGCAGTTGATCATCAGCAGCAAACCGATGAGCTGCTGGCAATTTTGCGCACCCTTGAAGAACTGCATCGCCATATTCGCGAAGACTTTTTTCAACCAGCCTTACCCCAAAGCCGTCACAGTCTCTATTCACTGTTGATGGAAATCGAATCTCAGGGGGGCTGGCCATACATCGAAAGAATGCGTCTCCAAGATTTGTTGCAGGCGATGGTCGCCGATACGCCAGATGAGACTGCAACAGACTAATTGCCAATAAAAAAAGAGATTCCAGTACAAAATGGAATCTCTGTTCAGATTTTGGGGCTGTTAGTTGAACTTCACCCCTAAAACCACATCGTTGTAATCTCGATCGCCGCCACCTGCCAAGTCTTCAAAACCGAAGCGGTTATCACCCAAGAGCTTGATATGGTCTACCTTGTCGGAGTTAGCCCCAATATAGGCAAAATAGGTGGCCGCCCCATTGGCAATAATATATGGAGCCAAAATTGCGCCCCCAGCTAAGTTCTGACTGTTCACTACGGCACTGCCACTAACGCTGTTAAACGAAGCTACCGCCCGACTAATAGCAGCTTGAGCATAGCCCGCGTCACTGGGCAACAAATTGCCCACTCTCCCAGTTAGAGCATCATCAACCGTATAAAATCCCACGGTATTTTTGTAGGCTGCGTCACTTTGGACGGTAAAAGTAGCAGCTAATGCACCGGCTTGATTACTCAGGTTTACTACATCCACTTTATCTTGTAGCAAAGTACCGGGTAACACCTGGTTCGATAGCTCTGCTTGTAGCAATAGATTACTACTAGTACCATTCCAAGCTAGATTGATCTTGTCCCCAACAGCGGTGATGGGCAATAGACTGCTGTTGCCAATTAAGACATTGTTGATGGTTCCGCCTAAGGCTAATGTAGCTTTAGCCGCATCGATCGTGTCATCTTTGATGGCAAAGAATTGGAGGCGTTGACCAGCCTGGAAAGTAAGCTGACGGCTGCTAGTGGGATCGAAGAAAGCTCCGCCTAAAGTCGAGAAAATAGTTTGAGAGCGATCGAGCGCGGCCTGGAGATAACCATCTTGACCGGGTAACAGAGCGCCTATTTTGCCCTGCTCATCATCTACCGCAAATACTCCTAGGTCATCTGAGCCGGTACCAAAGCGCTGAAGGGGAGTAAATTTCAGCGTCACATTCCCAACCGTATTGGTTACTTGCAATAAATTACTGCCTAACGTCTCTAGTCTAGGCAAACCAGTAAATACCGGCGGGAGAGCTGGCGGCAATACTGCCAGCAAGTCATTATTGAGAATCCGGCCAATTCCCTGTGGGGTAAGCACAGCACTGTTGATTGCCCCAGTCAAATTCACCGCAAAGGTTTCATCATCCTCAATAATCGTGTCTCCTAATACCGACACCACAATATTTTTACTAGTTTCACCGGGAGCAAAACTTAAAGTGCCGGTGGTGTTTAAAAAATCAGTTCCGATCGATGCTGTTTGGCCGACGGTTGAAAAATCAACTGTTACTAGTTTGAGGCTAGGGTTAGATAGACTTACCGTAAAGTTATACGTTGTGTTGTTCCCCAAATCACCTTCTCTGAAAGAGATATTGTCAATCGAGATTCTGGGATCAGCTAATTTCAGATCGGCTTTAATATTGTTTGTCCCGATCGCTACTGTCTGGCTCTGGAGCAGTTGACCGCTCTTCAGAAAACTCACTTGATACTGTCCTGGAGTCAGTAAAGTTTGATATCCCCCAGCATCGAGAGTGGTGGTAATGACCGGAGTGCTATTGGGCTGATTTGTATCGCGCACTTCTACATTAACACCGCTGACTCCTTCACCCGCCTCATAAAAACCATTATTGTTGAGATCTTGGAAAGCTACGCCTAGTAACCAAGCTTGGTTATCCAAAGCTGTCCGATTGCCAAAATCTTGGGTGATAACCAGCGGACCAACGTTAGTTTGAGGATTATTTTCGGCGGTAATAGCCAAACCAATTTCTCGGTAGTTGCCTGAGAGCAACAGTTCTCTATGACCAGCCGGGTTTTGGATACCACCAATGCTTGTAGCATCATTGCCCCAATCGATCGCAAATGCAGCATGACCAAACAAAATTGATTCACTAAAAGCAAAAATATTTTCTCCAACTCGATTCCCAGCATAGCCAGCATTAATGGCTCGCTGTAAAATACTTGCTTCTCCGGGTAACTGGTGCGATTGAGTATCAGCAGCAATCATTTGCAGGTTGTGACCGGTTGCACTAGCGGTTAATTCTGCTGACCAGGCTAATGGGGCTACTGGCAACAAGGCTCTCCACTGCTGCGCCAAAAGATTTCGATCGACTCCAAACTGTTGCAGAGCTTGCGCAATCTTGGGATCTCCAGAATTCAACAATAAGTTCAGCTCGGCTTGAGGTGATTGCCGTAGACGATTGACTAATTCGAGTAATTCTTGGGTTTGGCCAGTAGGTTGCAGCATAAAAAAGGCAGGTGAATGGATGCAACAGGAAAAAAATCCTATCAATTACATCGTGGCATTTCCTTTTTATTAAACGGAACCTTAGTTTTACGGATAAACGCGGGGTTAATGATCTATCAGCAGTGATTAACTCCGTAAACATACGTAAACCTTAGTGTCAAATTGGTAAACTTTGTTAAACAAAGCTGGCGGTTTATCCTCCAGTGAAAAATTGTTGCGATAATGGGAGAGGCAAACGATACTGCGCTGATTCGCAGGTAACTACCTATGGCTTCAACTCAGGAAGTTCGGCAATATCTCGCACATTGGTTTCAATTGGGTAAAAAGGTAAGAGTGCCCGATCGAGAGAGTATTTTTACCCAAAAAGTGTTGCAGGGTAACACTTACACGATCGAGTTTGAAGATTGCTGGCAAAGAACCGTTGATCAACCTCAAGCTTACTTAGAAGGCACCGACCAAACCATTGCCGAACTCTTGACCGATCGCTGGGATGTGGTGGACTGCGCTCGCTGCACGATGCCGATTCCTTTACCGGCTGTCGGTTTGCCTCAAAATCAATCCTGTACCTGTCAGGATCTGCCTACTTGGCCAAATACTCAAGTGCCTTTACCCCGAGCGGCTGGAGCAGTAGCAACCAGAACTAACGACCTGCGCCAACGTCTGGCAAAGCTAACGCTGTCGCCACCACAGCCGCCCAGCCCCAACAAAGCTAAGTAAGGGTAAAACGCCGATCGGGAGCCAAAACAAAAGCTGGGTCTGCCAAAAAGAGGGGTTAATGCGTCGGTTAGTAATTTCTTTGGGGCGGATCGCTAAAGTCGATCGATCATCCAACCAGCCCAAGCTGTTTAGTAACACATCGCTATTGATATATTGACTAATCAGGCCATCCTGGACAAATTTGGCACTGCCGATAACCACCAGTTTTCCTGGGGATTTGGTTGAGCTGACGGCTACTCCTAAAGTTAATGGCCCGCGCTGATCGAGCTGTGGATCAAATTTGGGGCGTTGATTGCCCGGAGGTGCTGACCAACTATCGCCGTTGGTGTTTAAAATACTCTGTCCTTCTAGATCTGGAGCTTTTTTCCAGGTTAAAGGGCGTGCTGCCGGATAGAGAGAAATATTTTGACCGAAGCTCTGAGTAATGGGGTGTTCTCCGTAGTTAATGACCACTCCTACCTCGGCCTGGGCGCTTTTGATCTGACTATGAACAATGCGATTTTGTAAAGTAATGCCCCATTTTTTGAGCAATTCATCCAAGCCAATCTGTACTTTGGCATCTACTAGTAATAAAATGCGGCCACCGCTGGTAAGGTATCGCTCCAGTTCACTGACTTCGGCGGCTAATAAAGGTTGTTGGCTACCAACGATCGCCAGCACCGCTGCATCTTTGGGAATAGCCTGAGCTAGCACTAGCGGCTTAATTAAATAGTTCCGCTCACTCAATAGCTTCGCCGTCTGGGTAAAGGTTTGCGAATCAGGTTCTCCATGTCCTTGTAACCAGTACAGGGGTCTGCGTCCAGCTAACAGTCGCTCAATGCCAGCAGTAAGCTGTACTTCACTAATGCTGCCGCCGGGATTCAATGAGGGTAAAACTTGCTTATTATCACCACTAGTTAAATGCACTTCCCCCGGGGCTTGAACTTGAAGTTTTTGGGCAGTTGCTGATTCATAGTTGGCAAACTCGAAGCTAAACTTAGGGTTCAGCCGCCGATAGGCATCCAAAACTTCTTGATTGGCCAGATTTTTTTGCTCAGTAAACACCCATACTTTGATGGGTTCTGTTAAAGATTTAACGATTTGCTGAGTCTGGCTCGAAAGGGTAAAGAGCTGATTTTCGGTCAAATCCCAGCGCCAAGAGTAGCTGGCAATCAGGGTATTCAAAATTAACAAAGCGCCACAGACCCCCATGGTCTGCAACAGCATTCGCCGATCGATCGACTGCCACCAGCCTTGTTGATGAATCAGCAGCCCGATCCAACTGCCGATCGCCAAAATCCCCAGCCCGATCGTCACCATCGGCACCGGCCACCACTGTTCACTCACCAAGCCGATCATTACTCCCATGGAGAGCAAAAAGGCACCGGGAACGTAGAGGTATTTCAAGATAAAGTTGAGAGTTGGCTGCATAATTAGGGTCAGGCTTTATGACCGATGACCGCGACTGAATTCGATCGATTGAGCCGTCAAGTAAATTCCTAATAAAGTATAGCTAATCAAAATGGCGATACTGCCAGAATCTAAAACCCCACTGCTGAGGCGATGGTAGTGGTTAACTACCGAAAAGTTAGCCAAAAACTGGCTAGGAATACCAGGAATTCGATCGGCCAAAATATCAATGTTGTTCCAGGCTGTAACCAAAAAGAAGGTGAGAATGGCAGCGACGATCGAATTATTGCTGCAAGCGGAAATAAACATGCCCAAAGATAGAATGGCGGCGGCTTGTAACAGTAGACCAAAATGCCCCATTAACAATATCCCTGGTGGAATCGGTGGCACAACTCCATAGACCGCGTAGGCTTCTAGTCCCAAAAATGGCAAGACCATGATTGCAAAGATAGTTAAGGCTCCGCTGAGTTTAGCTACTGCTACTTGCCAATTGGCGATCGGGGCTGTCACTAACAATTCCCAGGTGCCCTGTTTCCGTTCTTCGGCGTATAGCCCCATGGAAAGCATGGGTAAAATTAAGAGGCTGGTGGAACCTAAAATGCTGCCTACAAAGCTCTGCAAAAATACATAGGCCATATCAAAGCTGGGCAACTGTTCACCTTGAATTTTTCGTACATCAATCAGCCGTGATTGATCAATATTTTCATAAAGGGTACTAAAAAATAGCAGGCCGTATACTAGCCAGAAGATGCCCGCGATCGCATAAGCAAAAGGCGATCGAGCATAACTATTAATTTCGCGCCGATAGATCACCCAAATATTTTGCATTGCTTTTCTTGTAGAAGTTTTTTCCAAACAAAATACAACTAATTTGTTTTGTTTTAAGACCATCCGAAATCTTTTTATAGCCAGAGCTAGACTTTACTGGTGAGCTGCGGCATAAATTCGTAACGCCGCAGCCATTTTGCGTTCAGAATCTTCACCCTGAGCCTGAAACCAAGCTAGCGTATCAGAATCAACTTGAACTACCACTTTCAAAGGAACCTGCGATTTCCACCAGCGAGAATTGCTAAAAAACTCTTCAGTTAAAGGTGGAATATCTGAAGTGTTGATGTCCTCTTCCGAGAGAGAATCAACTTTCTCCCAATTCGTCTTGGAGATACTGTTCATAGATTTTTCGTTCATAAGGTAAAGCTTTCCGAAGTGAAATTATACGAATTGTCAGCTCATCTTGTTCTGCAAAGACTATCACTATCACACGTCCATCCAACATGCCAAGTCCAATCCATCGATCCTCTCCATAATTTTGTCGCTCATCTAAAGAAACCCGAAGCGGTAGTGAAAAGATTCTAAAAGCATCAGCAAAATCAAGTTCATGATTGGCAATGTTGGCCTGGTTTTTTTGCTGATCCCACTCAAATTTCATACCTTAAATTTTACCCGATTTCTAGGATGTTTCAAGTTATTGGATTCACTTACAGGTTTAAGATGTGACACTTTTACCAACCAACCCTGCTTCCTTGCCCATCATTTCTTCAATGAAATTGGTATAGACTTCACCGGCTAAGAAATTAGGATTTTCTAAGACCCGCTGATGAAAATCAATCGTGGTGGGCACTCCGGTAATCGCACATTCCCGTAAAGCCCGCTTCATCCGGGCGATCGCTGTTGGTCGATCGATTCCCCACACAATTAATTTGCCAATTAAAGAATCATAATAGGGCGGAATTTCGTAGTCAGTATAAATATGCGAATCCATTCTTACCCCCGGACCACCGGGTGCTAAGTAGCCGCTGATTTTGCCGGGATGGGGGCGGAAATTGTGAGCCGGGTCTTCGGCGTTAATTCGACATTCGATCGCATGTCCTTTTAGCATCACCTGATCCTGAGTGAAAGACAAAGGATAACCTTGGGCAATCCGAATTTGCTCCGCAATTAAATCTACGCCTGTAACCATCTCGGTGACGGGATGTTCTACCTGAATGCGGGTATTCATTTCCATGAAGTAAAAGTTACCCTGGGCATCGAATAAAAATTCCACAGTGCCTGCGCCGGTATAGTTAATAGATTTGGCAGCGGCGATCGCGGCCACTCCCATTTTGGCGCGGATTTCGGGAGTCACTGCTGGACTAGGAGATTCTTCTAAGAGTTTTTGGTGACGACGTTGAATGGAGCAGTCTCTTTCACCCAAATGCACCACGTTACCGAAATTGTCAGCCAAAATCTGGATTTCTACATGGCGAGGCCGCTCCACGAATTTCTCCATATATAAGCCACCGTTTCCAAAGGCCGCTTCGGCTTCGCCTTGGGCGGCATGGAACAGCTTAATTAGATCATTGCGTTCTCTGACTAGCCGCATTCCCCGACCACCACCGCCAGCGGTAGCTTTGATCATTACCGGATAACCAATTTGATCAGCTAACTCCAAAGCTTCATCGGCATCAGCCAACAGTCCTTCGCTGCCAGGAATGGTGGGGACACCGACTTTTTTCATGGTGTCTTTGGCGGTGGATTTGTCTCCCATCGATCGAATGGCCAAAGGTGAGGGGCCAACAAAGGTAAGTTGGTGGTCGGCACAGATTTCCGCGAAGCGGGCGTTTTCGGCTAAAAATCCATAGCCGGGATGGATGGCACCGGCGTTGCGGGTGATGGCGGCGGAAATAATGTTGGGGATGTTTAGGTAGCTTTTGCTGCTCATTGGTTCGCCAATGCAAACAGCTTCGTCGGCCAGTTGAACGTGGAGAGCCTGACGATCGACGGTGGAATGCACGGCGACTGAGGCGATGCCCATTTCGCTACAGGCTCGCACGATGCGGAGGGCAATTTCGCCCCGGTTGGCTATTAAAAGTTTAGAAAAGGACATTATGCTTCGCGCCTCTGGTTGGTCGGCGCTGATGTTGTGCTCACCAAAGGTGTAAGCAAAGCGATCGCGCCCATGGTCAATCTTACCCGAAAAGGGTGAAAGCCTAGGTTGGACTGTGTATTGTGACTTGTTTAGTCGATCTGCGCAAATTTGCTAAGATCGATTCTTAATAGCAGAGAACTTTTTTATGACTGCCATATTACTAATCAATCAGATTTCGCATCCCGAAATTATCTACCCTAGTTCCGATGGAGAACCCTTGGCTGAATCTTACGATCATCTATATGTCATCATGACCACCCTAGCAATGCTGCTACATCACTTAAAAGGACAGCAAGCAACCGTTTTGGCTGATCAGTTTTTATATTATGCCCAAGGATTTCCGCGACTACGGGTGGCTCCAGATGTGATGGTGATTTTTAATGTTGCCCCTGGGGGAAGAGATAACTATAAAATTTGGGAAGAAGGCCAAGTACCCTCTGTGATCTTTGAAATGACCTCACCCGGTACTCAGACTAAAGACGATGTGGAAAAGAAAAATCTCTATGAAGGTCTTGGTGTTACTGAGTATTGGCAGTTTGATCCTCGGGGTGAATGGATTCCGGAAAAACTGCGGGGCTATCGATTGCAGGGCGATCAAGTTTATGTTCCGATCGCCAATAATCAAAGTGAATCTCTTCAACTCCAATTGGTGGTGGAAAATAAGATCATTGCTTTTTATCGATTGGATAACGGTGAAAGATTGTTGCCATTGGAGGAATTAAATATTGCTCTAGAAGAACAAAGTGTTGCGTTAGAAGCACAAAGTATTGCTCTAGAAGAACAAAAAGAACTAACCATTCAAGCAGATCAAAGAGCTGAGCTAGCAGCCGCAAAGGCCAGAGAGGAAGCGGCACGAGCCGATCAGGAGACAGAACGAGTAAAGGAATTGGAATTGCAGGTGGCATTGTATCAGCAGCGACTGGGTGAATTACCCGCTGATAAATAGATGGTTCATATCATTCCAGTCATCAAACGCCTTTGAAGATTGCGGATGGCGAAACTGGAGTTTCGATCATAAGTCTCTTGCACCGCAGTTTCCATCACTGCCGCTAGATTGATCGAAGGGGCAAAACGGCTGCGCTCTTGCAAAATGTACTCTTCGCTCTGTAACTGATAGATTTTGAGCTGCTGTTTTTTCCACAGCCAAATTTCGGGCACCTTGAAAGGCAAATAATCTGTGATGTCTGTATAGCTGGTGACATCTACCTCAATTACTAAATCGGGTGGTGGATCTTGCTGCCAGTCAATGCGCTGTTTACCAGAAACGGCTGTCCAGTTATCGATGTAAAAGCAATAATCTGGCTCGATGCCGCTTTCTTCGGGTAGTTCCATGGTGACGGGTGTGAACGAGTCATATTCACGACCTTGGTAATCTAGAAGGGCTTTAGCTATATCGGCCAATAAGTTGGCATCGCGACCATGAGCAGCCATTGGTGACATGAGTAGCACTGAGTCCTGACGATATTTGATACGAGGATTAGATCCATCGCCTCGCTGTTCCATTAATTGTTGATAGTCTTGCCAGGTGGCCTGCATCATGATCACAGCACCTGCTGGCACTTGGAGCTTTTCTGGTGAGACGATCGCTGTAACCATGATGGTTGGCATAATTTTTGCTGATTGAATTGTAACTTAATAGATACGAAAAATGTTGTTCGCACATTTTTCATGTTCCGACCCATTGCTATAATAAGCGTGACGAGCTGGGCGGAACAAACATGAAACCAGATGATATTTTAGCTAATCGCTATCAAATTCGTGAACAACTGAGCAAAAAAGCTGGGCGAAGAACATTTTTAGCCCAAGATTTGCAATCACAAAAGCCAGTAATTATCAAGATTCTGCGCTTCGATGTTGATTTTCAGTGGGATGATTTAAAGCTATTTGAGCGGGAAGCTACTACACTACGGAATCTTAATCATCCGGCTATTCCTAAATACTTAGAATATTTTGAAGTAGAAGAACCTACTACCAAAGGATTTGCTTTAGTACAAACTTATATCGATGCTCCTTCATTAGAAACAGTTATTAAAGATGGCCGAAAATTTTCAGAGTCAGAAGTAATGGAAATAGCCGATCGACTGCTATCAATTTTGACTTATCTACATGAGCAACAGCCACCAGTTATTCATAGAGATATCAAACCCAGCAATATTCTGATTAATAATCGATCTGCTCACAGTGTAGGTGATATATATTTAGTAGATTTTGGTTCAGTGCAAACTTTAGCCAGCAAAGAAGGCGGCACTATTACAATCGTGGGTAGCTATGGATATATTCCTCTGGAGCAATTCGGTGGCCAAACAGTGCCAGCCTCAGATTTATATAGTTTGGGTATGACCTTGATCTATTTGGTTACAGGCAACCATCCTGCTGAATTGCCTCAAATGAATGGTCAAGTTAGTTTCACGGCGGAAATTAGCAATCAATTCCGCAGATGGCTAGATAAAATGATTCAACCTCATCTCGATAAAAGGTTTAATTCAGCGATGAATTCACAGAAGTCACTGAAAACTGAAGATGGTAGCTATGGAGATTTATTGCATCTTAAGCCCACTAACTGCAAGGTGAACTTATACCGCGATCAAAATAAATTAAAAATAGTTTTTCCTGCAAAAGATTTGAGTTCTGAACTTGGAGGGACATTTTTAGCATTACTCTTTTTCGGAGCTGTATTTCTGGGACTGTTTTATGCATTTTTTCATCAAACACCAGGCTCATTTATTTACATAATTGTAATGATAAGCCTTTTTGTGAGTTTGTGTGTTGTTGGCATATCTGTTTTGGTTTTGATTTGCGCAGTTTTATCTGACATTAAAGACATAGGAATAAATCAACATCATGAATTAGTTATAGGTAATAATGACATCTCTCAGTATACTTATAGATATCCTCGGAATAAATTATTTAATTGCTTAGAAAGGAAATCACCACAGATATTGAATAGCAAATATTCCGAAACAAATTTGATTGTCACCTATAACCCTGGATATGTTGTTGAAGAATATACGGGTAATGACGTTTTAGAGAGCAGAAAAGCAGCTAAAGTACCTCCGGATTTATGTATTTCTTGTGGATCTACTAAGTATAAAATTGGTGAAGGATTATCTCAAGAAGAACTTTGGTGGTTAGGCAGAGAAGTGAGTGATTTTTTGAGACTGGAGTTGCAAGTAATTTATCCTACAAAACGAATCGAGCAGTCTAAAACAATCTAAAGGTCACTGAGAACATTGACTATATCCAACTCAGATCTTGCAGATTTAGGCGATATTGTAGAAAATTATTTCTGCTTGCTTTAGCATCTTCGATCGACCCCCCATAAATCACAATCACCCCTGATTCCAAATACTCCGCCCGATGTCCATAGATCCAGCCGGGACTATTAATAGTGATCACCGACTCTATTTGATAATTGTGACAGTCCAATCGATAAACCGGAGTTTGCTGATAGTTGCGACCTTGGTAGTAGCCCAGCCTGCCGATGATATAAATATAATCACCAACCAAAGTAGCCGTATGAAAATCGGTGGGTGGAAAGACTGCTCGGGGATAGCCAAATATCTGAAAATTGCCCTGGCCATCATGCACTACCACGTCATTGTAAATACAAAAATCTGGGTCGTAGTTGCCATCTTGCTGACCACCAATTTCGATAATGCGACCATCTAGTAACTCTGTTAGGCTTTGGCCCGATCGATCAAAAGACCAAATTGGATCACCAAAATATTCTGAATCATTAAACTCAGCTCTGGCTTCACTGGCTGGCTTTCGGCTGCAAACCATCGATCGCCAAAAATCCACCGACATCAACTCGGGATTCGTTAAACCAAAACGCTGACGCTTGCCCGATCGATACTGCTCCAATGAAACTTGGTTCACATCTGTAGAAGCATTAGTCAACAACCGCCGCACATGTTGACTGACACAATTAAAATCTGCTCCCGCAGCCGCCAACATCCGCGCAACCGCAACACTTTTTGCCCAGGAAATACTGCTCTGATCTGGCTTGGCTCCAGCCTGCAACAATAGCGCCACAAAATCCACCGCATCTCGCCGAATCGCAAACATCAAGGCCGTTTCTCCTGAGTCATCGACCTCCGCCACATCAAACCCTTTCGCCAGCAGCCACTGTAACATCGCCAGATTGCCACTTTCGATCGCCAGCATTAAAGCCGTTTTGCCATCATTTCCCTGATCGGTGGGATCGATCGCTGCTGCCCACAGCATCTCAGCTTTTTCGATATCTCCGGTATAGATACTCAGCAACCAAGGCGTACAACCATCTCGATCGCGGGCAGATAGGTTTGGTTGAGCGGCAAGTTCTTGCTGGACTTCGGCAGCGGTGCCCATGGTGATCGATCGCATCAAAGGCGTTTCGACACCAGCTCCGCCATTTCCCACATTCAATCTAATCGGAGTCACTGGATTATTGATATCGTTCATCAGTTCAATAAAAAATAAACCCTTGCTGCTGACAACAAGAGTTTAAATTCTAGCATTTATACAAATTACTGCGATTTACATCATGCTGCCAGGAGCTTTCATTGTAGATTCGCTTGCTTCAGCAGTTTCTGCTGAAGGAGTTTCGACCGCAGTAGCTTTGGGCAATTCAGGTAACAAGTCATTAAAAGCAGCGAGGTCTTTTAGTGCTTCGGTGTAGTTGGTTGCCGCGATCGCCTGATTGTTGTCGGCGGCTGCGGTGTCAATTTTGTTTAAATGGCCAAATATTTCTTTGCCCAGCTCCAAAGACTTGGTGCGATCGGCAGGCAATAGCTCCTTAGAGATTCCCACTAACCGAGTGCGCAAATCACCCAAAGGGCCATGAATAAAGGAACGAATGTTGTTCCAATCTTGCTTATCGATATAGCTTTCCAGTTCTGGTAAGCGCTCTTTGATTTTTTCTACCCCAGCACTAGCCAGTTGAATTCTGGTGATGGTTTCCGCCGAATAAGTAGGAGCCTTCACATTGCCGTCGCTACAGCTAACCACCAACACGGCAATACAGACTAAAAATAATGAAATTAGAGGACGAAAGAATGACATAGGGTTTAAAGAGATAAGGTTTGAAGAGAAATGTGTTGGAATATAAAGAAAGTCTAATACAATCACAGTCAAAAGAAACCCCCAGTCAAGCCGGGGGTATCGAAATTAGGTCTAAAAATTAGACAGAAACAGTCACTTTAGGACCTTTGATTTCGCCTTTGGCGTACTTAACAGCGAAGTCATCCAAGGAAACTGCCTTGATGCTGCTGGCTTTACCGGCTGCCCAGAAAGCTTCGTAGCGCTCGGTACATACTTTCTGCATGTACTTAATCGATGGCTTCAAGAAGTGGCGAGGATCGAATTCTTCGGGCTTAGCAGCCAAAGCTTCGCGCACTGCCGCAGTGATTGCCAAACGGTTGTCGGTGTCGATGTTAACTTTGCGTACACCGCACTTGATGCCTTTTTGGATTTCTTCTAAAGGTACACCGTAAGTTTCAGGGATCTTGCCGCCGAACTTGTTGATTAAAGCAATTAAATCTTCAGGAACTGAAGAAGAACCGTGCATTACCAAGTGAGTGTTGGGTAGACGGTTGTGAATTTCTTCGATGCGGCTAATGGCCAATACTTCACCAGTAGGCTTGCGAGTAAATTTGTAAGCACCGTGGCTAGTGCCAATGGCTACAGCCAAAGCATCTACGCCAGTGGTTTCTACAAATTGCACTGCTTCTTCTGGATCAGTTAGGAGCTGGTCGTGAGATAAAGCACCTTCAAAACCGTGACCGTCTTCAGCTTCGCCCATGCCGGTTTCTAGAGAACCCAAGCAGCCTAATTCGCCTTCTACGCTTACGCCGATCGCGTGAGCAACTTCTACTACTTGGCGAGTAACGTTGACGTTATACTCGAAGCTAGCAGGAGTTTTGGCATCTGCTTGTAAGGAGCCATCCATCATGACGCTGGTGAAGCCCTGTTTCATTGCAGAGTAGCAAGTTGCCGCGCTGTTACCGTGGTCTTGGTGCATACAAATTGGAATATGTGGGTAGGTTTCTACCGCTGCCAAGATCAGGTGACGCAAGAATGCTTCGCCTGCATAGGTACGCGCACCGCGAGAAGCTTGCAAGATAACGGGGCTATTAGTTTCGTTCGCTGCCTGCATGATCGCCTGGATTTGCTCCATGTTGTTCACGTTGTAAGCAGGAATTCCGTAACCATGCTCTGCTGCGTGGTCTAGTAAAAGCCGCATTGGGACGAGTGCCATTAGAGAGTCCTCCTAAAATTTTTTATACTATGTAATGTGAGTAATTTCACTTAATCTCTTTTGTCCTGTGAATACTTTACCAAACTTTACGTCAGATCTTGCTGTTTTGATGGAACCTCGGCCAAGATGCTCGGGTTACTGCTGGAAGTTGGTCGATCGCTTATTTGGGCTTGGCTAGCAATTCTAAATTTGAGGCTAGGCATATTACTTACTGCCAAAGGCAACTCGTCGGCTATGATAATTGTGGTATTTTTCGCGTGGTGCATGTGCTAGCTTCTACAATCATTGGTCTGGGTCGATCGGGCATTGCCGGTGCCAAAATTTTACAAAAGCAGGGCTATGCCGTCACCATCAGCGATCGAGGACAGAGCGAGAGCCTCCTGAAGCTCAAGGAGCAAATCTCTGACTTGAACATCACCGTCAAACTCGGCGACAGCTTTCAACCTAGCCCGGACATCCAACTAGTAGTCGTCAGTCCCGGTGTCCCGTGGGATCTTTCGGCCTTAGTTAAAGCGCGGGAAATGGGCATCGAGACGATCGGGGAGCTGGCTTGGCGAGAGCTAAAAGATATTCCTTGGGTGGGCATCACTGGCACCAACGGCAAAACTACCGTCACCTCGATCGCTGCCGCGATTTTTCAGGCGGCGGGACTCGATGCCCCGGCGTGCGGCAACATTGGTTTAGCTGCCTGCGAAAATGAAACACCGGCAATCAGAGGTTTCGTACCCACCAGAAAAAACGGAATCTCCGAAATATTTATGATGGGCTTAAATCATGATTCTGGAGTCTCTAATTTGAACTCAACTACTCTGTAGCTCCTAAAGATTGGAGTTCTTTGGCAAGGTTTTTTAACTCTGAATCTCTAATCAGATTATAACGATTATCAACCCTTACTATTTTCATAGCCATTCTAAAATCTTGAATTGCCCCGTTTCGGTCAAAACTTTTTTTCAAAACACCACGAATCTCATAATAGCCATGAAAATTTGGCTCAATTTCAATTGCTCGATCATAATCAGCTAAAGTACCTGATATATCATTGAGTCTTTTTCTCAAAGATGCTCGTAAAGTGTATCCACCTACAACGTTTGGATAAGCTGCAATGGCTTTATTGGCAGCATCTAAACTTTTGTCCCATTCTTCTAATGTGCGCCATGCTTGACCAAGAGCTAAATAGTCTTTTTTGCTTTCTAGTTCTGGTATTGAGTTAATGGCTGACTCTTTAGCCTGCCTAATTCTTTCCAGTCTAGCAAGCTCCTTTTCCCGCTCCCGTTGCCGCTGATTAAATTCTCTGAGTTCCGACCAAAGATCATGATATGACTGGGCATAAAAAATTCCTTTTGACTGCTGATAAAGTTTAGTAGTTGCCATTGAAATGCTTGGGGCTAATAGCATATATACTGATAACCCGAAAAACAATGAAAGATTATTGTGAGTAGCTTTAAACATTACTATTACCTATGAATGAGTTATTTCTGTTTCTTTGGAAATGCCATATTTAATTTCTAACTATCAGTTACTCCATTTTACATAAAACCTATCTTCTTCGTTTAGTAAGTGAATAATTTCATAGGCCGTTCCTAGAGCCATAATGAATTAATCCAGTTCCTATTCCACCTGCCTGGGCAGATTGAGAAACACTGTTCAAAGCATTTATACCTGAATTAGCGGCAATACTAAAAGCTAGTACCGGCGATAGTATTCCTAATACCACAGCCACAGTGGAAGCATCTATGTTGTCAGGACCTGCGTATACGAAGGCGATCGAGGACAAACCCGATATCAGCATATAACAAATCTTACAAAACCCTAAAGATAAAAATGAAACATCCTAAGCAATTAGAGGTTTAATACCCAGCAAAAATAGAGAAAGCCCCAAAGATATTGGATTAACTAAACTTTGAATTAGCTATTCTGTTGCGTCTAAAGATCTCAATTCCTGGGCGAAAATTTTTAGTTCAGATTCTCTAATAAGATTAAAGCGATTATCAATTCTTATCACTTTCATAGCCATCCTAAAATCTTGAATTGCACCATTTCGGTCAAAACTCTTTTTTAGTTTACCGCGAAGCCGGTAATACCCATGAAAATTTGGCTCAATTGCGATTGCTTGATCATAATCAGAGATTGCACCTAATATATCATTGAATCTTTTTCTCAAAGATGCTCGTAAAGTGTAACCGCCCACAACATTTGGATAAGCTGCTATGGCTTTATTGGCAGCATCTAAACTTTTATCCCATTCTTCTAAAGTACGCCATGCTTGGCCAAGAGCTAAATAGTCTTTTTTTTGCTCTAGTTCTGGTATTGAGTTAAGGGCTGACTCTTTAGCTTGCCTGATTCTTTCCAGTCTGGCGAGTTCATTTTGCAGCCGATTATATTCTGCTCGCTGTTGCTGTTGTTTCTGGATACGCAAAGAATTTTGATGGTGGCCTAAACCCCTATTAAACGTCTCCTGTTGTCTTTGATTATCAGTGGGCGTTGTGCCAAATTGAGCTAATAAAATCTTTTCAGAACCCTTATTCAAATTTGTGTTGATAGTTGCTGCTTCTGCCATATTAGAGGAACAGAGTAATACTATTAGTCCTATTACAAGTGAATTGGTTTCTAGCATAATTTTGAATTAAATTTACAAAGGTAAAAGTTTTAAAAAGTTATGTGTTTGGAGTGCATATGACTTTCTGAAAATAAAGATCGGATCTATTTGTTGATTTTAATGAAAAATCAAGACATGTGACTTTCTGTAAAAAAAATCACATGCACCCTTTACTTGATTTTATCACAAGCATTATCATTTATCATTGAAATTATTAGGGGTGTAGTAACCAAGACCATTTTTAATACCAGCATTTTGTGCGGATTGAGAAATATTATTTAAAGCATTAATTCCTGAACCCGAAGCAATGCTAAAGGATAATACTGGTGACAGTACTCCTAACACAACTGCTACAGTCGCAGCATCTATGTTATCGGGGCCTGCATAGACGAAGGCGATCGAGGACAAACCCGATATCAACGTATAACAAATCTTACAAAAATCTAAAGACAAAAATGAACTTTCCCAAGCAATCAACGGTTTAGTACCCACTGAAAACAGTGAAAGCCCTAAGACATCAAATCAATCAAATATTTAATCTACTACTCTGTAGCTCCTAAGGATTGTAGTTCTTTGGCAAGAATTTTTAACTCTGAGTCTCTGATTAGGTTATAACGATTATCAACTCTTAAAACTTTCATAGCCGTCCTAAAATCTTGAATTGCTCCATTTTGATCTAAGCTCTTTTTCAGTTCGCCTCGAAGTTGATAGTATCCATAATAATATGGCTTAATTGCAATGGCTTGATTATAGTCAGTGATCGCACCTGTCACATCATTAAGTCTTGCTCTTAGGGATGCTCTAAGAGTGTATCCACCTACAACGTTTGGATAAGCTGCAATGGCTTTATTGGCAGCATTTAAACTTCTGTCCCATTCTTCTAAAGTGCGCCACGCTTGACCAAGAGCTAAATAGTCTTTTTTACTTTCTAGTTCTGGTATTGAGTTGAGAGCTGACTCCCTAGCTTGTCTAATTCTTTCCAGTCTGGCTAGCTCGTTCTGCTGACGATTATATTCGGCTTGCTGCCTCTGTTGTTGCTGGTAATACAACCAACCTTGATAATTGTTTGAATCTCTGTTGAACGCCTCTTGTTGTCTTTGATTAGATGTGGGGGTTGTGCCAAATTGAACTAGTAAAAATTCTCTAAAGCTGTTGTACAAATTTACATCAGATTTTAATCTGATGGGCGTTGCTTGTGTTGTTGAGGAAGTAAATACCACTAGTCCAAAAGCGAATGAGCTAATTATTACTTTCATGGTTTATTGAAAAATATTATGATTGCGTTTTACGACTCTTAAATTTAGGCTAGATAATTTTTGTAGTACTACTGATTATTCTGTTGCACCAAGAGACTGAAGCTCTTTAGCAAATTCATTTAACCTTCTGTCTCTAATGAGATTATAACGATTGTCAGTTCTTATTACCTTCATAGCCATGCGGAAATCTTGAATCGCTCCATTTCGATCAAAGCTTTTTTTTAGTTCTCCGCGTAGCTGGTAATAGCCATGGAAATTTGGCTCAATTTCAATTGCTCGATCATAATCAGCTAAAGTACCTAATATATCATTGAGTCTTTTTCTCAAAGATGCTCGCAAAGTGTATCCACCCACAACGTTTGGATAAGCTGCAATGGCTTTATTGGCAGCATCTAAACTTTTGTCCCATTCTTCTAAAGTGCGCCACGCTTGACCAAGAGCTAAATAGTCTTTTTTGTTTTCTAGTTCTGGTATTGAGTTGAGAGCTGATTCTCTAGCTTGTCTAATTCTTTCCAGTCTGGCTAGCTCATTTTGTTGTCGATTATATTCTGCCTGCTGTCTGACTGCTTCTTCCCAGCGACGATATCCAATATAATCTTGTTCGCGCTGATGGTGTCCTCTTTGAGCATAAAGATTATTTGTTGCTCTCTCAGATTTTAATTTGATAGACGTTGCTTGTGCTACGGAGGAGGTTAATACTACTAGTCCACAAACAAATGAGCTTATTTTTACTTTCATGGCTTATTTGAAGAATATTACGGTTGGCCTTCTAATTGTGTTCAAATCAGGATGATTAGTTGATTGTAACAGTTCCGGGTTGAATAAAGCAAAAGTGATCTTTAGCTCAGAGAGATTTTTAGGTGCATAAATCCACTTTATCCGAGCCGGAACTGCTATACATCATTACTTTTGATTATTATTTGGTGAGGAATATCCCAGTCCAAAATTAATACCGCCAACTTGCGCAGGCCCGATAGCACTGTTTAGGGCGTTTATTCCTGAACTTGAAGCAATGCTAAAAGCTAGTACTGGTGAAAGCAATCCTAGAACTACTGCAACAGTTGAAGCATCTATGTTGTCTGGACCTGCATATACAAAGGCGATCGAGAACAAACCCGATATCAGTGTATAACAAATCTTATAAAACCCTAAAGACAAAAATTAAACACCACAGGCAATCAGAGGTTTCGTACTGACCAGAAAAAGCGGAATCCTCGGAAGCGTCGGAATCAACATAACACTTAATCGATTATTCTGTTGCCCCCAATGATCTCAGCTCTTTGGCGAGAATTCTCAACTCAGAATCTCTAATTAGATTAAATCGATTATCTACTTTTACTATTTTCATAGCCATTCTAAAATCTTGAATTGCCCCGTTTCGGTCAAAACTCTTTTTCAACCTGCCACGGGACTCATAATAAATATGACGATCTGGCTCAATTTCGATTGCTTGATCGTAATCAGCTATAGCACCCGATATATCATTAAGTCTTTCTCTTAAAGATGCTCGCAAAAGGTATCCACCCACAATGTCTGGATAAGCTGCAATGGCTTTATTAGCAGCGTCTAAGCTTCTATCCCATACTTCTAAGATGCGCCATGCTCTGCCAAGAGCTAAATAGTCTTTTTTTCTTGCCAGATCTGGTATTGAGTTAAGTGCCGCCTCTTGAGCTTCCAAAATTCTTCTCTGTCTGTCAAGTTCGTTTTGCTGCCGATTATATTCTGCTTGCTGTTGCCGTTGTTTCTGGATACGCAAAGAGTTTTGATGGTGGTCTAAACCCCTATTAAACGTCTCCTGTTGTCTTTGATTATCAGTGGGGGTTGTGCCAAATTGAGCTAATAAAATCTTTTCAGAACTCTTATTCAAATTTGTGTTGATAGTTGCTGCTTCTGCCATGTTAGAGGAACAGAGTAATACCATTAGTCCTATTACAAGTGAATTGGTTTCCAGCATAATTTTGAATCAGATTTATAAAGGTAAAAGTTTTTGAAAAGCTACGTGTTTGGAGTGGATATGATCTTTCTGAAAATAAAGATTAGATCTATTTGTTAATATTAATGAAAAATCAAGGCATATGATTTCCTTTATAGAAAGTCACATGCACCCTAATTTTATCACAAGCATTATCATTTATCATTAAAATTATTAGGGGTGTAGTAACCAAGACCATTTTTAATACCAGCATTTTGTGCGGATTGAGAAATATTATTTAAAGCATTAATTCCTGAACCCGAAGCAATACTAAAGGATAATACTGGTGACAGTATTCCTAACACAACCGCTACAGTCGCAGCATCTATGTTGTCAGGGCCTGCATAGACGAAGGCGATCGAGGACAGCCCCGATATTAACGTATAACAAATTTTACAAAACCCTAAAGACAAAAATGAAACTCCCCAAGCGATTAACGGCTTAGTACCCACCGGAAATAATGAAAGCCCTAAAAATATCGGACCAACCAAAGCAGTGATGATCATCATTATTTCCACAATATAAATAAAAGCCATCCTGAAGCTCATGATTGTCTTAGTAATGCCTTCTAAAGCTTGGTCATTCTCGAAATATGAGGAGTCTAGCACACTGATGTTAGAATCTGCTTTTTTCTCTGATGGGTTGGCTGAAATAGGATTATTTATGTTGTCTGGTCGATTACTTCCGTTTGCCGTATCGACAACCTGCTTATACCGAGCTTCATTTCTCGCCTTCATTTTTTGTGCAAACTCTATCAACTGCTCCTGGTACTTCTCATTACTGCTCACTTGCAGCGCCGGAGCAGCACCACCCGTATAAGCATTAATCTGAATCCTGGTCGCATCAGCGCAGCTCTTTATTTTATTGAGATCAGCCGAAGCCATACATTGTCGATACATAGCACCGATAATACTCTGAGAAAGAATATTATTGCTTAGGGCTTGGGTAGCTGATCGAATGCTCACATCTGCATCAATCACACTGTTTACCGAACTATTGACATTATTCATTATATCCCTAGCGCCCAAAGTTACATTGCGCATATTGCCGCCACCGTTAGCAAACAGCACCACCAAAATTAGTGGGAACACCGTTTCTCTCAGAGCTGGTCTCAAACCACCATCTTCGATCGCTAGATAAAACTTTGTACACCAAAATCCTACGGCAAAGACGGCGATTAAAATACCAATACTGATGACTAACTTATACAAATTGCCATTCATCGCCACCAACCACAGCTCCTGAAGCGCTTTTGGTGCAGGGTCAGTCGGCGGCTTGGGCGGAGCAAATAAGTCACTGACCAACACCCCAAAATCATAGGCCAATAAAACATGGTTATTCATCATCAAATCTCCAAAAAATAGTAGTACACCTAGTTGCAGTCTGTAATCAAATTTGCTCTCATCGACCTGACAAGAAAATCATGCTTTGGTCAGAATAGACTGGTGGGAAGACTTTACGGGCTGGTGAGCATCCATGCCCAGCAAAACATGAATATGCCAAAAACTATGAAAAATATGTTGAGCCGCCTCATTATCAAAGTCATCTTTTCTGATGTAGTAGCATCTATAAGATTTATTAATGAGTTCATGGGATATACCTTACACTAACGACATATCTAAATTGCCCTAATAAGGCTCCAAAAACACCAATAAGCCTCAATTTAGGATGGGGTAAAACTTTACGACAGGAGAGCTGCTTCTTTAAAGCTTAACTCTCCTGCCATAGCAAAATAAGCTAGTTGAAACTCGTCGTAAAGCTCGTACTCATGGACTTAATAAGCGAATTTAACTCTTGCCTCTTTTGGTCTAGCTTCATCCTTTCCTCAGCAATTTTGCGGGACTCACTGCTGGCATTCACCGCATTTGCCGCCGCCAACTGAGTCAGCAGCTCCTGATTAGTGTTGTTTTGCAAACCCAGTAGCCTTACTTGAGCAGCCTGAATATCTGCCTGACCACTGAGCTGATAAGATATCAGCTTTAAGACATCTTGACTAGAACTTGATTTTTGGGCATCTCGGGCATCAGCAAAAACCTGGTCAGACACCTTCGCTGCGGCTCGATCGAGGTTTAGGAGTTCATCTTTAACCTTTTTAGTTGTTTCCTGAGCTGGCTTGCTCAAAACCTGATTTGATGCCACAGTGGCAATTGTTTTTTCAGCAATGCCATCAGTAGTCAATCCGGCCAGATCATTGGGGCTAGGCTTATTAGCCGCACCGATCGTTTCAATCGGCGAAAACTGCCCCAAAGCACCCGTAAGACTTTTGACATCAGTAATATTAGAAAAACTGGTAATGATGTTAGAAAAACTCTCCGCAATAGTCGTGATTTGGCTTACTGCATTAATTACAGTTCCAACATTGCTTAGCAACTTTTGCAAATCTTGCAACGTTACCGCTTTGGCACTCGTTGCCCCAAACGCCGAAAAACCCAACACCATTACCGTAGTAACCACCGTTCTTTTGCCAAATTTCCTGGACTTTTTAACTTTTTCAGTATCTTTCACCGTCGTAAACTCCATAAAAAAATTCCTAAACACTAAATAACTTTGTCGTTTTAGTAAATTCACCACCAGTAATGATCATATCCTTAGCCATTAGCATTAGGTTCCGCATATTGTCTCCACTTTAAAAATCTAATACCACCAAAAGTTTTATTTACTTACCGTTAGAGGCAACTCGTCGGCTATGATAATTGTGGTATTTTTCGCGTGGTGCATATGCTAGCTTCTACAATCATTGGTCTGGGTCGATCGGGCATTGCCGGTGCCAAAATTTTACAAAAGCAGGGCTATGCTGTCACCATCAGCGATCGAGGGCAAAGCGAGAGCCTCCTGAAGCTCAAGGAGCAAATCTCTGATCTGAACATCACCGTCAAACTCGGCGACAGCTTTCAACCTAACTCCGATACCCAGCTAGTAGTCGTCAGTCCCGGTGTCCCATGGGATCTTTCGGCCTTGGTTAAAGCGCGGGAAATGGGCATCGAGACGATCGGGGAACTGGAGCTGGCTTGGCGAGAGCTAAAAGATATTCCTTGGGTGGGCATCACCGGCACCAACGGCAAAACTACCGTCACCTCGATCGCTGCCGCGATTTTTCAGGCAGCAGGACTCGATGCCCCGGCCTGCGGCAACATTGGCTTAGCTGCCTGCGAAATTGCCCTGCGGCCTGAAAAGCCCCAGTGGATTATTGGTGAAATCAGCAGCTATCAAATAGAGTCGATTAGTACCCTAAAGCCCCGGATTGGAGTTTTTACTACTTTTACTGCGGATCATTTAGCTCGTCACAAAACCTTAGAAAACTACTACGAGATTAAAGCCAAGCTGTTGCAAAATTCAGAAATCCAAATTTTAAACGGTGATGATCCTTACTTAGCCAGCAGAGTAAAAGATTGGCCTCAGGCACATTGGACAAGCGTAGGAGGAGTCGATCGATTGCCCGCTAACCCCCAATGGGGCACTTGGATTGCTAATGATTGGGTGGTGTGGCAAGGGGAACAAATTATGCCCCTCAAAGATTTGCAAATGCCCGGAGATCACAATCGTCAAAACCTATTAATGGCTGTGGCTGCGGCCAGATTGGCTGGAGTTGAAGCTGAAGCGATTCAACGAGCCGTCAGCAGTTTTTCGGGAGTTAGCCACCGGCTGGAATATATCTGCACTCATCGGGGTGTAAAGTACATCAATGACAGTAAGGCCACCAATTATGACGCAGCAGAAGTGGGGTTAAATGCAGTGGAAGCACCCGCAATTTTGATTGCTGGTGGAGATCCTAAAGAAGGTGATGATCAGGGTTGGATGAAGGTTATTAAACAAAAAGCGGCAGCGGTACTATTGATTGGAGTGGCGGCGGAGCAGTTTGCAGAACAGCTAAAGGCAGTAGGATTTGAGCAATTTGAAATTGTAGAAACTATGGCTAGGGCAGTGTCTCGATCGGCTGAGTTGGCTCAGCAGTATCAAGCTAAGGTGGTTTTACTGTCTCCGGCCTGCGCTAGCTTCGATCAATATCGTAGTTTTGAGGAGCGGGGCGATGATTTTAGACAGCTTTGTTTGCAGAATCTGAAGTAAATAAATCTGATTTTAATAGTTGTTAGTGGCTGCTATCTTAAGTATTCTGTCCGTATGTTCACTGTTTTATTATTCCTCAGAAAGTGTTGAAGCTGATTTAACTATAGTGTAAATACCCTCGGTAAATATACAACTACTAGTGATTTTTACTGAATTTTTTATAATCAATGCTATTTGTGATTTTTATTTAAAAATCTGGGGTAACATGGGGAGTATAGAGAACTGAAATGCAAACAGGTGACAATTAAGCAAAGCGATGATTATAATCATAGCTTTGCTTTATCTGAGATCAATTTCCCAGATAATTTATTAGCAGCTTTACTGCTAATGCTGCTGATTTAACTCCTGAAACTAGAGCGTATAAAAGGTCTGGCTAGCGCCATTGGCATTTTAAAATGCCGTTAACGCTACTCTTTTCTACAATATTTACGCCTTTAATCTATCAATAGCTCTATTTTGATTCGTCAATCCAAAATATTATCTTTGTCAAATATACATCTAATATTTATGTCAAAAATATGATTTTTTGGCATTGGTTTAATTATCAAACCAGTAAAAACCCTAAATCACTAATATTTCTCCAGGTTGGTATGAATTTTCTGCCTCTAGCTTCGCTGTGCCTATCCATCATAGTTTCCCTGGTTTTAGCCATCGGGATGAATGCCAGTAAGCGGCGATTCAGAAAAAGACTTTATCTTGTTTTCCAAGTTTGGAGTGCCCTTCAAGGATTGTTGCTGGCGATCGGGCTACCTCTTTCTATTCACGCTGGAGGAATGGTTTGGCTTAATTTATTGGGCCTGATTTTGTGGAGTTTATCGCCAGCTCGATCGGCTACGGTAGACTTGTTAAATCACGCTGGACATAGAGGCTTTAGAAGCTGGGTACTGAGCGGCATTTTTTTGTTAACGCTGGTTACAAATCTCCAGTTTAACCTGTGGTTTAGTGCACCTGCGATGGCTGCCACCGAAAACTTTGCTGCCGGAGCCTACATTATTGATATGGGACAACCGGCTCAAACAGTTGCTAGCGGCTTGAAGCCCTATGGTTTAGTGTATGAATTGACCGTAAATCGGGGAATTCCGGTGAGGTGGGCGATCGAACCCAGCAAAGTTAAGAATGGCATAGATTTTGCAGCAGGCGGCAAAAATTATTCAGGCAGTGCCTTTATTATTCCAAAAGAATTTGCGGCTGATGCCGCTACCGCAATTACTCTTTGGCGTGCCAAAGGAGTAACAGTAGATGGACCGCTAGCCACTAGTTTTGCGGCACCAATTTATGACACTATCACCAGCTTCCCTAAGTCAGTATTAGATACTGCGAGAGGATCACTCGTACTTCCCTATTTTACCAATGCCGAAATTCCTGCTACTGGCACGGGTATTTATGGGAATTTTAATACTTATCGTATAGGTATGCCAGCTTCTTTGTCTACATGTGACGACTTATTTGTATTGCCTCACGCCGATCCTACCTGGGCAACTCACAGTAACTTACTGACTTTCAATAACAATAAAGGCTTTATTTGGGCAGCTTGTCACGCAGTGAGCGTTTTAGAAAACATCGATGATCCGGCAGATGCTGACACCTTACCCAACATGAATTTTCTTAGTTCTAATGGTTTAGTTCCTTTTGGAAGTCATGCTGATGCAGCGTCACCATATATCTACAAGCCAACTGCCGATGCCGATCCAATTATGCAGTTTTTGAATAGATTAGATGGTGCCACTGAGAATGGTTCTGAGCAAGTATATCTACCCAAAATTGGTAGTACCTGGCGACCTTCGACTAAAATAGCTGTAGTTGACCCAGACCATCCTGACATCCCGGCACTATCTCCAGGAGAAGCTGTAAAAATCGCATATGGTCGTGGTTTCGGTAATCCTAGCAATGGAATGGTGATGTATGAAGGTGGCCATAGCCACATTAGTTCTGGGACAATTGCGGAACAAGTTGCTGCTCAACGAGCATTTTTCAACTTTGTGTTGCTCTCTGGAATCGAAAGTCGATTAGATGTTACCAGTAACATTCCTGCCAATATTCCCGGTGGTGCTACCGTCAACATTAGTACCAGCGTTACTGGTGGCTCAGGTATTTACAACTACAAATGGTATAGTAGCTGTGGTGGCACCTTCGCAGACAGCACTGCCACTGCTACTACTTTTACAGCACCGGCTACTGGCAGTACTTGTAACCTGCGGGTAGTCGTGGGTGATACTTGCAGTCGGCGCAGCATTGATACTGCTTCTGTGGTGTTTTTGCCCCGCACAATTTCTGGCACGGTATTTGAAGATGTCAATTATGGGGGCGGTCTTGGCCGCAGTCAGACTACCAGCAGCGGTGTAGGAAGACCCAATGCCACCGTTGAATTATATAATTCTTTAGGTAGCTATATCCGCACAACCACCACTGATGTTAATGGTAAATATACCTTTACCGGTTTGCCTGATAACAGTGACTATCAAGTGCGGGTGGTCAATAGCACTGTAACTTCTAGCCGCAATGTAGTAGCTGGACTTCTACCAGTCCAGACTTTCAGAACTAATGCTGGGACTGTGGTTGGGGCGAATACGACCGTAGCTAGCTTGTTCGATCGAGTAGGTGGCGAAAAGCCCAACGAAGTAGATCCAGCTCCTAACACTAGTCTCCAGACTCTCGCCGATCTGAATAGCCTGACCAATCAAGAAGTGCAGTCACTCACCCCAGTCAAAATTGCTACTACTGACGTAAATAACATCGACTTCGGCTACAATTTCGATACGGTCGTTAATACCAGCAGCAGCGGTCAAGGATCTTTAGCACAGTTTATTTTAAACAGTAACGCCTTGCCGAACGGCACCTTAGATCAAGTAGCCAACAGCATTTTTGATCCGCCCCTGGGTAGAGAAGTAAGCATTTTTATGATTCCGAACCAGTCCGCTCATCCTGGACTTAGAGCGGGCTTAGTAGATCAACTTACCAATGGAGTGGCCGTGATTTCGCCAACTACATTGCTGCCAATAATTACCGATAGCAGCACTAGCATTGATGGCCGCACTCAGACTGCGAATATTGGAGATCTAAATGCTGGTAGCGCGGGCTATGTGGGTAAAGTGGGTACTGGTAATGATGGAGTGGCGAATACAGCCGATGATTTAACTATTGCCGCAGTAAGTTTACCAGAAGTACAAATCACCGGAGTTCGATCGCTTTCTTATGGTTTGGGTATTGATGCTCAACAGACGATCGTGCAAGGCATTGCCATCTATGGTTTTGGCAATGATTATTCTAACCAAGCTGATATTGCCTTTGTTGGCACTCAAGGACAAAATTCGTTAATTACCAACAACCTCATTGGATCTGGAGCAAGTAGCTTTACCGATCCTGGTGGCACTCTGCGCAGCGGCGGAGCCGGGATTCGCAGCAACAGTGCTAACCTGCTGAATACCCAGGTGTTGCATAACTTAATTGGCTTCCATAGCTACTATGGCATTGGGGTGACTGATGGGGCTGCTTGGAATGGAGGGGTAATTAGTGGTAACACCATTAGCAACAATGGTTTGGAACCCAATAATCCTCATCATCAAGCCGGGATTGAGCTAGACACATTAGGCAGTCTGGGATTTATTGGCACTAGCATTTCCCAAAATATATTAGATAGCAATGGCAACCAAGGAATTCAAAATAACTATGGCCAATCTGTCACTATCATGAACAACACGATCATTAATAGTGGTCGGTTAACTAATGGTACTAATGCCAGCGAAGGTATGGGGATTTTAATGACCGGTTCACAAAGCTCAACGGTTGGTCAGAACCTAATCTATGGCGGGAACTACGAAGGAATTAGCTTGAGCGGCCAAGCTAATGTCAAAATCACCAAAAATTCACTCTATCAAAATGGCGCTCTGGGCATTGATTTGTTGGGTTCTTTGGGAGTGGATGCTAACAATGGTAGTTTAAATGGATCGATCGCCAACCAAGATCTCGATTACCCTATCATCACCTCCACTAATCTCACTAGCGGCACCCTCAGAGTTAAAGGATTTGTGGGCAACCTGCCCGCCGGTAATTCTATATTTGCCGGGACAACTTTAGAATTTTTTATCGCCGACAACAGCCCAGCTAACCAAGACGGCGAAGCTATTTTAGGTGACGGCAAAACCGTTTCCCACGGGGAAGGTCGTACTTATTTGGGCTTCTGTTTGGCCGATGCCAACGGTAAGTTTGATTGCACTTTTCCCAATGCTGGTACGCTGGGTCTGACCAATGCCAGAAATATTACGGCCACTACTACCGATGGTTTAAATAACACCTCAGAGTTTAGCGCCGTGACAATCAGCGGCAGCCCAAATGTGCTGCTGGTGAAACGCATTACTTCGATCGACAGCAAAACTAATACATCTAATGGTCAAAGCTTGATTGATTACTATGATGAAGCCAGCAATCCCTACGATGATAATGTGCTAGATTCTCCTGCTCCCACACCGCCAGATACTGATAAATGGTCAAACATCAGCTCTTTTTTGGTGGGAGTAACCGATGGCGGCAATATCCAGCCCAAGAGCATTTTAGACTACACGATCTATTTTCTGTCAGCGGGCGATGTACCAGCCAATCATGTAGCGATCTGTGATTTGGTGCCTGATCATCAAACATTTATGCCCAATGGGTTGGCCAATATCACGCCTGCGGCCAATGGTATGAAAGGAGCCGATCGAGGCATTGTCGCCCAGATAAATGGCCAAGCCCGCTCTTACACCAACTTAGCCGATGGTGATGCGGGTCGATATTATCCAGCGGGCGAAGCATTACCCAATTCCTGCAAACTCCCCAATGGTAATGTTCCCCCTAATAATAATGGAGCAGTAGTGGTAGATATTGGGGATGTAGCAGACCCTGCCAATGCCACAGCCACCAACCAATCCCAAGGATTCATCCGATTCCAAACCCAAGTTGATTAACCAAAAATCCATATAACCCGCTTGCAAAGGCGGGTTTATCCATCCACATTTTTTGATCTAAAAATAAAAATTCGCCCTGCGCGGTGCCCATAGATATTCCACAAATTTATGAGTCGTCAATCAATCTCCGAAATACTTAACCCATACAAAAATTTCATTGGAAATTCAGAACTTACCCAGAAAACATCTGCAAGGAATGCTTCCTGAAATATTCTCAACTAACCGGTATGGAGAAAGTCGATAGCTGTGCTTGCACCTACACTGATCGGCTAAGATCTGAAAATTGCCAATGGATCTGCCCATGATTGCCTCTGCTGAATTCAAAATTTGCTTTGCCCCGATCGAACTGCAAGAAGTCTATGAACTGGCCGACAATGGAGCCAACGGAGCAGTAGTCGTAATGAGCGGCATGGTACGCAACCAAACAGAGGGGCGGCCAGTAGAATACCTAGAGTATCAAGCCTACGAACCAATGGCCTTAAGAGTATTTGAACAAATCGCCAGCGAAGTTAGCCAAAAATGGCCGATCGTCACCCGCACCATCATTCATCACCGGGTCGGTAAACTGCGAGTAGGCGAAATCAGCGTCCTTATTGCCGTCGGAGCACCCCACCGAGGCGAAGCCTTCGCCGCTTGCCAACACACGATCAACACCCTCAAACACCAAGCCCCCATCTGGAAAAAAGAACATTGGAGTGACGGCAGCAGTAGCTGGGTAAGCATTGGAGCCTGTGAGGAACAGCACCAGCCATGAAACAACTGAAAGGTTTATTGCCAGGGAAAATCAGCGCACGGCCTATCTGGATAATTTTGTTCTTAATTGGACTGGGAGTACTAGATCGATCGATCGCCACCCTGCAAATTGATCAATGGTGGTTTAGTTCCCTAGGGTATCTGCAAAATTGGCAGCGTCAAATTCAAGCCAAAACTTGGTTGGCAATTCTGGGTAGCAGTTTGTCTGGTCTGTGGCTGGTAGCTAACTACATCTATAGCAAACGCTGGCAAGCTGAGAACCCAGCGCTCTCCCTGGGAGTTCCATTAACAGCATTACCTTTGGCCGATCAACAACCACCACCGTCACGGCTGGTGATCTTACTAACTTTATCGATCGCCACTGGAATTTTCACTGCTGCTGCTACTCTCTATCCTCTTTGGGCAATCTGGCCACTCCCCAAAATTTTTTGGTTCTGGCCAGTGATAATGATCAGTTGTTCGATCGGCACTATACTTCGCCCATTACCAGCTATTGCCCCCCTAATTGTAGCTACTAGCATGGGTTGGGGGTATTTCTGGGCACATCATTGGCAGCAGGTTTTACCCGCTTTTGCCGCCACTTCTTTTCAGCAAAGAGAGCCTGTATTCGATCGAGATATTGGCTTCTATGTTTTTCAGCTTCCTTTACAAGAATTAGCTGATCAATTTGCTCTGAGTCTCTCCTTGGCTGCTTTAGCGATCACCACCCTCATCTATCTGCGTCCCCACATTAGCGATGGCTGGATTGGCAAACTGCCTTTACATCAACATCGTCACTTAGCTTTTTTGGCTGGTGCGGTGGCTTGGTCGATCGCCCAGCATTTTTCTTTAGCACGCTATCAACTGCTCTATTCTCAGCGCGGCGCAGTATATGGGGCAGGCTATGCCGATCTGTGGGGCTATTTGCCAATTTATAATCTGCTGCTGGTAGTCAACTGCATTATTGGAATTATTTGTTGGCTCTGGGCATTAGGCATTTGGCGATTAACCGGAAGACTCGCTGGTTTTTGGAGAATTCCTCGGCGGTTTTGGCTACCACTGCTAGGTAGCGGGTCTTTATTACTCAGCCTGCCATTATTGATTCAGCGGGGTATTGTTTCTCCGAATGAGCTAGCGATCGAGAAACCTTACATTAAACACAACATCGCCTTTACTCGCCAAGCCTTTGCCTTAGATCAGATTGATATTAAAACCTTTGATCCCAGCGGCAAATTGACCGCTCCAGATATTGCCAATAATCAAGCCACCATTAAAAATATTCGGCTGTGGGATGCCCGTCCTTTGCTACAAAGTAATCGACAGCTCCAGCAAATTCGCCCTTACTATAGATTTATTAATGCTGATATCGATCGCTACCCCATTAACAACGATTTACAGCAAGTAATTCTCTCTGCCCGAGAAATTGATAGTCAAAGCCTGACCGAAAAAGCCCAAACCTGGATTAACCGCCACTTAGTCTACACTCATGGCTATGGTTTTACCGTCAGCCCCGTCAACCGCGCTGCTCCTGGTGGACTGCCCGACTATCTAGTTAAAGACATTGGCAACAGCAAACTCCCCGTGCCTGCCCCAGCAATTTCGGTAGCCGAACCGCGAATTTACTATGGTGAGATTACCGACAACTATACTTTTGCTCCTTCAGCGGTGCCAGAATTAGACTATCCCCAAGGCAATGATAATACTTACAATTCTTACAGTGGCCAAGGTGGAATTACTATGGATAGCTGGTGGCGACGCTGGATTGGAGCGCGTTACCTGCAAGATTGGGAGGTATTGTTTACTAAAAACTTCACTCCTAAAACCCAGCTTTTGTTACATAGGTCTATTGTCGATCGAGTGCAAAAGTTAGCTCCCTGGTTACTTTTAGATCAAGATCCCTATTTAGCAATCGCCAAATCGACCCAAACTAAGACTAACCATCTGTATTGGATTTTAGATGGCTACACTACTAGTGACCATTACCCATATTCTGATCCTGGCAGAGGACAATTCAACTACATTCGTAATTCAGTAAAAATATCGATCGATGCCTATGATGGCAGTGCGCAGTTTTATGTCAGCGACGAGCAAGATCCCATTTTAAAAACCTGGCGCAAAATCCGCCCTCAGATGTGGCAGCCCATGAAGAATATGCCACTCAGCCTGCGCTCACATCTGCGTTATGCCACCGATCTGTTTCAAGTCCAGTCCGATCGATTGCGTACTTACCACATGCAAGATCCACAGGTTTTTTATAACCGCGAAGATCTGTGGCAAATACCTCAAGAAATTTACGGAGGTAAATCTCAAGCTGTTCAGCCATACTATGTAATTACGAAGTTGCCGACAGCTTCTGATGAAGAGTTCTTGCTACTCTCGCCTTTTACTCCTAACCAACGAACTAATTTAATTGCCTGGTTAGCGGCGCGATCAGATGGGGAACAATATGGAAGGCTATTGCTTTACCAATTTCCTAAGCAGCAGCTCGTCTATGGCACCGAACAAATCGAATCGTTAATCGACCAAGATCCAGCGATTTCTCAGCAAATTGGGCTGTGGAACCGTCAGGGCATGAGCGCTGTTAAAGGCAATCTGCTAGTGATTCCGATTGAAAGTTCGCTGCTATATGTGGAGCCTTTATATCTGGAAGCCCAACAAAACTCTTTACCTACCCTAGGCAGAGTAATTGTGGTCTACCGCGATCGGATTAGTATGGCCGAGACTCTTAATCAAGCTCTGCAAAATATTTTTCCTACTGGTTCTAAATCTTAAGATTTTAAATCTTAAATTGCATTTTATTTTCGCATTCTGCTATTAATTTTCTGCCAATACCCAGCTCGTATGAACATCATTAATCGGGATATATTCGATCAAATAGTAGCTTACTTGGAGCACCACGATGATTCATTAAAAATCAAAAAGATGCTCTATTGCCTATGTACTGGTCGCTGGGAACGCAATAAAGATTTTTTAGACTCGATTAATTGTTATCATTTTGCTGAATATGTAGTCAAAGAAATTGACACTCACGAACAGCTCAAAGAAAAGCTATTTGCTCTGCTGAAGAGTGTGAATAAGCCGCAAGAATATGTGAGCATTGCCAAAATCATTTACAGTGCCTTAGGCCAAATTTACCCTGATTTTCATCGATTGTATTCTAATGATTTAGGCGCACAGCAACTGCGGGCAACCCAACCATCAGAGCCTGTGCCTGAAGTCAAAAAATCCACAGCGATCGAATTTGATGCCTTTGAGCTGCGCCAAAAAGTAATGAGCTACTCTAATCCTCTGCGGGTCAAGACTATGCTGCACATGATTTTACATCCCGAAGAATTTCTAGACCCGCGCAAAATAAATCAACATTTGCTGGATGCTTTGCTAACTGAATTTATTAATAAGTATCCCAGAATTCAGGAAGTGGAAGAACTCCTTAGTGAAGCAGTGGAGTTGTTAGATGATGTAGAAGAATATGGTAAAGCTGCCACCGGTTTAATTCAGTCTTTGATGACCGTCTACAGTGTTTCTACTAAACCAGTTGGAATGGCCTTGGCTTAGCCTACACCATGACAGTAGCTTCCTCGTATTTATTAGGAAATTCGATTTATATTATGGCACAGAGCCAACAAACTCCGCAAACTGCACTTCTTTCGGCGTAAACGGCAGATCTTGATTGATCGCCTCGATTTCTTGGCGCTCCATTTTATTCACCTCTCGAATATAGGGCAAAATAATTTGCGCCAACCGAGGACTGTAAAACCGGTGCATACTATAGTTTGGCGTAGCCGGAAAGCCCCGCCGCTTCTTGTGTCTACCCCCAGCACCCGGATCGAACATTTGAATACCTTTGCCGATCGACCACTCAATAGGCGAATAGTAACAAGCATCAAAATGCAAACAGTCTATTTCTTGCTTACTGCCCCAATAGCGCCCATATAGCCGATCATCTTTATAGACGCAAAAAGACATCCCCACCGGATTTTCTACGCCCTCTTGAAAAGCCGCCATCAACATTACCCGATGTTGGTAGTTAGGATATAACGATGCAAAAAACTCCGGGGTGAGATACTTACTTCCCCAATACCCAAACTTATCGCAAGTATCTGCATAAAACTCATACATCAACGGCAACATTTTGCCGCCCAACTCTTCACCAGTCAGGGGCTTTAGCGTAAGTCCAGCCTCGGCAACCGCCTTACGTTCGCGCTTAATATTACGCCGCTGATTGGCATTGAAATTCTTTAAATAACAATCAAAATCTTGATGACTATCGTTCTGCCAAATATAGTTATGATGTAGCCAAGGAGTGAAGCCCTGTTGCTCGATCGCGCCTTGCCAAGTAGGGTCTACATACAAAAAGTGACAGCCAGAAATACCATTAGCAAGGCAAAACTTATCGATTTCCGCCATCATCAACTCGGTCATCTCTAGTTCATCAATGCCCTCGGCCAGCAAAAAGCGATAGCCCTCCGCCGGGGTAATCGGAGTCATTCCCACCAACTTGGGATAGTACCGGATGCCTAATCTTTGAGAGACATCTGCCCACTGTTGGTCAAAGACAAACTCTCCGTAGCTGTGCCCCTTTAAATACAGTGGTGCCGCCGCTACTAATGTGGTGCCTGCCCACACGGTCAAATGCCGAGGTAGCCAGCCTGTTTCGGCCCGCACGCTGCCCGAGGTTTCTAGATTATTTAACCATTCCCACTCTAGAAACGGCGTTTTTAGTGGTAGGGCGAGGGCATCCCAGGCCGATTGAGGAACTTGCTGCAAGCGATCGAGCCACTGTAATTGATACTTAGACATAAGATAGATTTTGCTGTCAGGTCAGCCCAGGCGAAAGGTTTTAGCAGGTTTCTTGGCCTGATTTTTACGGGGGAATCCAGGCTAGGCGGATTCTAACACAAACCTTCAGTTGGCATCGAGATGGCTCTTATGCTTCAGCAGTTCCAAATTCAAAAGCACCGTTCAGCGTTGTCGCGCAGTTGCAGTGCGCAAGTGTTGCTCGCCTGGAAACGGCGAGCCTTGCACTGCACGGGGTGTTGACCTAACTTAATTTGATTGATAAAGACAACGCGGCAACTCAGCAAGATCGACCCTCACGCAGGGGGTGTGGGGGAGGCGTTTCGTCCCCCACTGCGGGGGCGTGGGGGGAAGACCCCCACATCCGGGTTTTTCCGAATCTGGAATTGCTGCTTATCCTTCTGGATAACTGTGTGGAGATGTCTAATCCCTATGGCACAGCAGTTTCGTGCAAAACAGCATCTACAATCTGGCTGCTGCGCTTGCTGCTGTTGGTCACAATGCGGTGGGTCAAAACATAGGGAGCCAAGAACTTTACATCATCTGGGGTAGCGTAGTCTCGGCCCTGAATCAGGGCGCGAGCTTGTACCGCTTGATGGAGAGCGATCGAACCACGGGGGCTAACTCCAAGTAATACATCGGGGTGACGACGGGTAGCTTGAACTAGGTTGACAATATATTGCTGTAAGACCGTTTCGACCCTGATCGATCGGGCTTGGGCAGAAAGTTCAGCTAAGCGGTGTGCGGTTAAACAAGGTGCAATGCTTCTGCCAGACTCCCGTTGGTTAATACCTTGCAGCATCAGCACTTCTTCGGCGGCGTTAGGGTAGCCCAGACTTAAGCAAATCATAAACCGATCCATTTGGGCTTCCGGTAACGGAAAAGTCCCTTGATATTCCACCGGGTTTTGGGTAGCTACGACAAAGAAAGGGCGGGCAATGGGGTGGGTGCGACCATAGATCGTTGCTTGCTGCTCGGCCATTACTTCTAATAATGCTGACTGGGTGCGGGGAGTAGCGCGGTTTACTTCATCGGCTAATAAAATGTTCGTAAAAATTGGACCCGCCAGAAACTCAAATTCTCGGTTGCCGGGGTTCCAAATGTTGGTGCCAGTGATGTCTGTAGGCAATAGATCGGGGGTACATTGAATCCGCTGGTAGCGACCATCGATGAGCTTGGCTAAGGATTTAGCTAAGACGGTTTTACCTACCCCTGGAACGTCTTCTAGTAAAACGTGGCCGCCAGCTAATAAAGCAATGAGGACGAGTTCGATCGGCTTTTCTTTGCCAATGACTACCTGACTGAGTTCTGATTGGAGCTGTTGTAAAGGATTAGCGTTTTTAGCGTAGGGCTTGGCGGGAGGGGCGATGGTCATAATTACAGGGGCTTGCTGAACTCTAGAATTAGTATTCCCTGTTCTGCCAAACAAGTCTCATCAACAACTCCGAGCCATAGCAGCGAAGTTGAAAATAAAAATATCCAATCACTCAATCAGATGTTAAAATATACTCAACCTTAAGAATTCAGGACTTGTCCTATGACCACCGTTACCTCCATGAAATGCGCCTGCGAACCTTGCCTCTGCATCGTCTCCCTGACCGATGCCGTCATGAAAGATGGCAAAAACTACTGTAGCGAAGGCTGTGCCTCTGGCCACACCGACAAAAAAGGCTGCACCCAAAACGGCTGTGGCTGTGGTAGCTAATTAATGCCAAAGTCTCCATTGACAACACAGAAAAACTCCGAACCCAACAGCCCAAATCATGCTCATGATCAAGCTCAGTTGATGGCGGAGTTTTTTGCCCTGTTGGCCGATGCTAACCGGTTGCGCATATTAGAACTAGTGGCCGCCCAAGAAGTCTGCGTCCATGAAATCGCGGCGGCGATCGGCATGACCGAGGCCGCAGTTTCACAGCAAATGCGCCACCTGCGATCGAACCGGATTGTCACCCACGAAAAACGCGGCAGGCATGTTTTTTACAAGCTAGCCGATCGACACATCATTGAAATTTATCAACTAGTATCTGAGCATTTGCAAGAGCGCAATTGCCGTTAAAATTGCCCTTAAAATTGCCAGAGAGACCGAAAAACCTTATTCTGTTTCTCAGTCAGCATCTTAATACTGCAAATCCATGAGTTCTACATTCATTACCCAAGAAGTCTCGATCGTTATTGCCGCTCAGCAGTCTCCAGCCATGCTGCGAGAAGATTTACTTAAATATAGCGGCATCATTCCCGAAGATTGGCCGCTTAGCCGCCAGCCCGTTACCAGTGAGCAACTTAGTCAGTTAGCCTTCGAGAATGGCTGTAGCATCGCAGCTCAGCCCGATCGACTAATGTTTTTGGAAGCGATCGGCGACAAAGAACCCGATAATGTGGTGATTGGTGATGTGGCTCGTCGATATGTGGAAATCATGAAAGCCGGAAACTATCAAGCCGTAGGCATCAACTTTCGCAGCTATGTACCTTACCCTACCGACAACAATGCCGCCGATAAATATATTTGCAGCAAGCTGCTGGCTCCTGGTGAGTGGCAGACTTATGGCAAAGAAAATGTCCGCGCTGCCCTCAATTTGCTCTATACCCTAGAGCGCGGCCAATTAAATCTTTCGATTAACTCCGCTAGTATTCAACAGCCCGATCAACAGCCGCTGCCGATTTTGCTATTTTCTGGCAACTTTAACTACGACGTAAAAGACGTGCCTGCTGCCAAGCGCATTCCTACTATGGCAGCTTTTATTGATAACTGGATTACTGATTACGACACTTTCAAGGAACTCATCAGCCAAAAATTTGTGGCATTGCTGGGGGAGAACTAAACATCCTGGTACCGCCGCCGTTTCCTGGGGTGTTTTTGTATTTAGACGACTCCGCCCAAACCGTAAAACAGATGTGGCAGCAGTTTGAGATCTTTGATAGACCGAATTCGTAAATAGCTCCAGTGGAAAGATTGGACTCTGTAACCGAGCAAAAATCTCAAGAAATTCGGCTAGAGCTGCGCCGTGCTGCTCTGGCCATCAGTTTTTTGTTACTCAGCGGCACTGCCTGGTATCACTTTGTAGAGGGGTGGAAATGGCTGGATGCCGCCTATATGACCATGATCACTCTTTCGACCGTGGGCTTTGGTGAAACTCACCCCTTGGGCGATCGAGGGCGAATTTTTACCATGACTCTAATTACTTCAGGAGTCTTGACTATTGGCTATACGGCCAACACCTTTACTGATGCCCTGCTGGGCGGCTATTTTGTAGAAGAGCGTAAACTGCGTCTGCGCCGGAAACTCGTGAAATCTCTGAATCAACACTATCTAATTTGTGGCTTTGGCCGCATTGGGCGACAAATCGCCGATGAATTTGCTGCCGAAAAAGCCCCCTTTGTGGTGATCGATTCTAGCGCTGAGCAGATCGAAATTGCCCAAAAATTAGGCTACACGGCCATTCAAGCTGATGCTACTTTAGATGAAACCCTGATTGAGCTGGGAGTAGAACGGGCTAATTGTCTGGTAACGGCTCTGCCTTCTGATGCCGAAAATTTATATATTATTCTTTCTGCCAAGAGTTTGAATCCTTTGATCAGGGCGATCGCCCGCGCCAGCACCGAAGAAGCAGTGCAAAAACTGCAACGGGCTGGAGCCAACACTGTAATTTCTCCCTATATTACCGGAGCCAAACGGATGGCTGCTGCCGCTCTCCGCCCCCAAGTCTTAGATTTTGTCGATGGCATTATGACCAGCAGTAGCGGCGCGTTTTACATGGAAGAATTTTTAATTGACCAAAATATTTGTCCGGTAGCCGGTTTATCACTGCGCGAAGCCCGACTGCGATCGCAATCTGGGGCACTAGTGTTGGCAATCCGTCGCCATGGGGGCGAACTGATCGTGGGGCCAACTGGCGAAACAGAGATTACTGGTGGCGATAACTTAATCTGTATGGGCACTGCTGAGCAGTTACGACTAATTAACCGCCTTTTAGATCCCCTATTGGTTGATAAACCATAGCGCCATAAGTCGGATGCTGTGATCTCAATCAATGCGCCAGATCGCCGAAAATCGACTATTTGTGACCATTAGTGTTGCCCAACGGTCGAATTGTGGGCATCCTAGTGAAGTAAGTAATTTGTAAAGCAATAATCACAGATCTATATATTCTGTATTTATTGAATACCAACGCACAGGAAAAGCCTTGGGCTAAACCGCGCTAAACAACAAAACCATGACAATTAAGGCAAAAAACCCATCTAGTCAGTCCACTTCCATCAACCATTGGTCGATGCTGATTCGCCATCCGTTATTGCTAAAGGCTCTAACCTGGTTAAGCAGCTTAACCATCATGGCCAACGCCAGTGTTTCTTGGGCAGAAATTAAGCCAGTTGAAACTAATCGTCAATCAGTCAATGCGACACTGTTTCAATCGTTAGAAGCTGCTTCAGCTACTCCTCTTGACAACAGCAGATTATCTAGCAGTGAGAGCAGCAACAAGTACAAGAAGCTCCACAAAGATCTACTAGGTGCTGATAATTTTACCGTAGCAGTTCAAAAAAATACCTCTAGCTTTCGGCGCACCTATCGTGCTCAGCCTGGAATTTTAACCGCTAGCAAAGCTGCTAATAAGAATACGCTAAAAACTCCCGATCGGCAGCTTGTGAGCAGCTTGGTGAGCAATGTTCAGCCTCAAATTCGCCAAGTATCGTACCGCCCCGATGCCGCTCCAGAATTGTTTCCACTGCCATCTGTTGTGCAGCCAGCAGTTGCGAAACCGGTTGCTCCAGTCCGCGCTAGATTTGTTTCTCAGCCTCGTAAACAGCCGCAGGTTCGGGTAGAAAAGCCCCAAGTTTTGGCCGCTTGGTCAGTACCCACAGCGCTGCCAGCTATTCCTGACTCGGTGCCGGTGTACGTGCCACCACCTCAGTCCAATATTATTCCTCAGATCGCTGAGATTCCCAAGGTATCTAGACCAGCAGCTCCTAAAATTGCTCCCTTGCCTACTGTGCAGGTAGCTCAGGTCGCTTCGATCGCTCCTACTAGCTTGGCTCTGTCCAATTACAGCGTTAATTCTGACTTTGTTTATCCTCTTGCCACTCCAGCTCCGATTAGCTCACCCTACGGCTGGCGCATTCACCCGCTCACGGGCAATCGTCGTTTCCATGCGGGTCAAGATTTGGCTGCACCCAGTGGTACTCCGATCGTCGCCGTTGCCAATGGTCGCGTGGTATTGGCTAACTGGCATGGTGGCTATGGTAAAGCTGTAATCATCGAGCACAATGGCAGATTGCAGACTCTTTACGGTCACATGTCAGAAATTTTTGTCCAAGAGGGTCAAGAGATTAAGCAAGGTACTGTGATTGGTCAAGTAGGCAGCACTGGTGCCTCTAGCGGTCCACACTTGCACTTTGAAACCAAGTTACCTACAGCAGAGGGTTGGGTAGCAGTAGATCCAGCAGAAGATCTGCGCTATGCCTTAAACAATTTGGAGCAGGCAATGCGTTTGGCTCGTAGTCCTCAGTAGTAAACAAATTTAAGTCTGGTTTTGTGGGTGGATTGTGAATAGCAGTCCACTTTTTTTGGTAGTTTTGAGCAAAATTCCAGCCAATACGGTTCGCTTAAGCTATCAAAAAATCTGCGCTATCGGCTCGGCTCGGGGAACACCCTTTATTAATTTCCTTGGTTTCCATTGTGCTTTTAAGCAAGCTGTATTGAAATTACAGTTAGTTAGCGTCAAAAACGTCGGCCAAATCCCTGTAACCATTTACTACTCTAATGATTAAGATATTTTCACCTTCGACCATATAAAATATAATGTAGCTTTTGACGATAAAGCCACGCAAGTTCGGCTTGATTTGGCCATACTTCTTGCCACTAAACGGAAATCGAGCAACGCGCATACATTGCTCTCTAATGTCGTCAAATAAGTTACTGGCCGCATCAGGATTATCGATCGCAATCAAGTCGCAGATAGAATCCAAATCTCTGATCGCATTGTCAGTGAAAGAATAAGCACCCACTATTTTGTTTCTCTCTGGCGAGTAATTCTTTGCTGCAAATTAGCAAAAACAGCTTCTCCATCAAGAATTCTGCCTTCTTTCACGTCCTCTAAGCCTGCCTCAATTTTTGCTTGTAGTTGCTTTAGTTGAGCATTTTGCAAATCTGTCAATACCAATTCTGAGTCATGGCTTTCATTAGAATGCAGAGAATTAGCCAAGTGAGTGATTAGCTCCAACCTTTCATCTCGATCGAGCTGAATTACTTGTTGCATCAATGATTCAAGTTGAGGAGTCATAATCGTCAGACCATTATCTTTAGTTAAGTCAGTGGTACGAGACATTATAGCAAACTCTCTACAGCCCTAGTAATCCACCACCGCCCTTCAAATTCCCCAGATCCTGAGAGAACTTAGGGTGTTTCAGTCGATCCGCTAGTACCAAGGGCGATCGATGACTGGTTAATCGCCTTGACATCAGGGATTCCTTCGCATTCGGCAAAGATCCTAACGAATTGAGCGATAGCGTTTGATGAGATCTTAATAAGTCTTTTTAAAAATGTGGGGTTAGAGCAATCTTGATAGATCACGTTGCTGATCGAGTATTCACTGAATTGCCCCTGACCAACTCTGATCTCTTCGGCTGATCAATACCTAAAAAATTCCATCAACAACCAGAGCATTTTTAGTAGTGAAATCGGCAGGCAACAATAGTCAAATATTCATCATTAATTTCATAAACCATACGGTTAGCTTCATCAATACGTCGTGACCATAAGCTCATGTTCAACCACTTTACCCTGCCTTAGTTGCTCGATCGATCGCTGTAAATGCTGAGCATTACCAGGAGAGCTAAGTAGATAATCGGTTTCATCGCCGAGTTCTATTTGTTGCTGACGTTGACAAACAAATTCAAAAAGCCTGGTCTGCTCTTCTGTAGACAAACCATCAATAGAATCCACAATCTCTTGAAAAGTCACGATAATTACTCCAAAAGCTTCATGTGTCAATTTTAGCATTCGATTTTGCCACTGCACACCAAAAAAAGTCAAACTATTAGTGACGGTAGATTGAGGTGCTTCATTGGCAATCAGTGATGTTTCTGTTAAGCATCCAAATCAGCACCTGCTAACTCCTTGGCAATTTTGCCCGCTAAAGCAAACCCTAACAAACATAGTCCGCCATTAATAGTCAAAGTACTACTAGCACCAATTAATGCGGCAACTCGGCCAATTAGTAAATTACCAAAAGGAGTCATGCCCATATAGGCCACCGTAAATAAACTCATGACTACTCCTCGGTGTCGATCGATCACCAAGATCTGTAGCAGCATATTACAAATAGCTGCTTGTATTACCAAGCACAGACCAATTATAAACATCATCAATAGCGATAGTCCAAATACATGAGATTGAGCAAAGCCAATTAAACCGCAGCCCAAACCCATTACCGAAGTCAGCAGCAATCGATCTAAGCAGCGTTTTGCTTGCTGCCAACTCAGATAAATACTGCCCACCAGAGAACCAATCCCTGCCGTTGCTAGCAAATACCCCAAAGTATCTGAACCCCCCTGAAAAGTTTCTCGGGCAAAAATTGGCATCAGAGTGGGGTAAGAGCCGCCCAAAAAACCCATAGCAGCCAGCAAAATTAAGATCGATCGCAGAGCTGCATTGCCCGATACATAGTTCAAACCAGCCCGAAATCTTTGCCAAGGAGTCCCAGCCTCCGCTGCACGGGGAGTCCTGATCCGCATCCGCAGCAGCGTAACAATTACCACCAAGTAGCTGAGAGTATCGATAGCAAAGCAAACTCCTAAGCCGCTGCGGGTAATTAGTAACCCGGCAATCCCTGGCCCGACAAATCGGGCGGCGCTGATAATGAGAGCATTGATGCTGATAGCCGATCGCAGCTCGGGTTTATCGGTCACAATATCGGCAATAAATACTTGGCGAGCGGTAATATCGAAGGCACTAATTGCCCCCCGAATCAGGCTGAGGATAATTAAAGACTCGATTCGCACCGTATGACTAAAAACTAACAGAGCCAAAGCCAAGGCATGAAACAGCGACAGCACCTGAGTAGTGAGCAGAATTTTACGTCGATCGCCGTGCTCAATAATGCCGCCGGTAATAGGCACCAAAAAAAAGTTAGGAATCTGTTCTAAAAAAGCAATCAAACCCAAATACACCGAGGAGCCAGTTAATTGATAAACCAGCCATAGGACAGCGGTTTGGGTCATCCAAGTACCCACCAACGAAATAGATTGTCCGCCAAAAAACAGGCGGCAGGCTTTAGAACGCAGCACGACTATATTGTTGCACCGGCTGTTTAGCTGGCTGCACAGAAACATTAGTGCTAACTATCGGATTCATCGGCACAAAGTCATAGCCAGTCCCAGAACTATAGCGGCGATTTGCACCAGTCTTTTCGACTTTGACCAAGGTAACGCGGTCATTGGGGTCGCCATTAAAAAACTGAAAATCACCCGCAGCACCAGCAAACTTCATGCTGCCCAAGAGATCGCGCACGGTGTTACGAGCAGGCTTTGGATCAGATTGGATAGCTGTACCCATCGCCTGCAAAGCATTATAAGAAGTAGCAGTGGCCCAGTTTACGTTACTCTGCCAAATGGTGCGCGATTCTCGGGAGAAAGGCGTGTCTTTTTCGTCAATATGCCAAGAAACTCCCAAAGTCATCCCCTGAGCGGCACCCCGCGCCTCGTTTAAGGTTTCAAAGCTGTAGAGCGTGGCAATATCGCCAAATACAACCGTGTTGAGATGCTGTTCTTGGCGATTTCTTAACACCGCCCAGGCATTTTTGCGATATTTATGGCTAGGAAATAATACAATTACTTCAGCTTTTTTGGCGATCGCCTGATTGAGGTTTTTATTGATATTGCCGGGATTAGTCAGATCAAAAGATTCTACTATTTCACCGCCAGCCGAGACTAACTTACGGGAAAACTGCGCCTGCAACTCTTCGCTGTAAGGGCTTTTCGGCACATAAAAAATTGCTGCTTTCTTTTTTTTACTTTTATTCAGCATAAAGCTAGCCAGCTCTTGAGCGACCATTTCGCCCCGCACATTGGTACGAAAAATATATGGTTTACTATTGCCTGTCAACTGACTGCTGATACTCATCGGAGTAATAAAGGGCAGTTGGCGATTGTTGTAAATCTCCGCTGCGGCTAAGCTTACACCGCTGCTGTTGTGACCCACTACCCCTAAAATATCCGATCGATCGACTAACTGTTTAGCGATGCCCTCAGCTTGCTCTTTTTTATCACTGTCATCAAAAATTTCGATTTTAATCTTGGCTTTTTTATTGGCATTCAAATTTCGCTGGGCATGGGCAAATCCTCGCAGCATTTCTAGCGCCCGGTAATTGTCTTCTTCTTCATTAATTGGCACCGAAACAGCGATTGTTTGGCTGGGTTCGTTGCCAATCAAAGCATTGTTTAAAAAGATCCGAGTTTCAGGCGCATTGGGATTTTTCGTCAACGCAGCCTGAAAATTTTGTACTGCCACCGGATAATTCTTTTGGGCTAAAGCCGCAATGCCATCTGCTTTGAATTTCTGAAACTCTGCACTATTAGTGCCCTCTGCTTTTAACAGTGAGTAGTTGCCAAAACTACCCGTTACAGTTGGTTTCATGAAGTTGAATGCCAACAGGCCAGTAGCCATCAAACTAGCAGTTACTCCCACTCCGGCTGCGACTAAGCGGCGGTTGACGGGCAGTAAAAACCTGCTGGGTGATTGCTGGGGAAGAGTATCTAAAGGAATGACTGTATCATTGTTGTTACCCAGTCCATGGGAGATATTGGCACCATTTAAGCTGACTAAGGCTTCCCGCGCAGACTGGAACCGATCGACCGGAACTTCCTTCAGCATACGCTGGAGGACAATAAAAAGCTGGCTCTGCTGATTGATGTCTATTTTGTCCCAGAACCAAGTGTGATTACGAAAATCGAATAAGTTGGGAGGATGTTCACCGCTGAGTAAATGCAGACAGGTGACACCTAAAGCATAGAGATCAGAAGAAGGATAAATGGCGTGACATTGGCGCTGTTCGGCGGGAGCATATTCGGGGGTACAAATGCCGGTAACACCCAGAGCCGGGATTTGGGCAATGGTCGTGGCGGTGCTGACAATTTGTTTGACCGCACCAAAATCGATCAGGTGTAATTTGCCAGATAGATCGCGCACGATGTTAGAAGGCTTAATATCTCGATGAATGACATTGCGACTGTGCATGAAGTCTAAAATTTCTAATACTTCTCGCAAAACCTGCTGTACTTCTATTTGGCTGAGCTTTCCTTTACTGTGCAGTTCCCGTTGCAGGTCTTGGCCTTCGATATAGTCTTGAACCAAATACAGCAGCCTTTGGGGGGTTGCCGAGCTGAACTCTTCGGCATCTATTTCTAAAAAGGCGAAAAAGCGTGGAATGCGCGGATGTTCACCCAAAGACTCCAAAACCTCGGCTTCTCGATGAAATAGGGTGGTGGCCGTAGCAATTTGATCTTTGGTAAAGCTGATATTAAATTGCAGTTGCTTGACGATGCAACGCTTCATGGTGGGTGTGCGTCGATCGTAGGCCAAAAAGACCGAGCCAAAACCACCCTGGCGCAGTCGCTGAAAAGGAATATACCGGCCATCCAAAATTAGATGCATCCCACAGTGATGACAATGGCGTTGGGGCACTGTTTTTAACAGCGCACTGTCTTCTAGTTCGGGGAAGATGTTGAGGGGACGAGCACAGCCAATGCGCGTGCAGTGGATTTCCATATATTCCTGGTGGAGACAGCGTTGGTTGCGAATGGGTGAGGCCGGTTAGACCAAGGTTAGTTTGGTTTACCAGAAATTGTATAATCGCATCTATAAACTGATTACTTTTATCATTCTACATTGAGCCATAATGCTCGTCATGCGACTAAGCAATAATGCTCAGGGTAATTATCAACTGACCGCTAAAATTTGGCAATTAAGTGATGTTCAATTTTCAGATTTTCGGGAGCATAAAATGGCTAGAGGTCTAGCGTGGTTGGTGTTTTTAGCCATATTTATCGGCCTAGCTTGGGCGGGCTGGGAAGAATTTCAGAAGCTCCAGGCTTATGAGCGGTGGGCAGCAGACTTCGATCGAGCAAAATACGATATTCGCGCCATTTTGGGGCAAAAAGGTCAGCAGCTTACTTGGGGTAAACCTAGCCGTCAAGGCATTAAAGATCCCCAAAGCATCTTGCTTTCTGCCGTGAGCGCGGTACAGTTGCTGGTCAATGATGAAGTTGCTGACCCTCTTAATCCTCCAGCGGGCAAAAAAATTGAGCTAGAACTCCTGTGCGAAGATCAGGAGAACTGTAAAATTCCCTTTACTGACAGCGACATCGCCATCAAATGGGGGCAGGCGCTGACAATTGACCTGCAAAAAACTGCGGCTAGCTAATTTTTATTGAGACTTAATATGCGTGAACCGATCATTCAGCTTCGGGGTGTCTGCCAAAAATTTGGCGAGAATGTGATCTTAGATGGGGTAGATGTAGATATCTACAAAGGCGAAGGGCTAGGAATTATTGGTCCTTCGGGCACCGGGAAATCGACCATTTTGAGGATCATCGCCGGACTGTTAACTCCTGACAGCGGCAGCGTTTATATTTTGGGACAAAAGCGGCAGGGTTCGATCGAAGATGCCCAAGACCCGCTGTATATTGGCATGGTGTTTCAACAGGCGGCCTTGTTTGACTCTTTGACTGTAGAAGAAAACGTCGGCTTTAGGATGATTCAGCAGAGCAAGCTCTCCCGCCAAAAAATCCGCAGCTTGGTAGAAGACAAGCTCTCGCTAGTGGGGATGAAAGGCGTAGCTGATCGATATCCTGATCAGCTTTCGGGAGGGATGAAAAAGCGGGTGAGCTTTGCTCGGGCGATTATGTCTAACCCCGAACGACCACAGGATAACCCGGAAGTATTGCTTTACGATGAGCCTACTGCTGGACTTGACCCGATCGCCTCTACGGTAATCGAAGACTTAGTGCGGAATTTGCAGACCGTTAAAGGTGGCTGTGAAACCCATGTGATGGTCACACACCAAGACAGCACCATTCGCCGCACCACCGATCGAATTATTTTTCTGCACAAAGGCAAAGTCCAATGGAATGGTCGAACTGCGGATATTGATAGCACTCAAGACCCGGTAGTTCGGCAGTTTTTTAGTGCCAGCACCGAAGGACCAATTCGGGTAATTGGCTAACTTTGATGCTGGAAGATTAATTGGCTTCAGCCGGACATGAGAGCTAGTTAATCTCTTTGGTATTCAACACCGACATAGTATAAATTTTTATTTCACTGAAATAGAAAATTTAACAATTTGTTTGATTTTGACCATGGATAGGGAACGTTAACCTCAGGCAATCTTTACAGCTTGCCGTTGCTAGCCCACGCCATGTCATAAATAAGAGAACGTGCTCTATGAGTACAGCCAGTACAGAATCGCTCCAGCACAAAAGTTTGGAGACAGATCTCAAGAACGTGATTCTTCAGATCCAAAAGTTTAGACAGCAAAACTTTAGCGGAGAGCTAGTAGTTGAATCTCTCAACAAACAGACTTGTTTCGCCTTTGTCTTTAGACTGGGGCGGTTGATCTGGTTAGGGTCTAATAGTGACCCTGTATCATATTGGAAACGGCATTTAGCTAAACAAGAAAATCCGATTCCAGTGGAGTGGATAGAAAATATTTCTAACCCGCACACGCCCCAACAAAGCTCTCTACGGTTAGCGGATTTGATGGTGGAGGATACCCTTACTCGTCAAGAGCTAACTAATATTAGTATCGGGGTAGCTACCGAAGTATTTTTTGATCTGATTCAGTTCAGTAAATCCACTGAAGATAAATTTGATCTCAGGCTATTTAGCTATGAGCCGCAGAAATCGGATGAGGACGATGAAGACGGTACTGCTACCAAATCCACGTTATTTTTACCGCTCTTAGAAACCGATCCCATCTTAAAAACAGCCGTCAGGAACTGGCAAGAATGGCAAACCAATTTTAATACGGCATTCTCACCAAACCTGTTTCCGGTAGTTCAAAAAACCGACCTGATTGCTTCTTTGCCCGCAGACTCCCATGAAAAAACCATGCTTTCGACGATCGATGGCACTAAAACCATGCGAGATCTAGCCGCAGAGCATCAATATCCTTTGCCGGAGCTGGCTAAGTCAATTTTATTCTTTCTGAAATCTGGTTCGATCGGGCTTTCGAGAACTGCGGTACCCAGCCGCTCGATCGAAAGTCGTGCTCCTAAAATCATTAAAAAAGGCATTACGGTGGCCTGTATAGATGATAGCCCGTTGGTTTATCAGACTCTGAGCCAAATTTTGACAGCTCACGGCTATGACTGCTACGGGGTACAAGAGCCGCTCAAAATTATGCCACAGTTGATTAAAAACAGGCCAGATTTTATTTTCTTGGATTTGTTAATGCCGATTATTAACGGCTATGAAGTTTGTGCCCAAATTCGCAAGACTCCCAGCCTGAAACATATTCCAGTTGTAATTTTAACTGGCAAAGATGGCTTAGTCGATCGAATGCGTTCCAAAATGGTGGGTTCTACAGATTTCTTATCTAAGCCCGTCTCTGCTGAAACTGTATTAAAAATCTTAGAAAAACACATTACCGTCAGGAGTTAGATCATGAGTCAAGTTTTAATTGTCGAAGATAGCAAGACCGAAATGGAAAAGCTGAAGCGCTGCTTAGAAGGTAGCGGCTACACAGTTTTAGGTGTCACTAGCGGTGAAGAAGCCGAAATTCGAGTCAAACAACAAAGACCATCGTTGATTTTACTCGACGTGATCTTGCCGGGAGAAAGTGGCTTTGAGCTATGCCGCAAGCTGAAAGATGACCCCAACACCAAGTCAATTCCGGTAGTTATTTACTCCACCAAAGACAAGGAAATGGATCGCACTTGGGGCAACATGAGCGGTGCCGATGCTTACCTGAGTAAATCGGTAGATGAGCAAACATTGATTCAAACCGTCAGTCAGTTAATGAACTAGGGTTGTTATGGTTTCAGCAATTCAATTAGCCAACGCCTCTGCGGGCAGAGCATTTGGTCGGTCTACAGATTTAACGATTGGCGCAACAGAAGAAAGGTTCTTGGGCTTTAGCATTCAGCCCGATACTCAGGCATTGCTTTCTTTGCACAATTTACAAGGAGCGATCGAGCTACCCGTGAGCGAGATTTTACCAGTCCCTCAAATGGCTCCCTATTTATTAGGCATTGTCAATTGGCGGGGCAAATCTACCTGGGTTGCCGATTTAGCGCAGTTTATGGGCGGTGAGTACTACAGTCAGCGCTGCCCCCAAGCCACCAAGGCCACGGTGCTAATGGTACAGGTGGGATCAACCACCATCGGCCTGATGGTCGATCGCACGATCTCGGTCATGACTTACGATCCGGCCTTAGCGATTCCGATTAGTGACAATTTTATAGCTGCCAAAATGCGCCGTTTTTTGGCTGGCTACTTTCTAGACCAGGCAGACCTCCTGTGGCTGCTAATTGACTTGCCCCGTATTTTTCAAGCAATGAATTTATAACAACCAAAATTTAATTTTCCAACTTATTTTTCGCTAGACCCTAACCACCCCACCAAATTGGAGACTCAGTTCCATGTTTAAAAGCAGAAGTGCCGACCAACCAGAAACCACTATGAAAATAGACAACACCAAACTGCAAATAGAACCCGAGTACGATCGCTCAGTGCCGCCTGCCAAGACTGCTCCTACCGGCGCGAGCAAAAGTGATCAACAGCGCATTCATGGTATTGCGACCAAGATTCGCCAAGCCAAAAACAGCGAAGTAGCTTTGGCCATGGCCACCAGCGAATTGCAAAATATCTTGAGCATCGATCGAGTATTGGTTGGTCAGGTTAATGACAACAACCAGGTGAAGATCATCTCCGAAGCTGTTAATAATGGTTTTAGTCCTGCTTTGGGTACAGAGCTACCCCTCATTGCTTTTGGTGCTGACTATACTGCTGACTACCAAAACCAGCGTTATGTAGAATTAGATATTGTTTCAGCTTCTCCTCATCAAAAACAGGTGCTAGAAACGCTGCAAGTTCGTTCACAGATTACTATTCCCGTCTTATTGAACGACTACGCCAATGATACTAATAGCTATGGTCTGCAAAAAGTCTGGGGCTTACTGGTACTACAGCAATGTAGTCGCGCTCATCGCTGGACTGATGGCGAAATCAATCTGCTGGCTCAAATAACCTTAGAGCTTACCTTGGCAATTCAGCCCAGCTTGCCGCTGCTGCAACTGGTGCAAAACCGCGACCCTATTAACGCCATTAACCTCGAAGCTCAAGGCTTACTGCAAAACTTGACCGAGACTGTCCGCAACAGCTTAAAAGTCGATCGGGTCATGGTTTTTGCTTATAACCCTGACTGGAGCGGTAAAGTGCTCACGGAATCGGTAGATGTAAACTGGGTCAAAGCTGGTGACAGATTTGATTTTGACTACTCGATCAACAATGAAAACTATAAGCAGTACTATGCTGTTAATGATATTCAGACCAAGAATCTGAGCCGCTGCCTGGTAGAAATTTTAGATTCTTATCAAATTCGCGCTTACTTAGTAGTGCCGATTGTCTACAACGATCAGCTCTTGGGAATGCTGGGTGCCTACCAAAACTCTGGCCCGCGCAACTGGCAAAAAGGCGAACTAGAAGTACTCCAAGGATTTGCAGGCAAATTCAGCCAGCCCTTGCAACAGACCCTTTACCAACGTCATCAGCAGTTCCAAAACCAGCGCATGACTGCCCAATACCAGCGGGAAAAAGGCTTAGCTAAAATGCAGGAACGCATTCGGAGCGCCAAAACCGAAGAAGCTGTGCTGCAAATTGCTACTCAAGAAAGCCGTAAGCTGTTGGGCGTGAATCGGGTAGCGGTATACCGCTTTAACGATGACTGGAGCGGCAACTTTGTGGCTGAATCGGTCACAGCAGGCTGGAATAGCTTAATGACCTCGGTACCAATGGTGGCTGATACCTTCTTGCAGCGCAATGAAGGCGGTCGCTACAAAGATGGTGGTACTTTGGCGATTGATGACATCTATCTATCTGGGCACCAAGCTTGCCATATGGAATTGCTAGAGCAGTTTGAAGCTCGGGCCTATGCGATCGCCTCGGTTTTTGGCGCTGATAAGCATCTCTGGGGCTTAATTGCCATGTACCAGAACGATAAAGCCCGTAAATGGCAAGATGACGAGATCGAAACTCTGCGCCAAATCGGTTTGCAGGTGGGAATCGCCATGGAGCAAATCGGCTACTTGAATAAATTGCGGATTCGTTCGGAGCAACAGCAAACTCTAGCTAAAATCACCGATCGAATTCGTCAAACTTTAGAAATTGACGCGGTGTTCCAAAATGTCACCCAGGAGCTGCGCACTGCGATGAATGCCGATCGAGCGGTCATTTACCAATTCAACGCCGATTGGAGTGGTCAAGTAGTAGCTGAAGCGGTAACTAGCGGCTGGATGTCGCTGTTGGTAGAGCAGGGCAAGGATGCAGTTTTGTCGGGCAACCGGACTCAAAGTGACCAGTGCGTAGTGCGCAAATGGAACACTAGCGATAACACGCAGACTGATACTTACCTCCAAGAAACTGCTGGTGGTCGTTATTCTAAGGGTAAAAAAGTTACCGTTGTAGATGATATTTATAGCAAAAACTTCCCAGAATGCTACCTAAATTCTCTGGAAAAATATCAGGCTAAAGCCTACATTATTGCTCCTGTTTTCCAAGGTGATAAGCTCTGGGGCCTAGTAGCAGTCTATCAAAATGATGCGCCTCGCAAGTGGCAAGAAAATGATAGCGAATTGGTCACTCAGATCGCCAATCAGTTGGCCGTAGCACTACAGCTCACTAGCTATGTAGCTCAAATTCAAACCCAAGAAAAAGAATTGGCTGAGTCTCTGGGGCGGGAACGTGGAGCTAGAGAAAGTTTAGAGCAAGAAGCGATGCGCGTCTTGAAAGCGTTGGAACCATCTTTCCGAGGCGATCTTACTATCCGTGCTCCTCTATCTGAAACTGAAATTGGCACCATTGCCGATGGTTACAACACCACTATTCAAAGCTTGCGCTCTTTGGTGCGTCAAGTCCAGGTAGCAGCCAAGAGCATGAGCGAAAACTCTAGCCTGAACAACGTGTTAGTAGAAGGTCTATCTAGCCAAGCCCAAGGTGAAATCGATCGCCTCGACTCTGCGATGAGCCAAGTAAAACTATTGGAAACTTCTTCTGCCGAAGTCGCGGAGTTTGCCATGCAGATCGATCGGGCTGTAAATGCGGCCAATAGCACCGTCCAAAACGGCGATCGCTTGATTGAATGCACTGTAAACGAGATTCTAGAAATCCGCTCTACGGTGTCAGAAACTGGCAAAAAGGTGAAGCGTTTGGGTGAAACCTTTCAGAAGATTTCTAAGGTGGTCAGCTTGGTTGAAAACTTTGCTACTCAAACCAACTTGTTGGCCTTAAACGCTTCGATCGAAGCAACTAGAGCCGGTGAATATGGCAAGGGTTTCGCCGTGGTAGCCGATGAAGTCCGGTCTTTGGCCTATCAATCGGCCAATGCCACTACCGAAATCAGCCGCTTGGTAGACGAAATTCGCAGTGGTACTAACGAAGTTACCGAAGCGATGGAAGTAGGGATTGCTCAGGTGGTGCAGGGTACTCAATTGGTAAACGAAACTCGCCAAACTCTCAGCGAAATCGTAATTGCTACTAGCGAAATTGGCGGCCTGGTGCAGTCGATTTCTCAGGCGGCTAACAACCAAAATCAAGAGTCTCAAAAGCTAACTATAGTAATGAACGACGTAGCAGAAATCGTGATCAAAACTGCCGACAGCGCTACTCAGCTCTCGTCGTCCTTTAAAGATCTGCTAACTACTTCAGACAATCTCCAAACCAGCGTGAGCCGCTTTAAAGTTGACTAGGATTTTTTGGGCAATGGTAGGGAATATCCCTATCTATTGCCACATTGAACCCTGACACGCATTTTGACCGTTCGCGTTGCCCACGCCACCCCCCAACCCCATCTCCCATGACCGAACCTCAGATGACCGAATCACTTGATCAATACTTTGCGATCGAATCGGCAGAACTGATTCAAACCATTGAGCAGACCCTAATCGCTCTATTGGAAGAAAAAAACATCGAGCGCGTCCATACTCTCATGCGGGCGGCGCATACAATTAAAGGTGGCGCGGCCAACTGCGGTTTAAAGACGATCGAAACTATTGCCCACCATTTAGAAGATGTTTTTCAGGCGCTATACCCAGAAGAACTAGTTATAGATGATGAGCTAGGAGCTTTGCTCTTAGAGGGCTACGAAGTGCTCTATACTCCGCTATCCGCAATTTTGAGCGGCTATGAGTGCGATGAAGAGCAAATTTTAGAGCAAACTGCTGATTTGTTTGCTCGTCTACAAGCTAAGCTAGGTGACTTTTTTGGGCGGGAGGCACCGCTGCCTACCGCTGAAGATTTAGGATTTGATATAGTTGGCCTAATTTTTGGTGACAGCGTACCCGAAGACTTAAATAACATCAGAGCATCTTTGGCTACTGGTAATAAACCACAAATTACTGAACTATTAAAAACCCAAGCTAATTTCTTTTTAGAATTGGGTGCTTCTTATAGCCTGCCTGGAATTAGTCAAATTGCCGCAGCAACTCTGCGGGCGATCGAGCTAAATCCTCACCTGATTATTACCATTGGGCAAGCAGCTCTGGCTAACTTTGAAGCCGCCCGCACCGAAATTTTGGCAGGCGATCGAGCAAATGGTGGCACTGTATCGGCGGCACTAACTCAATGTTTAATTGCTACCACACCGCAGGCTGGCGAAGAACAATCAGTAGTAGCTAATCCCTTGGCGATTACTGATCGGACAGAGAATAGTGATAATGCTGATGATTTCTCAGGGTTGCTGGACGCTGATGATTTTCATGCTCACAGCGAGGACGTTAGCGAGTTCTTAGATTTTCTGGGCACAGATGACGCAGAAATCGTGAGCAATAACCAGGAACTGTTTGATCTGTTTGATGTGGACGCAGAACCGGCTAATAACAGCAGTGGCTTAGCAGATCTATTAGATCTGACCACAGCAACTGCCGACCATAGCAATAACGATTTGCTCGAACTATTCGATGTGGCGGCGGCTGGCTCCAATAATCATGATTTGTTCGATCTGTTGGGTATGTCGGTAGAAACGAATCCAGATGCTCGTACTAATGATTTATTAGAATTGGGAGAAGATGAAGAATATGAATCGGTAGAATTGATCGATAATAGTGGCGATATCTCTGGCTTCATTCCGTTGGTCGAATCTAGTGGATCGTTGATCGATGAACCAGACGAAGTAGTATTTACTGATCATCAACCAACTGCTAGTAACTCGCTGGCAATGGTTGCACCAAATTCAGATGCTCGATCGACAGACTTAACTACCAGTGCTTTCTCCGGTCAATTATCCAGCCCCTTTGCGGCGATCGATCGAATTCTGCATTCTATCTCTACCGAGTTACCCGAAGCTCTTCCGCCCCAAGCGCCCCCGGCTGCGGCCACTATTAACAGCAATGCTCCTACTATTCGGGTGGCGATCGAGCGTTTAGATCGGCTTAGTCATGCGGTCAGCGAACTGTTGGTCGATGAAAGTCAGCAAAACAACCGCACCGAAAATATCTATCAAATTGTCAAAGAAGCGATCGAAGAACTCGGTCGTGCCCACAACCAGCTTGGAGCAATTCGTCACTGGTCAGACAAAAACTTGCTGCACGTCGATAAATCTCGCAGCCGCCGTGCAGAAGATCGCCGACCAGTCACACCCGAAGATTCAACCAAAGTAGTCTGGATTGAGGCACCGAGTGCTAATCAACCCAGCTTCGATATGCTAGAAATGGATGTGTATAGTGATCTACACATGCTGATTCAAAAACTCTCTGATCACATGGATCTGTTGGGTGAAAAACTAGAAAATCTAGAAATCTCTAGTCAACGACTGCGCAATAGTCAAAACAAGCGCCAGCAGATTTTTGCAGTTGCTCAAGATGAACTGCTGCAATCTCGGATGGAACCAATTTCTACTGTGTTCGATCGATTCCCGCGCCTGGTGCAACAAATGGTCACTAAGCACAAAAAACCGGCTGAGTTAATTTTGGCTGGCACTAGCGTTTTGGTGGATAAATCTACTGCTGAAAAGCTCTACGATCCTCTGCTTCACCTAATTCGCAACTCCTACGATCACGGCTTAGAAAACCCTGAAGTTCGGGCGGCTCAAGGTAAAAATAATAGTGGTCAAATTACCATTAGCGCTCACCACCACGGCAACCGCACAACCATTGAAGTCAAAGACAATGGTGGCGGCTTGAATTTTGCCAGAATTCGACAAAAAGCAGTAGAACAAAATCTGATTTCTGCCGATCAAGCTGCTGTTGCCAATGAAACAGAATTGGCTGAATTGCTTTTCCACCCAGGATTTTCGACTGCTGATAAAGTTAGTGAACTCTCCGGTCGCGGGATTGGCTTAGATGTAGTGCGCACCCAAATTGAAGCGCTACAAGGTTCGATTTCAGTAAAATCCATAGTCGGCCAAGGCACTACTTTTAGCCTGCAAATTCCCCTCAGCTTTACCACTGCTCGACTGCTGATTTGCAAATCTCAAGGTAAGACCTACGCCTTGCTTTCTGATTCTGTACAACAAATTATTATTCCACTACCCACACAGCTACAAGAAAAACCCGGTGGGCAAACTCTCTATCGCTACAAAAATGGTGTGCGTGAAGAGCTGATTGCAGTGCAAAATTTAGCTGATCTGGTGAGCTACAACTGTCCCGTAACATCTGGGCGACCAGAGGTTTCTCCAGGTTTGTTGATTATGGTACAGGCTGCCAATGGCCTTCGCTGTCTGGCGATCGACAAAATTGTGAGTGAGCAAGAGCTGGTGATTACTCCTGTTGGTAATGTTTTCGCCACGCCCACCTTTGTCCAGGGTTCTAGCACCCTCGGTGATGGTAGTTTGACCCTGGCGATCGATCCGGTAGCGTTACTCGATGAAACCGGCAGTCGCCCAGTTTCGATGAGGGCTAGAGATACCTCGGCAAAAGCACAGCTTGCTCTACCGGTGGAAGAAACAGTAGTCGAAGCAGAACTGTTGCCTTACAACGCCGGTAATAACCAAATTACAGTCCTGATTGTGGATGATTCTTTGGTACAGCGCCAAGGGTTACTGCGCACTCTGTCTGGTGCTGGCTACCAAGTACTGCAAGCAGCCAATGGTCAAGAAGCCCTCGCACAGCTTAATCAGCACCATGAAGTGCAAGTAGTGGTCTGCGATATCGAAATGCCCTACATGAACGGCTTTGAGTTTTTGAGCTACTGTCGTCAAGATGCTCGTCTCTCCCAGATTCCGACCATTATGCTCACTACTCGCAGCGGTGCAAAGCATCGTCAGCTTGCCCTCGCCCTCGGAGCTAAGGCTTACACCACTAAACCCCATGCCGATCAAGAGCTGCTGACTGCTGTTGAAAATATGCTCAAAACCCCTGCTTTAGTTTAATCTTCACCCCACCCTACTGCCATGCTTCTTACTGATTTGCCCCAACAGCGCCTTTCTAGCACCGCTAATAGTGAAGATTTTTTGCGGGTGATGATGTTTTCGGTATGTCAACCTCAAGCATCTGCCCCCAACTATTTCTTTGCGTTACCCGCCGAGTCGATCATCCGAGTGGCTCCAGCTCCCCCAAACTTGGGTAATTTCAACCATGGCATTACTATGCTCAATATTGGGCAAGACATGATCACAGTGGTAGATCTCTGTTACCGCGTTATGCCCGATCGAGCGATCACGACTGCCGATCGACAGTTTTTAATCTTTGTCCAAACCACGATGAACGAAGCTTGCGCGATCCCTACCGCTAATTTTCCGCTGCTGTTGGATATGCCGATCGCCACTGTCCGACCGATTCCCGCAGCCTATCGGCAGGTAAATGATATGAACTTTGCTAGCCACATGGCAGTGATCGATCGTGAAGCTGGCGAAGCCCCACTTCAGGTATTTTTGATTGGCATGAATTATTTGATTGCTGAAAAGTTAATGTCGATACCAAGTGAAGAAAAACAGCTAGAATTAATGGCGGGGCGCAACTAGCCAGTTTTGCCCCAACTATCTTTCTGATAGCAGATTTTTAGAGGGCGGAATAATCATGGAATCTTTAACTTTGATAGTGGCTCCCGCAGCAGTGGTGCGCGGAGAGCAGGCTTTAGGGGAATCTTTAGACCAAATTTTTCAACTCGGCGATCGACCCCTAATTATTGGTGGCGATCGCAGTCTGGGGTTGTCTCAATTGACTGGTCTGCTGACTGATCCCAGATTGCAGATCGAGACCGCCAATTATCATCCCGACTGCTGCGAAGATAGTCTAAGAAACCTGACCGCATCGCTGCAAGCTCATCGGGCTAACGTGGTGATTGGAGTGGGTGGTGGTAAATGTTTAGATTTAGCCAAGCTGTTAGCCCATCAAAATCAATTGCCTATAGTGACTATTCCTACCACAGCGGCTACTTGTGCAGCCTGGACGGCACTCTCCAATATTTATTCTCCTGCCGGGGCTTTTTTATATGATGTGTCTCTGGCTCTCTGCCCTAATTTATTGATTTTGGATTATGGGATTATAGCTACAGCTCCTCAGCGAACATTAGTAGCTGGCATTGGAGATTCGATCGCCAAGTGGTATGAGGCTTCGGTGAGTAGTGGTGCCTCCGATCGAACCCTGATCATCTCTGCTGTCCAACAGGCCCGAGTCCTCCGCGATCTATTATTCCAAAAATCTGCCGCTGCCCTAGCTGAAGTAGGCAGTCCAGTCTGGCGGGATGTGGTAGATGCCAATGTGCTACTAGCAGGAGTAATCGGTGGTTTAGGCGGTGCTCAATGTCGCACAGTGGCTGCCCATGCTGTCCATAATGGTCTCACCCACCTCCCGGCTTGTCACGATATGCTCCACGGCGAGAAAGTGGCTTTCGGAATCTTGGTGCAGTTGCGCCTCGAAGAAATGGTGGCGGGCAATCAGCTTGCCGCATCCTCACGCCAACAGCTTTTGGAGTTCTATCAAAAAATTGGTTTACCTTGTAGCTTGACCGATCTGGGGTTAGCTGGAGCAACGGTGGCTGATTTGCAGCAGGCTTGTGAAATTGCCTGCCAACCCCAATCTGATATTCATCGCCTGCCTTTTGTGGTTACTTCAGAGCAACTATTAATGGCTCTGGTTTCGACTACAACAGCATCTCAATCCACAGTTTCTTGTTGAATCTTTTGAGGTCGCCGTTACTTACAGCGGTAGGCAACAGTGGTGCGGATGTAGGTAGTACTATTCGTCTTTGATGCCGATACAATCTAGATACATTTATTTGGGAGATGAAATATGACTCTTGCCCAAGATATAGTTAGTGTAATTCCTTTGTTAGAGGGTGGCGATCGATTAACTCGCTTGGAGTTTGAGCGACGTTATTTGGCAATGCCCGATTGCAAAAAAGCTGAGTTGATTGAGGGAAGAGTTTATATGGCATCACCGGTACGCGCCAGAAAACATGGTAAACCTCATAGTGAAATGATGGGTTGGCTGTACATTTATCAATCGCAGCTACCGGGATTGGAGTTGTTGGATAATGCTACGGTGCGGCTAGATCAAGATAATGAACCACAGCCAGATTGCTGTTTACGGATAGCAGCAGAGTTTGGTGGTCAATCTGGCGTTTCTGATGATGACTATATTGAAGGTGCGCCAGAATTAGTAGTGGAGATTGCGGCAAGTACGGCTTCTTATGATTTACATGAGAAAAAAGAGACCTATCGCAAGCATGGAGTGCAAGAATATTTGGTTTGGCGGGTAATCGATCAAGCTATAGATTGGTTTTGTCTGGTAGAAGAAGATTATGTGCTGCTGCCGATCGATGATGACGGCCTAATCCGCAGTCGATTATTTCCAGGTTTGTGGCTATCGGTGGCCGATGTGTTGGCCTGGAATACGACAGGAGTATTGGCCGGTCTACGGTCAGGAATGGCCAGCGCGGAGTTTACTGCTTTTCAGCGGTCTGTCTCATCGGTGCTGATCTCATAGGTGCTGATCTCGTTCACAAAGTGCTATCCCACGGCAATCATCGGGCAGTAGCCTGATCAGACCAAGGCTCGCCCTGACACTTTACCGACACTTTGTAGATCTGATAATTAACCATACGTTTTGTAAATAGTAGTGTAGAAAACCTTCCATCTGTCCAGATGTGCCTAGAATGGAAAGTCGGGATTTCTAAAATCACTAAAATGCAATTTTAGAGACCCTTGATGGTATCACCGACTCTAGCGAGTAGTGATGACCTTGTCCCATTCTGTTGAACACCGACCAATGCAAACCCAAGAAATTCAAAAACAATCGGCAAATGCTCTCAATGGATCGAGTGTGGCAGAACTCAAGCGCGACTTCCTAAATAAGCTGTTCTACGTGCAAGGTAAGTTTCCAGCTTTAGCCAGCCTCAACGATTACTATATGGCATTGTCTTACACCGTGCGCGATCGACTGCTAGAGCGTTGGATTAGTTCTGCGACTACCTACACCGACTCCGGCTCCCGGACAGTTTGCTACCTCTCTGCCGAGTTTTTAATGGGCCCACAGCTCGGCAATAACCTGATCAATCTGGGTATTTATGACCAAGCCAAAGCAGCAGTCTCTGACCTGGGGCTAAGTCTCGATGCCCTATTGGAACAAGAAGAAGAACCAGGCTTAGGCAATGGTGGCTTGGGTCGATTGGCAGCCTGTTACCTAGATTCTATGGCGACCCTCGAAATTCCTTCGATCGGCTACGGCATTCGCTACGAGTTTGGGATCTTCGAGCAAGATATCCGCGATGGCTGGCAGGTAGAACGTACCGATAAATGGTTACGATTTGGCAACCCCTGGGAAATTGCCCGTCCAGAATGGGCGGTAGAAGTTAAACTAGGCGGCCACGTTGACCATTACACCGACGATCAGGGGCAGTATCGAGCCAGATGGATTCCCTTTGAATTAATTAAGGGTGTACCCTACGACAACCCAATTTTGGGCTATAAAACCAACACCGCCAACACCCTCAGACTATGGACGGCAGAAGCACCCGAGTCCTTTGATTTTGGGGCTTTTAATGCGGGTAACTATGCCGGAGCCGTCCATAAAAAGATGGTTTCTGAAAATATCTCTAAGGTGCTGTACCCCAACGACGACAGCGATCAGGGCAAGCGGCTACGCCTCACTCAGCAGATCTTCTTCGTCTCTTGTTCATTGCAAGACATGATCCGAGTGATGAAAGTCCAAAGTATTCCCTTAGAGCAATTTCACGAAAAATTCGTGATTCAGTTAAACGATACTCACCCCGCCGTTTCGATCGCTGAACTCATGCGGCTGCTGATCGATGAGAACTACATGAAGTGGGATCAGGCTTGGGCGATTACCCAAAAGACTTTTGCTTATACCAATCACACAATTCTGCCAGAAGCATTAGAGAGATGGCCAATTTCGCTGTTTGGCAATCTGTTGCCTCGACACATGGAAATTATCTATGAAATCAATCACCACTTCATGGCTGATGTGCGGATGAAATTTCCCGACGATGCCGATCGACTCAGCAGAATGTCACTAATCGATGAAAGTAATGGTCGCTATGTGCGCATGGCACACTTAGCTTGCGTAGGGAGCTTTGCCATTAACGGTGTAGCTGCCCTGCATACTGAGTTGCTGAAGCAAGATGTGTTGAGAGATTTCTACGAAATCTACCCCGAGAAATTTAGCAACAAAACCAATGGTGTGACTCCCCGCCGGTTTGTGGTGTTGAGTAACCCCAATTTAACCAATTTAATTACCAGTAAAATTGGCGACAACTGGATTAAAAATCTCGAAGACCTCAAGAAACTAGAAGTCTTCGCTGACGATAAAGCGTTTCATCAAGAGTGGCAGCAAATCAAACTTGGCCTGAAAACTAGTTTGGCCACCCATATTGGAGAGCAATATGGTGTCAAGGTTAATCCTCATTCGTTGTTTGATATTCAGGCCAAACGGATTCATGAGTATAAGCGTCAACATTTGAATGTGCTGTACATTATTACTCTCTACAACCGGATCAAAGCTAATCCTGATATTGATATTACCCCTCAGACCTTCCTGTTTGCGGGCAAGGCGGCTCCAGGTTACTTCATGGCTAAGCTGATGATTAAATTAATCAACTCTGTAGCCGATGTAGTTAACCGTGACCCCGATGTGCGCGATCGAATTAAAGTGGTTTTCTTGAAAGACTACAGTGTTAAATTTGCCCAAAATGTTTATCCAGCAGCAGATTTATCGGAGCAAATCTCTACCGCCGGTAAGGAAGCCTCGGGGACTGGCAACATGAAGTTTGCCATGAACGGCGCACTGACGATCGGGACTTTAGATGGTGCCAACATCGAAATCCGCGAGGAAGTAGGAGCTGAGAATTTCTTCTTGTTTGGTTTGACGGAGCAAGAGGTACAGAAAATGAGTGCTCAAGGCTATTCGCCCATGAAGTACTACAATTCTAATTTGGAGCTAAAGCTGGCGATCGATCGTCTTGCTTCGGGATTCTTTTCCCATGGTGACAAGGAGCTATTTAAGCCCTTGCTGGATGTCTTGATGAAATATGATCCTTACTTCTTGTTTGCCGATTATCAGTCTTATATTGACTGTCAGCACAAGGCCAGTCAGGCTTACCGCGATCAAGAACACTGGACAAAAATGGCGATCTTGAATGTGGCGCGGATGGGCAAGTTCTCTTCTGATCGATCTATCAGCGACTATTGCCGAGATATCTGGAATATTGAGCCAGTTAAGGTGGAGTTGAAAACATTAATGTCTTAAAAATTATGTGAGTATTTTAAGGGGCGCAGAATATGCGCTCTTTTTTCTGGTTCAACAGATATTTCTCTAATATCTCACTTTTCTCCTAGATAGATACAGATTCAAGTCATTACTAGCAGCTAGATAAATAGCCACAAATGTATTTAAAACAACTAGCAGCAGGCTTCCGACAATCAACCTGACTTTTCCCGTTATCTTTTCGAGAGTAAAATCTGCTAGCTAACTACTAGATGCATTGAGCAGTCAAAAGCTTACCCTGGCCGAGTGGAAAGCTCCTGTTTCTGGAAAATCTCCTTCTTTATCCATTCCCTGAACTTTTCTGATCTTTGTATTGCTGACAATACATCCTAACGAGTTAAAATGAATTACCAAATCCTTAAGAGGTGGCCTATGACGGTTGCTACTAATACGGCCATTAATTACCCTACCGGAGACGGACAGCCCGTGGCTGAAACCTTTGCCCATTTATATGCTATTTTAATGACGATCGAAGTGCTCCGCCTATATTTACAGGGGCAACAGGCAACAGTTTTGGGCAACCAGTATTTGTACTATGAACAAGGCAACTCAAACAAACGTGTCGCTCCCGATGTATTTGTCATTTTTGATGTAGAGCCAGGTGGCCGAGATAATTACAAAATCTGGGAAGAAGGCTCAGTTCCCAGCGTTACTTTTGAGATGACATCTCCTAGTACCAAAAAGGAAGACGATGGACCAAAGAAGCAACTCTATGCCCAGATTGGAGTACAAGAATATTGGCAGTTTGACCCCAAGGGTGAGTGGATTACAGAACAACTGCGCGGTTATCAATTAAACAATGGTCAATACCAACAAATTAACAACAACATCAGCACGGTTTTGCAATTGAGGTTAGAAGTAGATAACAGTCTGGTAAGTTCGCCCACAGCTCTCATTGCTTTCTATCGATTAGATACTGGAGAAAAGCTGCTGTGGCCAGTAGAACTGCTAACTAAAGCGAGTATCGCTGAGCAAGAGGCTATATCTGCACAGCAAGAAGCTCTACTTTCTAAACAAGAGGCCGCATCTGCACAACAAGAAGCGATCGAGCTGGCTACTCAATTGGCTGCTTATAAGGCTCGCTTTGGCTCTTTGGATTCCTAGAGTAGAGGCAGTAATATTCCGTTCATCAGCGGTCACAGACCGAGCCAGATCGGGACTATCCCGAGCAAAATCTCATGAAAAAATTATTAATTTTAGGGGGAACCGGCGATGCTCACCAATTGGCCACTGCAACTCAGCAAATCTCTGGGTTGACAGTAATTTCTTCGCTAGCTGGGCGAACGCAGCAGCCAGTTTTGCCCAATAGTCAGGTGCGTGTAGGTGGCTTTGGCGGTGAGCAAGGATTGATTGATTATTTACGCGATCATCAAATTGATTTAGTAATCGATGCCACTCATCCTTTTGCGCGGCAGATTTCAGTAAATGCGGCGGCAGCGGTGGCGGTTTTAGGACTGCCATTTTTGGTTTTAGAGCGATCGGCTTGGCTGCCCAAACCTCATGATCATTGGTTGGAAGTAGCTGATCATCAGTCCGCTGCTGAGCTACTGCCATCATTGGGGCAGCGAATTTTTTTGACGATCGGGAGGCAAGAATTGGGCTTCTATGCTCATTTACAAGATCTGTGGTTTTTAATGAGATCGATCGATCCCCCAGATCTACCGATCATTCCCCCCGGTGAAATGTTGTTGGCCAAGGGGCCTTTTGACCTGAAGGCTGAACTAGAACTGTTGCAAAAATATCAAATTCAGGCAATTGTCAGCAAAAACAGCGGCGGTCAGGCCACCTATGCCAAAATCTTAGCGGCCAGAGAACTGGGTTTGCCGGTAGTCATGCTCCAAAGACCCAAAACACCCGCTGGAGAGCGGGTAGATAATATTGAGCAGGCGATCGAGTGGCTACACAGCCAGCTTACTCCACAGCCTCATCTTTTTGATTTTTGCTCACACCAGGACGCTTAAACTTGCTGGCGGGCTGGAAGTTTTCTTCCGGGACTCCGACTAACGCTTGGTTCATAAACCTGCGCCAAATAGGTGCAGCATAAGTACCACCACTCACCCCTTTACCCAGAGGCTTGTAATTATCTTTACCAATCCACACTGCGGCAGAGAGTTGAGGCACAAAGCCCACAAACCATACATCGCGCTCCGAAGAAGTTGTACCGGTCTTACCTGCTGCTGGTCGCCCGATCGCCGCTTCTTTACCGGTACCACCGCCGCCGTAAATTACCGATTCCATCG
>JAAFHZ010000199.1 GCA_013297675.1 Synechococcales cyanobacterium bin59.metabat.ball.084 | reverse complement strand
TTGGGGCGTACTCATTTATTGATTCCAGTGGGTCTTTTTTTTGGTAAAATCAGTTTCTCACGCTTTCGCCCCTTTCTTCTATCATTCACAATCCGCAAGCTTTTCAGGAGTTCTCTGCACCACTAAGGGCGAAGTTGTTCCAGATCATGGCGAATGGCTTCTTCAGGTTTGCGAGATAGGGCAGTGCGCTCATAAAGCATGGAGTCGATACGTTCTTTCATTTGCCGGACACTCCAGCGTTCTAGCTTGCTAAGCTCAATGTAAAAATCCCGTTTAAGCTGGTCATCAATGTAAATCAACAGACGTAAATGTGACCAACTTAATTCCCTACACAGTGTGTAGGAAATTTGTTCTTCAGTAAAAATTTCCGCTAAACGTACACAGTGCCTCAATTGTGATTCACTCCATCCTCGACCATAGGCTTTAGTCAATTGTTAGGAGAGGAGGTTAATTATCTGCTTCCCGTATTCGGCGCGTCGCTCTTGAAGAACTTCGGTTTGAATGCGGTTGCCAACTTGCCAATAAAGCAGGGTGATTTCAGCGTTAATGGCAATGGCCGCACGATGCTTGGCGTTATCAATGAGCTGTCGTACTTCCTGAAGCAGAGGATCGATCGATACAGTCAAATTGTCACTCATGCAGCAATAACCTCCTGAGCTTGTTTGGTGAATAATCTACTCATGAAATTTATTTCAGGATAGAAATAGAGCATAATATATCAGCCTCCGGCAGCGTCAAGTGATACTATCATTGACTTTTGCACAGAAATTCAAGAAGGTCTGAAAACTTTTAAGGTGTTCTGATTCATCATTTATTCTTTGTTGTAGCTGTTCTAAATACTCCTTTTCTATTACACCTCTCGGGAATTTTTTAGTGTAGCTGATACCTTTAGAATTAAGGATTTTCGTTAAATACTCAGCGTGAAAAGTAGAATGATTCATCATGCCAAAATCTCCCATTAATTCAGGATCACTTTGAGAGACATCATAATAATCCATGTAATCACGTAAAGGCGAACCCCATATTTGACTAGAATCAAAAATCTCTCTGTTTCCTAAGAACCAGGTTTCGATGCAGCGATTTTGTATAATTAGTTGAACTTTCGTATTTCCCAAATTTATATTTTTTTCTTGTAGATTGTTTTTAACAAGCTCCTCCATTTGACAAATAGTACTTTCATCAGCATCAAAACAAATAACTAGATAATTATATTTCCCCACTTCTGAAATTTTATCTATTGCATTATCAAGACCTTCTCGTATGACCCCGGGGAAACCATATCCGCTTACGATATAATAATTATTTTTCTTGACTTGATCATGATAATCAACTTTTGTTAAACTAGGCATAAGATGTTCAATCCATTTTGGATAAAGCTTTTTTTCTGTTCTCCTACCCTCCACTAAAAAATAAATATTCATTGCTCTTCTTCCCATTCATCATCATTTTCTTCAAGGACATTTATTAAATCAATAAAAGCTTTTTGTCTAGATTCAGAAATATGGAAATCTTTAGCATCTTTAACCGTAACTAAACTCTCTTGTCGAGTTACTATTCTCCAACAAGCAGGACTGAAGTTATTGATTATGTAAGGATGATGACTGGTAATAATAAATTGTAAACTTTTATTGCTTGAGATCAGGTCAGTGACACTATCTAAACAATTTATGCCTAAACTATTCTCGAACTCATCACTCAAGATAGTACAGTTATTAGGAGTTAAATACAATTCACATATATATGTTAAAGACTTTAACATTCCTGATGACATATTTTCAATCCCATAATATATGCCTTTTTCCTTAATAAGAATAGTAGTAACCTCTTTCAGAAGATCAGAAAGCTCTGAAGGAATTCTATCATTTCTTATTACTTCTAATTGTACGTCTAAAACTTTAGGAAAAATACTAGTAAAAATTTTTTTAATTTGATTAAATTCATTTGGAAAAACTTTATAGAGAATGGATAATTTAACAAATAATGGCAAGTCACTTTCTTTCAAAGCAAGTAGAGTAGATTGTTCATATTTTCTAATAAAAAATACTGGTACATGCCAAGCAAAGTGCTCATTTAATGACTCTTCCACAAACTTGATTTTATTAAGCTCTTTTTTTACAGGAGCAATAATATCTTCTTGCTTAAGTAACTCAATAGCACTTTCAAAAGGCGATAACTTAGGGGTCTTTGCCCCCTCAAAGATTATCGCTTCTTGCGTTCTATCAATAATTAAATTGTGATCACAACTTAATTTCTCATAAATAATTTTAACTTCTTCATTATCTTCTGATTCTTCACTTATTGCGATTGAGGCTTCTCTTGTTTCAAATTTTCCAGCCCAAGAATATTCATGTTCTTCGCCCTCATCATCTATTGAACTAAAGCAAACATTCCACTCCACACCATTGAAAGATCCACCATTCGCTATGTCTTTCAGACTATTGATAGCCTTTAATATTTTTGTTTTGCCAGCACCGGATATGCCAACTAAAAGATTAAGATTTGTCAGAAAATTTATTGGTGCTAATCTCCATTTATATTCATCATCGTAGTACTCAAGCTTCTTGATATTCATATTTACCCATAATCTTTGGCTTTAAAACCTTGTGTTGTTTACTGCAATAATTGAATTGTATGTTAGCATCTGACACTTCTTAACTGCAACTTACCTCAACTTCAGGAAATGATAATTTCCAAATTAACAAAAAAATCCCACCATTTGACAGGTGGGAGAATTCCTTGGAGTGGAAAAATTACTTAGTTTCAGAGAACTCGGCATCAATTACATCGTCGCCGCCGCCACCGGTAGGGCCAGCACCGCCATCGTCACCGCCGCCGCCTTCAGGGGGAACGCCACCGCCAGCTTGCTGGTAGATGTTACTGCCGATCGATAGCAGCAACTGCTGAGCTTCAGGTCTGATCCGCTGAATTTCAGCGTCATCTTCCTTGGCCACTGCTTCCCGCAGTTCCTTAACCAAACCTTCCAGCTTGGCTTTTTCATCAGCAGGTACTTTATCGCCCAGCTCTTCCATTTGCTTTTCGGCTTGGTAACAGAAAGAGTCAGCTTCGTTCTTGCGATCGATTTTTTCCCGCGCCTCTTTATCAGCGTTGGCGTTGCTTTCAGCTTCTTGCACCATCCGCTCTACTTCGTTTTTGTCCAGAGTAGAAGCACCGGTGATGCTGATGGACTGTTCTTTGCCAGTGCCTTTATCCCGAGCAGTAACGCTCAAAATACCGTTTACATCGATGTCGAAGATTACTTCTACTTGAGGTACGCCGCGAGGAGCTGCCGGGATACCGTCGAGACGGAAGGTTCCCAAAGACTTGTTATCCCGAGACATTTCTCGTTCACCTTGCAACACATGGATTTCTACATTGCTTTGGCCATCTACCGCAGTCGAGAAAGTCTCGGATTTTTTGGTAGGAATGGTGGTGTTGCGGGGAATGATTTTGGTCATCACGTTGCCCAAAGTTTCTACACCCAAAGAGAGCGGAGTAACATCTAGCAACAGAATGTCTTTAACTTCACCAGATAGCACGCCCGCTTGAACAGCAGCACCGATCGCTACTACTTCATCAGGGTTAACGGTTTGGTTGGGTTCTTTGCCCAAGATCTTTTTGACTAGCTCTTGCACAGCAGGAATCCGGGTAGAACCGCCTACTAGTACGACTTCATCAATTTTGGATTTATCCAGCTTGGAGTCGCTGATGGCTTTTTCTACTGGCACACCGCAACGCTTGATCAAGTCTGAGCAAATTTCTTCAAACTTGCCGCGAGTTAGCTGCAACTCTAGGTGCTTAGGTCCATCTTGGGTAGCAGTGATAAAGGGTAGGTTGATTTCGGCTTGAGTGGAGCTAGATAGTTCAATCTTGGCTTTTTCGGCAGCTTCAGTTAAGCGCTGGAGAGCCTGACGATCTTTGCGCAGGTCGATGCCTTCTTTTTTGGCGAAGTCGTCGGCCATGTGGTCTACGATTTTTTTGTCGAAGTCGTCGCCGCCCAAGTGGGTATCACCAGAGGTAGAAAGTACTTCAAATACGCCTTCACCTACTTCCAGGATGGAGACATCGAAGGTACCGCCGCCTAAGTCGAATACCAGAATGGTTTCGCTGCTCTTTTTGTCGAGTCCGTAAGCCAAAGATGCTGCTGTAGGCTCGTTGATGATCCGACGAATTTCGATACCGGCGATTTTACCGGCGTCGATCGTGGCCTGACGCTGAGAGTCGTTAAAGTAAGCTGGAACGGTGACTACAGCTTGAGTAACGGTTTCGCCTAAATACTTGCTGGCATCATCTACTAGCTTGCGCAGTACTTGCGCAGAAATTTCTTCGGGAGCAAACTTTTTGCCAGCTCCGGGGCTATCAATCCGCACGTTGTTGCCGTCGTTAACTACTTTGTAGGCAACTTCGGTGGCTTCATGAGTAATTTCGTCGAAGCGGCGACCAATGAAGCGCTTGACAGAATAAAAGGTATTTTCGGGGTTCATTACTGCTTGCCGCTTAGCAATTTGCCCTACTAATCGATCGCCGTTTTTGGCGAATGCCACTACAGAAGGAGTTGTCCGAAAACCCTCAGCGTTAGCAATTACAGTTGGTTTTCCACCTTCCATCACCGCTACACAAGAGTTAGTGGTGCCTAAATCAATGCCTACAACTTTTCCCATAAGACTTAGAGATACTCCTAGAAATTTAAAAATCGGGTCTGCCGTGTGGCGGCAAGCTTTTTGTAAAATTACAAGAACCAACCTTATCCTGGTTTGATCCAGGCTTTTTTTGAAGGGTGGTTTACCGTACCTGTTTGCTATCAGAGCATTTGGAGGCTTTGATGGAAGCTGGTACAGATACCCTTTTAATCTACAGCCAGAATCTAAAGATCACGGGGGGCAAGCCGAATAGTGAGGGTGAGGCTTCCCGAAATTATTTTAAGTAACCAACCCATTGTTCCAAGGCATCTGGTGAGCCATACCAGGGATCTTTCGATCGAGGAGAATGTTTGACTCCTTCGATAATTAGGTTTCTGGCTCCGGTGAGGTGGGCAGCTTCGATCGGGGTGATGCCGTCGCCCCAGGTTTGGCCGTTGCCGCAGGTGATTTGGTAGCTTTGGTAGGCTAAGCCCCAGCGAGACTCACCATAGAGCGATTTACCGGCAACACAGGTGTAATCGACTTCGGGGTAGAATGCGCCGGGATAATTGTCATTCACAAAATTTAAGTTTTTCTTTGTCCAGCGTTCGCCGCTAAATTGGGGGGTGCCCAGGCAGATGAGGGCGGCGATCGAACTCCGGTAATTCCATAAGCCATCGGTGACATCGTTGTGAATGTCGTAGGGCTTGGCTCCGATGAAAATGCGCGAGATCCAGCCGCCTGCAGAATGG
>JAAFHZ010000198.1 GCA_013297675.1 Synechococcales cyanobacterium bin59.metabat.ball.084 | reverse complement strand
TAAGGGTTGTAGGACTAGAAACTGTTGACATAGAGAAACTTCCTTCAAATACTCTTAACAATCCTATTTGAGCATATTTTCTATTCTTCCGCACTCATTTGTTACAAAATGTGTGCGGTTGCCCTACTTGATGTGGTTGGTGTGCAAGCGGATTGTTAGACAGTTTTGTTATCATCTCGGTCAGGAGATTACGCGAAATTTTTACATAGTGGAAATGACCAAATCCCTAACTGCAAAAGCTTTAGATGCTTTAGTGGCATCATCAGTAGCAAAAATCCAGCTCCAATTTGTGAAGATACTTTTTACCTTAGACAAATCAACGATATATTCGGGCAAATCCCAATTTGTTACCTCAATAATAGTTACATCCGTTGCTACTAAACGGACAATATTAGCCAACTCCGATGATTTGACAACTGCGATCGGTGTATCGAATCCAATGTAACCAGCTACTTCGTTGCGAATGTTGACTGTTGCCCATCCCTCACCAGATCCTTCATCCCATTCAATGACAGATTCAGCTAGCTGAGCAAGTATTGAACTTTGAACTGCTAAAAATCTCTCAAGATTCCAAGTACCAGCTAATTCTTTTGATTGCAGTAAATTTTGGGTAATGTCGATATGCTTCATAACAGCCTCTTGATTAACTAGTTCTCATGATAATTATTCTTGAGGGCTACCGGGTGAACCATGCACAAAGTTAGTAGATGTTTTGTAAACATTAACCCAGCTAGTTTTTTGTCCGTTGCTGGCCAAGACCCCAATCGGGCCATTAGTAACAAGAACCTTTGCTTTTCCATTACTGCTATTCCACCCACAATTCTGATCTGCAAAACGAGCTGCATCAAGGATTAAAATTTCGGCTGCTTCTCCTACATATGCCTGTAGAAACTGGCTTTTCCCACCAGATAAGCTCCCGGTCTGGTGTGGCTCCATACCAGGTTTATCGATAACAAACTTGCCATCTGTCAGTCTACCTTCCTTCGTTCTAGATTTTGCTACAGGAGTGAATGTAGCTTTCTTGCTAACACCCGTGCTACACATTACTTCACCAAGTGATGCACCAGCAATTCTAAAACTGGGGTTCATAGTGCTGTTATGGATTTGCACATTGTCTATTACGGCAAAGCTGACTGATGCAAAACATGTCGCAGCAACTACCGTAAATGAAGTCATACAGAATAATTCTTTTCTTTTCATATCGTTATCCTTAACATTTGGGTGAATGATAGCACAATACTTTTGCCAACTGTCTAACGTTCCCGTTCACCCGCTGCTAATCACCTCTGGGATCAATAAAGCAACTCGATACGGTCGGCGTGCAACGGGCTTGTTAGACCGTATCTACTTTGACGAGTTCTACATGACCACTCTCAAACACTTGTACTGTTAACTGATAACCTTCCATCAGTGACATTCCGACAAGTGGTTCAGAATCAGCTTCATCGATCGGGATTGTCAGCATATTTCCATCCCAGACTAAAACTGCTTCATAAACGTCGAAAACACATTCAGTACCGTCACCAAGAATAGCTCTACCTCGCCTCTTCCATTTTAGATTCAGCTCAGCTATTAAATCGGGAGGCAGTGAAAGCCAACCATTGAAACCAGTGTCTACAATCGCCTCCTGGGTACAAATTTTGCCATCGGAACCACAGATCGAAAGTGGAATAATTGGCTCAAAGTCTGCATTGACAATTCCAGTGATCATATGTCTCTTTTTGTGCGCCCGCCAAACCGACGAATATAACGGGAACCAATGCGAACCATCCAGATTTGAGCTTCAGGGTGACTGGCTTCGAGTCGATCGCAGGCAGCAATTTCACTGGCATCAACCTCAAAGTCTCCGGTTTCAAGATCGATCGCCACAATCTTGCCGTGATTGCCTTCTTCGACTTGTGATCGAATTTGTGATTCATAGATTGCATCGCCACGCTGGGCAAATTCTTCTTTGCTATACCTAGGTTGTCGTACTTTCATCGGTTTGACCTATTAGCGACATTTGCCTTTCTATTCTAGCCTGAAGAGCCGCCATGCTGAACTAGAAAAACTTTACTAAACTTATTTCATTGAGTTTAAGTTGATTGTACAAATTAACCATCTTACTCAACTCCGTTTTAAGTGAATCACTCAAGCCTACATAAGCAACTACCTCAGCAAAGTCAAGAGACTGAAGAGTTGGGGAATTAATCAAAAACTGCATATGTATTTCAGCCGTCTTTGTGCCATTATTCTGTGCTTCTGCGAGTTCAATTCTTGTCCGGATTGAGTCCAAGATTGCTTTTTGCTCATCTGTCATGCTTGTACCCTATCACTGCAATATTTATAAGCGGTCTAACAACTGATTAGACTGAATTATTTCAGCCTAATCCCCTAAATGAGGTGTTTAGATGGAAAGAATTCCGCCTAACTGCGGGAAAAGGGGTGATTAGCCAGAAAGTTTTCCGTCTAACATCCCAAATTGGGTGTTTAGACCGAATGTATTCAGCCTAAACGCTGTGGCGATCGATTGGTATAATTTTTAATCTTATGTTACAAAACCTTCGTTTATCATAATTCAGCGGTATATAGCAGCCCACACACTCTAAGCTATTAAATCAAGCGCGTCAGGCCATTCGCGGAGTCGAATCCCAACCCGATAAATCCATTATTGCCTTTGATCTTGTGCATTTTTAAACCACCTTATCCAGTCTTGGCGAAATCCAAGCTAAAATGCAAGCGCCTGTTCACAAACTTTTGCCTACCGGCAAATCAACCCCTAGACCAATTTCTCTGACAATTTTTGAGGCTCATCAATGTTTCTCACGGTCATCACCCCTACCTACAACCGACAGCCGATTTTAGAAAAGTGCCTGACAGCCTTAGAAAATCAGCAGCTTATCAGCGCCGATCGATATGAGCTGTTGGTAGTCGATGATGGCTCCACCGATGGCACCATAGAATGGTTAGCAGCCAACCCCGATCGATTTCCCCATGTGCGAGTAGTCAGCCAAGATCATGCCGGGATTACCGCTGCCCGCAATTTGGGGGTGAACTCGGCACAGGGCGACGTGATTGTGTTTGTAGACAGTGATGTGGTGGTCACGCCATCCTTCTTAGAAACCCATGCGGCGGCTTTAAAGAGAGCGATCGATGCTGGTTCTGATCAAATCTTTACCTATGGCCGCCTCATTGCCACCTGTAATTTCGCCGACCCTACCGCAGAGCAAGCCAAAATCACTGACTTTTCGGCGGCTTACTTTGAAACCAACAACGTGGCTATTCCCCGCCATTGGTTGATCGATGCGGGCTTGTTTGACCCTCGGTTTACCCAATATGGCTGGGAAGATCTAGAAATGGGAGTAAGGCTCAAGAAGATGGGCTTGAAGCTGATCAAATGCCCCGAGGCACTTGGTTATCATTACCACAAAGAATTCTCTGCCGAAGAATTGCCAAACCTGGTCGAAAAAGAAATTCAGCGTGGTCGGATGGGCGTAGTGTTTTACCAAAAACATCCCACTACTGAAGTGAAAATGATGATTCAGATGACGGTGTTACACCGCATTTTGTGGGGTGTGTTGTCGGTGGGTGGCAGGTTAAATGAGCATACTTTGAAGCCATTGATTCAATGGTTGATCGATCGCAATCAATCTCAATTAGCTGAACAAGTTGCGCGTATTTTCCTGAATTGGTATAACGTCCAAGGGGTTTATGCTGCTTATCGAGAAAGTCAAAACTCTTAATTAATTTTCTCGCAATACGTAGCCTAATCCTCGTACAGTTTGAATCAAGCGTTTTTCACCAGACTCTTGTAGCTTGATGCGTAAATAGCGCACATAGACCTCAATCACATTAGATTCACCACCAGATTCGTAGCCCCAGACGTTTTCTAAGATTTGTTCGCGGGTGAGGATTTCTGCTGGATGTTCCATGAGGTAGCGCAGCAGCTCAAATTCTTTGGCGGTGAGTTCGATCGAGCGCTGTCCTCGCACAGCCTGTCGAGTATCTAGATCTAACATCAGATCAGCAAATACCAGCTTTTGGTGGCTGGCTGGCATCGCTTGTAAGTAAAAACCCAAAAGCTTTAACAGTTCGCTGGTTTGATAGGGTTTCGCTAAATAATCATCGGCTCCCGATTCTAAACAAGAAAGTCGATCGAGCAGGTGATCGCCGTCTAGCAGCAAAATAATTGGCAGAGTCTGACCTCGATCGCGCAGTTCTCGTACAAAGTTCAGAGCTGCGTTGCTGGTCGGTTCTCCATTTTCTTTCAGAGATAATTTATGCGCTGTAAGGTTGTGCGTCGTGCTGGCTGCAAAGCCATCAATTACCAATGCCTGAGGTAAAGAGTTTGCCAAGTATTCGCGGCCTTGGGCTAGATCGATCGCGGTAGCTATTTGGTAGCCTGCTTTGAATAAATCCACATAAATTTGTTCGGCTAGAACGCTGTCATCTGCGATTAGTAAGATATTGGAGGTATTCATAGTATAAGTGCGGGATGAGGGAAACTCAGTGGCGACCTGCCAGACAAGTGCCTGAACTCGTTCAGGCAAAACTGTCGCAGGTTTAGCCCTGAGAGGGAAGCGACTCGGGGGACGACCTGCGTACACGTTTGGTCTGAGGCGACCTCAGACCCGTGTGTGGCAGGTTTAGTCCCCTTAATCCTAGTTTGCTGCATGATGTGGATCTTCAATATACTTTATGACAGCTTCACTACTGATGTTGCCTGCCGTACTAAAGAAATAGCTACTTGTCCAGAGTGATGGAAGTTTTTTTAGGTGTGGAAACTCAGCTCTCAAATGTTGACTAGAGCGACCTTTGAAAAGTTTTATTACTAGTGAAGGAGTGTCTGTGGGCTTAACTGCCACAAAAAGATGGACATGATCTGGTGCGACTTCCAAAGCAAGAATATCCCATCCTTTTTCAATTGAAAGCTCTAGAAATATTTGCCTAAGCCTAGTTGCTACTTCACCTAATAAAACTGATTTTCTACGCTTAGATATAAATACAAAGTGGTAGTTGAGAAGGAACTTAACATGATTATGAGTTTTATATTCGGGTAGAGGAAGCATAAAACAATGTTGCTAGGAGTTGACTTATCCACTGTAGTTAATTATAGTAAGTAGGTCAAATGATCTTTAGGGGAAAACATGGCTAAACCTAAAAAATCGATGGGTGTTCAGCAGTGCTTAATTAGCACTGATAAAGATACTCAAGCTATTCTGCAATATATTTGCTCAGAATCTAACAACCTACACAACTGTGCTGTTTATTATGCTCGTCAAATTTGGTTTAAGACCGGAGCGTATGTAACAAGCTTTGATTTGGTTAACATCATGGGTTCTAACAGACATTTCGCTGCATTATCTTCTGAGGCAGCCGTCCAAACATGTTTGTCTGTTGGTGAATCTATCAAATCCTTC
>JAAFHZ010000197.1 GCA_013297675.1 Synechococcales cyanobacterium bin59.metabat.ball.084 | reverse complement strand
CTGCCTTGTGCGAGTTTTTGTTTCGATCTCCAGTTAATTGCTCAGCAGCCAATCACGCCTACCGGCATCGAAATCGATCCGGCAGCACTCTGCTACATCATTTATACCTCTGGCTCTACTGGTCGTTCCAAGGGAGTGATGATAGAACATCGCAATGCTGCTAATTTTGTTGGGGCTGCTCAGGATGTTTATGGGATCAGGTCGGATGACAGATTTTATCAGGGCTTCTCGATCGCTTTTGATGCTTCGATCGAAGAAATCTGGCTGACTTTTGCGGCGGGGGCAACCTTGGTGGTGGGGACTGCCGAAATGGTCAGGGCAGGCAGTGAACTAGCCGGAATTTTAACGCGGTTAGGAGTCACGGTTTTTTCTTGTGTGCCTACGCTGCTGTCGATGTTGCAGGCAGATCTGCCTACGGTGAGATTATTAATTTTAGGGGGTGAAGCCTGTCAGCCAGAGTTGATTCAGCGCTGGTTTACAGCCGATCGGCGAATTTTAAATACCTATGGACCAACCGAAGCCACGGTGGTAGCTACATATTTAGAATGTGACCCCGCAAAGCCCGTGACTATTGGCCAGCCCCTGCCTAGTTATACCGTTCATATTTTGGATGAAAATCTGCAAGAGGTAGCTGCTGGTGAAACTGGCCAGATTTTTATTGGTGGCAATAGTCTGGCGCGGGGGTATGTCAATCGGCCAGAGCTAACTGCCGAAAAATTTATCCAGCATCCAACCTTGCAATGTCGCCTGTATGCCAGTGGTGACTTGGGAGCTTGGGTAAACAACGAAATCCAGTTTCTAGGCCGTGCTGATGACCAGGTGAAGCTGCGGGGTTTCCGAGTAGAGTTATCCGAAATTGAATCGGTGTTAATGCAATGTCCCGGCATCCAGATTGCGGTGGTGGCCATCAAGCCTGGATCTGATGGAGTAGAGGCATTAGTAGCTTACTTGGCATTGGGAGACGAAACGGTAGACTTGGCGGCTACCCGCGATCATCTGCGCCAACGACTGCCGGGATTTATGATGCCTACTTGTTTCCATCAACTTCCAGCAACCGAGATTCCGCGTTTAGCCAGTGGAAAAGTCAATCGTAAACTGTTACCAGATCCCATTCCGATGGCCGAAGCAGCCAGAACTAATCTGCGAGAACCGAGTACTCCTTTGGAAGCCAAATTAGTGCAGGTCTGGTCGCAGTTATTTAATACCCAGGTTTCGATCGATGATAACTTTTTCGATTTAGGTGGTCACTCGTTACTGGTGGCTAGCATGGTGTCAGAGCTACGCACCGATCCGCAGTTGCAACATGTCTCGGTAGCAGATGTGTATCACCATCCTTCGATCGCTACTTTAGGTGAGTACTTATCTAGTACAGTGATTCCTCAAACTAGACCAATTAAAGCTCATCCACAAGTAGGTTGGCGGTTTTGGTCTACGGCAATCTGCCAGTTAGGCGGAATATATCTAGCACAATTAATTTTTTCGATAAATTTAGTACTACCACTATTAAGCTATCGTTATTTTGATGATGAGCCAGAAATAGCCATTCCAATATTTTTTGGCACGATCGCGGCTTTATATCCGATCATGTTGGGTTTGGCAATAGTTTCTAAGTGGGTTTTGATTGGTAAATATCGATCGGGTAGCTATCCACTATGGGGATTTTACTATCTTCGCTGGTGGCTAGCCCGGTTAATGCAGCAGATTGTGCCACTATGGCCATTGATTGGCACCCCGTTTCTGGGGTGGCACTATCGGTTAATGGGTGCCAAAATTGGTAAAAACTGTTACTTTGGCACTGATGAGGTGGGAACTTATGATTTGCTCACGATCGGTAATGATACTAGCTTGGGTGCCGAATCTAAGCTCTTGGGTTATGAAGTCAGAGATGGTTATTTACATTTGGGCAAAATTGCAATAGCCGATCGGTGTTTTGTCGGTGCAAGGGCTGCTTTAGAACCCAATAGCTCCATGGAATCAGATAGTTGTTTAGAAGATTTGGCACTGCTGCCAGCTCATACCAAAATTCCACATCAACAGCGTTGGCATGGCTCCCCTGCCCGCTTTCAGGAAAGTATTACACCAGCGACTCCAGTCGATGGCAGCAATCGCGGTCAATTTTTTCGAGCAGCAATTCAATCTGTAGGGGTGATTCTGCTCAGCGTTTTACCCACGGTAGCAGTCTTGCCAGGGGTATTACTGATGCTCGAAGCCCTCAATGAATGGCATTGGGCGGGTTTACTATTTGCACCACTAGCCGGGATGATTGGTATTTTGTTGATTATGGTGCAGGTGCTAGCCTGCCGCAAAATATTTTTGCCTCGGGTAAGATCCGGCACTTATGCTTTACGTACCAGCTTTTATCTGCGCAAATGGTGGATCGATCGACTCATGGCCCTCAGCCTAGAATGGTTAGGCACAGTTTATGGCACGGTGTATTCTACTCCTTGGCTACGGCTATTGGGGGCTAAAATTGGTCGGCAAACCGAGATTTCTACCGCTGCCAACTTTTCGCCAGATTTGATCTCGATCGGAGCTAATGCTTTTGTGGCTGACGATGTATCGATCGGTGCCTCCCGAGTCCATTTAGGCCAGATGATGCTGCGTCAGGTGAATATTGGCAACAATTGCTTCATTGGCAACAGTGCTTTGGTGCCGGGGGGCAGCGAGATACTTCAAGATAACCTAATTGGCTGTTTGTCGGTGCCACCCCCTAATTCCCCGCCAGATACTGACTGGGTAGGAAATCCTCCTTTTCGGTTGCCCTACCGCTTTCAGGAAGATAAGTTTGATGCCAGTTTAACTTTAAAGCCTTCTAGTTGGTTGGTCTGTCAACGCTTTGCTATCGAGTTTCTACGCATCATCATGCCACTAACTTTTTCGGTGGGTGCTATGAGCAGCCTAATTTTTTTGGTAGAAGAGAATCTAGATGAAATTGATTATGATCTACCCTGGGAAGAACTGATCACAATTTTGCCATTGTGGTCGATCGGGATTGGATTCTTAGCCTGTGCCTTGGTAATTTGCTGTAAGTGGCTGCTAATTGGACGCTACAAGCCCCAGTCTTTGCCTCTGTGGAATAACTATGTTTGGCGCAGTGAACTAATTACTGGGTTAAATGAAAATATTGCGGCTCCTTGGCTGACTAATTATTTTTTGGGTACGCCGTTCTTTGCCTGGTATTGGCGCATTTTAGGTGCCCGAGTTGGCAGGCGAGTTTTTATTGATACCTCTGATGTCACAGAGTTTGATTTGGTGCGAATTGACGATCAAGCGGCTTTAAATGATGGCTGTGGAATCCAAACTCATTTATTTGAAGACCGAATAATGAAAATGTCTCAGGTGCGCATTGGCAAGAACTGCATGGTCGGCCACGGCTCGATCGTGCTATATGATACTCAAATGGAACCAGGCTCACAGCTACATTCTATCTCTTTGCTAATGAAGGGTGAAACTCTCCCTGCCGGTACCCACTGGCAAGGAATCCCCGCTCAGCCTTTGCCCAACGAAGATTTACTCAAAAGCTAAGACCGATCGTAAAAAGTAGTGCCCGCACTGGTCATAGAAGCAAATGAGTCTTAAAGTTATATGTAATGTAACAAAAGCTGTACTCTTCATGCCCGCGACTTCTCTATCTGTTTTCCACAACAGCCATTATGTCATTATGGCCATGCTTTTGGCCTTCGCGATCGCCCACAGTGGCCTAGCTGCCCTCCGGCCTTGGGGCGAAACCAAAATTGGAGCCAGAGCATATCGGGTACTTTTTGCCCTAGTCAGTGTCCCCGCTGCCACCGCCCTGATTATTTATTTTTTCAACCATCGCTACGATGGCTTAGAACTATGGGATCTACGCCAGGTAGCGGGAATCAAAGAACTCGTTTGGATTCTTTCGGCCATCTCTTTTCTGTTTCTTTATCCAGCCACCTTCAATTTATTGGAAGTGGCGGCTATCTTTAAACCCCAGGTACGGCTCTATGAAACCGGCATTATTCGCATCACCCGTCATCCCCAGATGGTTGGTCAATTAATTTGGTGTGTGGCGCACAGTTTGTGGATCGGATCGAGTTTTATGATCGTGACTTCGATCGGCTTGATGGCACACCATCTCTTTGCCGTTTGGCACGGCGATCGACGGTTATTAAAGCGCTATGGTGATGATTTTGTGGCCGCTCAAGCTCGTACTTCTATTTGGCCATTTGTAGCTGTAATCCAAGGGAAGCAGCAGCTTAACTGGCAAGAATTTATTCGCCCAGCTTATGTGGGCGTAGCAGCTTTTGTCGGCGTTTTTGCCTGGGGACATCCTTATTTAATTAGTTGGACATCAATGGTGCCTTGGTGACATGAGCCAAGATTTAGAGACGATAGTAGGTCAATGATTAATTGCTAGCTTCAACAAATTCACCATCAGAAATACCATGCTAGAGCTACAGCCCACTGCTGACGGATCATTTACCTTCTTTTCGACAGAATTTAGCCAGTCTTTTCACAGCAGTTCTGGAGCCAAAGAAGAAGCGATCGGGAAATTTGCCATCCCCACCCAGCTAGCCGATCGAGCATTGACCTACCCAAAAATCAATATCTTTGATCCCTGTTATGGCTTGGGCTACAACTGCGCCGCTGCGCTCCAAGCTATTTGGAGCGCCAATCCCCAATGTCCGGTAGAAATTATGGCCTTAGAGATTAACCCCGAGGTAGCTACAGCCGCGATCGAACAACAGCTTTTAGCCGACTGGCCAGCACCAATTCCGGCTTTACTCGCTGAACTGGCGGCCACGGGTAAGGTACAGAGTAATTTATTGACAGCTCAACTACAAATTGGAGATGCTCGTCAGACCATCAAAACATTGCAAGGGTTTCAGGCTGATGCCATTTTTCTTGATCCTTTTTCGCCCGCAGTTTGCCCTGAACTATGGACAGTAGAGTTTTTACAGCTTGTGGCAAACTGCTGTGCCCCCCAAGGACTATTAGCGACCTATTCTTGTGCGGGAGCCGTGCGCAGTGCTTTGTTGCTGGCTGGGTTTGCGGTGGGTGATACCTCGCCGATCGGGCGCAAAGCCCCTGGATCGATCGCTAGTCTTGACCCAGATTTAATTCCACCGCTTTCGACTGATATTCAAGGCTATCTCCAGACTCGGGCAGGGATTCCCTATCGAGATCCTGACTTAATTGATACTGCCGATCGCATTCGGCTGCGGCGGACTTGGGAGCAGCAAGAATCTAATTTAGAATCTACTTCTCAATGGCGAAAGCGTCACCCAAACAGTCTTGCAGATCCTGCACTCCCGGTGGATAAGTGAGGTTAAAGTGCAAGGGCACGATCGTAATGTAGTTACTTTTAACGCTGGCTGCCGGACACATCTCAGTGAAAAGTAGTCAGGAAGGGGCATAGCAATCAATGATCCTGATGGAAGAAAATTCAAAAAAGTAGTAATGTTCCTGTTCAGCTCTGTTTGATGCAAAACAGG
>JAAFHZ010000196.1 GCA_013297675.1 Synechococcales cyanobacterium bin59.metabat.ball.084 | reverse complement strand
TTTTGTTGGCGGTGGTGGCAAATAATCCCCATGAGGCGGCGGCGCGGCGGGCTTATATGGCTCATTATGGTGATCCTTATAAGGGGTTGATGGCTTTTTCGGAGGAGCTGTGTTCGGCGCTGCGGGAGAGTCGGCCTTTTAATTTGCCAGCGGGGATGACTTTGGTGTTGGAGGAGGATGAATCGATCTCTGAAGAGGCCGAAGATCTTGAGGTTGATGATCCGATCTTTGATGGTATTGGTGAAGCTATCAGCGCTGATGATTCGATCGCCTTTGGCGCAAGCGAAGCTATCGCCTTTGGCGCAAGCGAAGCTATCGTCTTAGGCACAAACGAAGCGATCGATGATGAAGATCTTGAGGTTGATGATTCGATCTTTGATGGTATTGATGAATCGATCGCCTTGGGCGCAAGCGAAGTTATTGCCTTTTACAACAGCAGAGCTATTGATGACCCTGAAAACACCGAAGCTACTAAAGCAACTGATATTAAATTACCACCAGAAATAAGGATCATAAATATCGAATAATTCTTGCCACAAAAAACCAGCATCAAATTAATTTCAAGTAAAGCTCACTTCGTAAAATGTTATGTTAAGCTCCCAATATTTGCCAGCAAAACAGTCGGTCAACACAAAATCATCTTTTGAGATATCTTCATTAGCAGATAATATGGTCACAATAATGATAGATAAGAGAACACAGCAAGGTCTAGGTATTACAGGCGTTGTTTTAACCATGTTTGCAATATACATGATGTGTGTAGCAATGCATAGAAATTTCAAAGAGAAAGGCTTGCGACCAAAGGCTAAGGAAATACTTTTTCCATTGTTTATGATCGTCTTAACTTCTATTCTTATCAGAGATATAAGAGATTCGATGGTTAATCCCCAAAGCATTGTAAGCATTGTTGAAACATCACCGAGTAAAGCTGTGGACAAGAGTAATTCTCAATCAACAGCAGAACCAAAGCTAAGTCCTTCTCAGAAAGCAAGATTGAACAGCTATCTACTCAATTTTTGATAGAGCTTGCTTGGATGCAAGCCAATCAATTGGCTGAAAGTAACCGCTTAACTTAATGCAAACATTTGAATCAACAGGAATGATAACTATGAAAAAAAATCTCAACTCAAAGCCATCGAAGGCTAAGTCTAAAATTTGGGGAACTGTGCTAATTGCAACTTTATTAGTAGGTGGCAGTGCGCAGCAAGCCCAGGCGATCGATATTGGTAAAACTGTTGGTGACTTACGTAAAAGTGCAGACTCTCTACTATTGCAATTTAAAAGTAATCCCACAGTCAGCAGTATCTTAAGGACTGTCAATCAAATCACCAGTACATTCTCTACAGAGATCCAAAGATTTACCAATATCTCTAATGCTGATCTAAATAAAATCAAAGGAGTTTTAGGTGTATTAGCTCCGTCAGAAACAAAAAAAGCGATCGCCCAACAGCAGCCACCAGCTAATGTAGTTCCTGGCGCAACTGCCGAGAACCAAGCAGCTCTGGGCACAACTACAGCGACAGCCGACAGTGCTTTAAGTAAAGAAGCACAAGAAACCGATAAAGCAAACCTAGAAGCAGGTAGCGAAATGGTTACATCGGCTGAAACTGTCGCTGGTGAATCTGCCGAGAACGCGAAGGCTGCTCAACAGGCCAACTCATCTCAAGATGTTTTGAAAATATTGGCTACTCAGCAAAGTAATCAAGCTGCCATTAATGCTGCTCAACTACGTCTAGCTGCGCTACAAAACGCTAACCTCCAAGATATTAAAACTCAACTAGCAGTTGCCAATCAAGCAAATGCCAGTTTTGAAAGCAGGTTACAAGGAGAAGCTCAAGCTAGAGCTTTAAAAGAGCGCGAACAAATCACGAATATTGCAGTTACCACCAAAGATAAATACAGAAGTTTCTAAAGGAAAATATGTTGAATATGTTTAATCCAATTTTGTTAATTGCCGAAGACCAACAAGGCATTTTTGAGACACCACCAGTTGAAGCTACGCCGGAAATAGGAGATGGTTTAATAGGGCAAGTGCTCAACGTGCTCACGACCCCAACTCAAGATAGCGATATACCGAAAGCCCTGAACACGCTGTGGAAAATGGCGATGGAAGGCAACATGTATAAAACAGTCTCTTTACTAGGAATGCTGATTGCGGTGTTTGGTGTTGGTTTTTGGTGTGTAAAGTTCTATCGGACGATCGAGGATGGCGGTTTACGACCAGCGATAAATGATGTTGTTGCACCGATTATTTTAGTAATCATGCTTTCTAATAGTGGGGAAAATATGCGCAGCCTCACGTTAGCAACCAGAGATGCGATGAATAGTTTTAATGTGAGTTTGAATCAGATAATTGATACTGATGTGAACTTGGGTTCTGCTCTGGACGTATTGAAGCTGTCAGATGTGAGCTTAACAGTTATCGATGGCTTAACTAGCGATTGTAAATCTAAAACGCAGTTTACAGAATATAAAGATTGTATGAATTCTCGTGGTGTTTGGGCAAAGGCCATAGTTAGAGGAATAGATGGTTCTTGGCCGTCTACTAACGATAAGTCCAATTTTGGTGCTCAGTGGCAGAAAGAAATTGAGGAGTGGAAGACCTATACTGCTAATTATGCCAAGAATCGCTTTAATCTCGATGACCTGAATGCTGCCAGAGATGGGTTTGTGGCAGGTAAGGGCTTAGATATCAAGAATATTAAGAGTTTTAAAGATACTGCTGAACTCAGGGGCATAATCTTGAGTTTTAGGGGTTCGTTCTTGTATATTATAGAAGTAATGATGCTGGTAACGGCCTTAGTCGGACCAATATTTCTGGCTCTGTGTATGTTTCCAGTGGGTGTAAAACCACTTCTTGGTTGGGGGACTTCTTTTTTGACTTTAGGTTTTTGTAAGATTTGCTTTAGTCTGATCTCTGGTCTATCTTCTATGGCCATGGTTCTTTCTGGACCCAATAATATCGATATGCTGGTGGCTTCGATCGTCCTTGGTTTACTAGCTCCTGTGTTGGCTTTTAGTATTGCTTCAGGTACGGGGTTCCAAGCCTTAAGTACAATTAGTTATTCTGCTCAGCCTTTCAAAATTAGTAGTGGTATCACTCCTTATAATCCACAGATTGTTGATCAGGATACTCGGAAAAATTCTGATGGAGTGGTGAAATAACAACTGTAGCAATCTGATTTAATTTATGAGACTGAAAGCCAACCTGCTTTTAGACATTAATCTCAATAGATAACACGAGACTTCTACTTTTCAAAAAGTTCGCCAAATCAAAGCAGGTTGTTAACTCTGTATTGAATTTCAACTCTTCGATAATCCATGACAAACTCTATCTTTGAAAAATCAAGACTATGATGATTAAAACTGCCTTACTTATTGCTTTCCCATTAGTATCACTGCTAACTTTTAAATTGCCAGCATACTCAATTCCCACAAAATGGGAAGATGTAAGAATAAGCATGACGGATTTGCTTAATAGTGGTTGGCGACTAACTGCCCATGGAACAAACCGTGTGGCTGCAAATAGCAATGCTGGGAATGGCTTTGATCAAGAATCATTGACATTTGTCCTTACTAAAAATGATAAATATATAGTCTGTTTTCTTGAAAACCCTAGACCACCTATTGCTAATTTTGCTGGTTGTCGAAAGCTAAATTAATGTTAGAAACCTAATGCTATGACTATTAAGATAATTTCACTTGTGTCTATTTTGACACTATCATTGCTGACTTCTCAAAAATATGCACATTCAGTCCCTACAAAATGGGAAAGAATTGAATCAAGCATGAGTGAGTTGCTAGATAATGGATGGCAAATGACCGCACATGGGACAAACCGTGTTGCGGCGAATAGTACTGCTGGAGCTGGTTTCGATATAGAAACTTTTACATTTACGTTAACTAAAAATGGTAAGCATATAATCTGTCTTATTCAAGATCCGAGACCACCAATTGCAAATGGAGCTGCCTGTCGAAAATTAAACTAAAGTTGCTGGTACTCCCTTCCTGCTAAAAGAATATAGATTATTTTTGGCTCTGGGTAAGCTTTCCACTCGACATTCCATCTATACTCTTACGATGGAAAGGGAGTAAGCTGTTACCAGAAGTCAGTATTTATTAAAGCTCCTCAAAAACTGGGGGGCTTTATTTTAACTATAAAATTTCCAGTCATTTGAGAACGAAATACCCTGCGAAGCCATCGTAAAGTTTCAGATGCGAGGCCGAGTAGCGGCAGCTTACCTACTGCGGCGGGGCAACAAAAAAGATGAAAGCTTTCAGTTTGTATTTGGCTTTGAAACCAAAGGAGTGCATAGCACCCTACGGGAAAGCCAAGTAGACCCGATATTTGACGGCATCGAAAGCGGGCTAAAAGACCTATTGCCCGGTGAAAAATTTACTATACATTTCAGCTCATTTTCTAGCGACGAGCACAGACAGCGCCAGCTATCAGACTTGGCCATGAAAACCAGCAATCCACGCCTACAGTTTTTGCTGTTAGCCGAGAAAAAGCGCACAGCGCAATTAACCAAAAGAGGACTACGCAAACCTAAGTCACTGAGATTTTACGTAACATACACGATCGATCCAAACACAGTACATGCCAACGACTGGATCGAAAAAATCTTAGCCTACGGCGAAAACTACTGGACACAGTTCGCCGGAACAGCCGGAGCAATCCAGGCAGCAGAATACGAAGAAATGATGAACAGAGCCTTCACCGATGGCTTTATTCAATGGGAGCAGTTGTTATCCAATAAAATGGGTCTAGCAGTAGAACCCATGACCACCGATCAGCTTTGGTCAGCCTTATGGGAGCGATTTAACGCCGAAGAAGCACCAGAAATTCCCCAATTAACAGTGTTTGACGGCGAAGAAATTACCGAGATAGTAAATTCTGACGTGCATTTAACCAGCCATTTATTTCCTAGCCAGGACAAAGTACCCTACGCAGACAGAGCATTCATCCACATCAAAGGAAAATATGCAGCGCCGATGGTATTCATCGACAAACCGGGCGGCTGGGTAGATAAAGAAGCAGAGCTACGCTACCTGTGGGATATTTTCTCGCGGGATGCAGCGTACGACACCGAGTGTTTTTGTCAGTTAACTCGTGCCAACGACGCAATAGTTAAAGACAACATGAGCCGGGTAATGCGCCAGTCAATCGCCGCCCAAAACGAATCAGCTAAACATGCCAACATTGACGTAGGGGCATCAATTCGCCAAAGAAAATCGATCGCCGCCCAAGAGGCTTTATACGAAGGTTCCCTACCACTACAAGTAGCCGTAGTAATGGTAGTGCATCGCCCTACATTGAATGAATTAGATTCAGCCTGTCGCTATTTACAAAACTGTTTCCGTCGTCCAGCCTGGATCGATCGAGAGAGCGAATATGCCTGGAAGATTTGGCTGCAAACCCTACCGACCACCTGGGAAAAAATGCTGGCTACACCATTTAACCGCAGGCTGGTATATTTAACCGGCGAAGCCCCAGGATTTATGTCCTT
>JAAFHZ010000195.1 GCA_013297675.1 Synechococcales cyanobacterium bin59.metabat.ball.084 | reverse complement strand
TCGGCCACACGATTACGGCCAGATGACCGTTCACCTCAACGAAGACGGCAGCACCGCCGCCATCAAGCCAGAATTTGCCAGAACAGACAAAGATGGCAAGGTCATTAAATACCTGCGCCGCCTCGGTCAGAAAGCCTCACCCACCCTTGCACCGATCCCCGCCAACATCCAGGCACTGATCGAAAAACGCCTGGGCATCGAAATACCTGTAACCCATACCAACACCACAAACACCCCCAACGTCGTTCTAGAACACCTCGGCGGTTCCAATCCTCATCAACCCTACCCAGGACTACCGGGCGCGATCGAAGGCGGCTTCTGGGGCGGCGTGCTGCAAGTTTTACCAGTGAGCTTCAACCCCGTTCTTGTTCTGCCCGAAGGAGACAAGAAAAGTCTAGCCATCTTGAGCTTTGGCCATTTATCGATCGCCTTAAGTAGCCACACTACCGCCTTTGACAAAGCCACCGGCAAACTCCACCAGTCCATCTTGACCATAATCGCCGCTTGTCCCAACATTCGCATCGTCCTGGCGCTAGACAAAGACGTAAAACCCAAGGCCAAAGTCGCCGTCTTCAAGTCAGAGTGCAAGATCGCTAATGCCGCGATCGCCGCCGGAGTTAATCCCAAAAACGTCAGCCATTTGGAATGGGATCAAGCATTGGGTAAAGGGATCGATGATGTCTTAACAAATCTTCATCTAGAACATGGTTATGAATATGCCGATCAGTGGCTAGAAAAGGCGATCGATCAAGCTCCCAGCCATCACGTCTGGTTAGACAAAGTGCGGAAGCAGAGCATCATCAGATCCCAAACTGCACCAATTCCCACCAGCCGCGCCACCAGAGGCGGTTACTTACCAGAGATCCAACCGATCCCCGGCCTAAACATTCTCGATAGCAGCCTGGGCAGTGGCAAAACCACCGCGATGATCAACAATATCGTGGTGCCAGCGCTCCACGACCCAGCCATGAATGTGGTGTGGCTGACCCCCACCAATGCCTTGGGGCTTCAGACCAGTGCCAAAATTACCGCCGTCGCTGGCGATCATCTGGCGCTGCCCCATACTCAAGACTTTGGCCGGGAATCCCATGTGGATATTGAGGCATTACAGGCCAGCATCAGTCATAAACAGGGCATGGTGGGCTGTTGGCAAGCAAGACATCATCTACCCCAAGATTTCTATCGGCAACCCTTGCGGCTGGTGCTAGACGAAGCTGGCAAGATGATCACCGATCTACTGACTGGCGGCACCTATGGCAGCATCGAGGATCGGATTAATGCGATCTTTGACTTCAAACGGTTGTTGAGCCACGCCGCCCAAACCGGGGGAGTCTACGCTGCCCAAAATCACATCAGCCGCCACGCGATCGAGATGTTGATGGAGTTCTGTCAGGTGCCAGTAGAGCGATCCCAGCTTTATACCCACCGCAAAGACAGCCAGCTTTATCCTGCCCAGCTCTATACCAACGAAGCTGAAGTCAGATCGATGCTGTCGATCGACTTGCTGCTAGGCAATAAGTTAAAAGCATTCTGTACCTCCAGAATGAGTGGCCGTTGTCTGAAACGAGAAATGGAAGCTGATTTCCCGGATAAGAAAATCATGCTGCTCCATGCTGACAGCGAGAACCTGCCGGAGTTCTTGAGCGATCCCGATGAATTTATTAAGAAATATCGGCCCGATCTGTTAATCTTGACCCCCGCCGCGCTGCTGGGAGTATCGATCGATATCAGGGGCTACTTCCAGCGGGTTTATGGCTTCTGCTCTAGTCTGACTGCCGAAGACCATACCCAAGGCTTAGAAAGAGTGCGGGAACCGATCGAGCGGATTGTTTATACACCTCATTACATCGCCAGTCCGATGGTGAAAGGTTTTAGCATCGAGGCGATTAAAGCGGCTACTGCTGCGGAAGCATTAAGAATTGTTAACTTCCAACAAATTCCCAATCTAGGCAACCTGCCGGAGCAGGATGCAGAGACTGCTAAACTACAAAAAGGCATCGATGATTATTTGGCTGCTCAGGAGCTGCTGGATAATACCTATCGATCGATGGGTGTTCGATCGTTGGAATTCTTGTTGGAGCAGGAAGGTCATCAAGTTGAAATTGTGGCAGCTTCGATCACGCCCCAGGATGCCAAAGATCTCCGAGATAGACGACGGGAAACCAGAGATCAAATTTGGCAGGATGATGCTCAGTTTGAAGATGAAGTATCGATCGATTCCAATAAACATACCGAAGCTTGGGCAAGACAAGCGTTGCGAAGCTCGGCTTCTTCTTTAATAGATAAAGTGCGAGCAGCCAAGGTGATCCACCAACTGCGCTTCCCTGGCATGGTGTTTGATGCTTTTGCCACCTACAAACTTTTCTATCAGTACTACGGCAAACTAGCGCGGGGCATTGAACGCAGAGCAATGGCGATGAATCCCGAGGTCATCGGCGAAATCGAAAGGCTAGAGAATGGCAAGATTCTGGAATCTGAGCTGCTGTTCTACCGCGACCTGGGCAGAGATTATTTGCGGGCTTACCTGATCAAGGTCTGCGGGATTATGAATCTGCACGACTCCCGCACAATTTACAGCCGTAGTAACCCAGTAGTCCAAGAACTCTGTGAGTTCCTGATGGTCAATCGGGAATATATCCATGTGGCTTTTGGCTGGACTTATTCTGAAAGTGTCAGCCCGGTGTCAATCATCAATGACCTCTTCAATTACCTGGGGATTAAGGTTCAGACTCTATCCAGAATCTCTGTTGACGGTAGACAGGAGAAAACCTATCAAACCCTAGAAGATACTCCGCTGATTAAGGAATGCCTGAAATCGGCAGCTAGTCGGCTCCAAGCGAGGTTAGTACTGAAACAGAATATGGATAAAGATCCTAATATTGGTTTCAGGACTAGCCAAGGAAGAAAGACTAAAACCAGTACAGACCCACCAGATAAATATCTGCAACCAGCAGCCAGTTAACCCAAAAATATCAACTAAAGCTATTCAATAATAAAAACTACACCGTTGTAGAAACTCCCGAAAAGGCTTAGGGAGAGCCGCTGCATTTTTGCGTAACGTTACGCAGAAGTTTTGGGCACTTGATATTGCAACCAGAGTAAAACTTATGTATTATAAAAGCCGATCGAGAAGTTCATCTTTCCAAGGTAAACCCACATCATGGACACCATCAAAAATCGCAATCCTACCTGCATCTCAGCCCATGAATTTTCACTGAAGCTGTGGCGCTTGCAAGATGGTGAGTTCAGTGATCTTTGGTCTCGCAGCTTCCAGATCCGGATGAAGGGCAACTTTGTTTTTAAATTAATGTCATTAGAGTTTCGTAGAGAGAACGAACTGACACTGCCAAAAATGTTTGCTTCCCTAGAGCATTTATATGGGGCAAGTTCTAATCGGATGTTTGATAGTCAAAAGGGGTCTTTTGCCTTTCCCTTCCTGCTGGAAGTACTGCGGCAAGACCAGCGTTTCTATTACCTGTTCAAAATTGCTGACTCAAAGGGGTCGATTTACTTCCACCTTAATCGGGTCATAGATGAAGAAAAGTACTGCGAATTGGGCACTTTTTCATCTCAAGAACCTATTGAAAGTGAACTGTCGGAAGGAGATGTGGAATATCTGATTTACTATATCTGGCACACCATGAAGATGACGGTAGAGGAACTACTCAAGTCACCGCAAGGGATTCAGCCTTTTTTCCGTTCAATTGACGCAGCTAACACCATTTACGGGTTTCTGAATGGTGAATTTTTTGAGGATTACATCGAAAATACTGACAAGTATGACTCAAAAGTTTTCCAGCTTAGAGATGAGTACCCAGATATCATTACTGACCCTTTATACAAATTGGATGAAACCAAGTCCTGGATTGCTAATGTCATAGGTCTTTGCCCCTCGTAGGTTTGCCTAAAGTACAATAAAGCCAAGTTACACTAAGTGTTGCAAGCCATGAAAGAAACCCGCTACATCACCACCACCGTTCAAGCTGGAAATCGCCTAGAAATTGACTTGCCGAATTCTCCTGTGGGACAAACGATCGAAGTGATTCTGATCATTCCAGACAGTTCTCCTGTTACGCCCCAATCCATAGACCGCAAATCTTTTCTGAAACTACCGATCGCAGAACGCCAAAGAATCCTAGCTCTACAAGCCGAAGCCGCCCTTCCGTACTATCAACAAAACCAAGAAGAATGGCAAGAATGGCTTAACTTCGACCTTGCAGATACTTTATGACTCCTAAACGTGGTGAAATTTGGCTGGTTAATCTTGACCCTACCGTAGGTGCAGAGATTCGTAAAACTCGTCCAGTAATTGTCATTAGTTCTGATTACATTGGCAAGTTACCATTGAAATTAGTGGTGCCAGTCACGGATTGGAAAGACTCTTTTACTTCTGACCTCTGGCATATTCGCCTTGATCCCTCTGACGATAATGGACTCTCCAAACCATCTGCCGCAGATGCTTTACAATCTCGCAGCATTGATACCCGTAGATTTATCCGCAAAGTTGGAAACCTAGCTGCGTCCGATTTACTCGAAATTACTCGGTCGATCGCCGCCATTATTGAATATCAAGAGCCTTCAGAGTAAGAGGCCATAAGGTTGTGGGAATAACGTTATGCCTCTTCTTACTTTAGAAAAAATCCGGTTGATTGATCCGAAAATACTAGGAAGTAGAGTGGAGTAATTGGAAAGATTATTTGGCAAGGAGCCATTGACCGAAACAGTATGAAAGGCATCAAAAGAATTTTGGTGGTAGTAGGAGCAGCAACACTTTTAGTCCAGGCGTTACCAGCCGGAGCAGCGCGAAAGCAGCAAACTCAAGAGGTGAAGTGCGAAACATCGACAGGAGCCAGCGCAGAAACGAAAAATTATTATGTGAACATCTGTGGGCACGGTACTGAGGAAGACCCGATCACCTTTGTCTTGACGGCCAAAGCCGGTAGAACAATCAAGATGCCCACCAGGAAAAACGAATTGTTTGTGGCCGATCGCGGAGCTTACGAATATACATTGGTCATCAAGAATCCACCAGAGCCAAACCCTTGTGAATGCGGAGGAGAGGCAGTACGCTTAACGATCAAGAAAGCCGGAAAGATTGTTGTAAGTGAACGAGTTATCAATGACAGAAGCGGATATTTATTTCTGCCATAGTAGTGATACTTGATGCCCTAAGTCTAGCAAGATTGAGATAGCCGAATCACCGAGAGTACAAGCGAAGTTTTCGCTGTATCTTAATAAATTCCATTGATCTCTTTGTTTGGCAAAGCATTCGATGGTTCATCGTTGAGGGAGGGAGTCAGCGAAGGCTCGTCCAACCACCCGTAGGGTTTGGTCTTGTCCAATCTGCTAGGATGGTGCAGCCTGAAGCGACGAGAGATGTTTGCATCGTCTCGTGTCGGTCGTTTCGCTTCAGGCTCACAATCCGTTAAAGCAGATTGAGCTTTTCCAGCAGCAGCCCCGCGCTCTACCCGCTTCGGGTGAGCGTCGGGAAGAATGCGTGTGAGTAGAGGAGTGGTATCTGACCGTTTTGGCAAAGCCAACAGGTCAGATACCAACGACGA
>JAAFHZ010000194.1 GCA_013297675.1 Synechococcales cyanobacterium bin59.metabat.ball.084 | reverse complement strand
TTTCAAAAACTGCTCTTTAGCCTACCTTGGAACAGCACACCCTCCTGATAGGCCACATAATTGCTCCACCCTTGACCCTTCAATGTTTTAATTCTCCTCCCCTTTCTAAAATGAGCGAACAGGCAGTGATGATTTGGGTTTGGATGATTTGTCTGATGTTGCTAAGTTTAAACCTTTTGTCGATCGATCTAAGTCAGGATTGCAAATTTTTTGCCCGCGTTCCTGAATTGTCCTGAATTGATATCGATCACACCCATTCCCAATCTTCATCTTGCAGTTTTATTCTTGGCCGAGCGGCGTAGTCGATCGCCAAATCCAATGCTGCTTCTTCATAAATTTGATCCAACAAAGTTTTCAAATTAATTAGTGGCTCCAGATCGCCCATCAACAGCGGCAAAGGAAACACCGGAATTGGATCGCGTAAATTGAACCCATATAAATCTGCCCCTGGTCTCATGGAGGAGCGGCTTACCCAAATGCGATATTGGCAGGTAATTGCTTCAACGATAATCGGGGCAATCCCTGTGCGCAGCAAGTCAATCTCTACCAAGTTAGTAGCGCTGTTGAGAACTCGGTTGCGTTTGGCATTGTATTGATTTTGTCCTTCTCCCGATCGCTTATTTTTGGGTGACAATAGTTCGATCACTGTTACTACTTGCCCAGTGGCTACTTCGCGGATTTCCAAATAAGATTCTTGGACTTCTTCGATCATTGGCACTGAAACTCTTTGAGGAGTTGCAGCAGTCAAAGTGGCTGTGGCAACATCTGTCTGAGTTTTACTTTTAGAAAATACCGAGACATCGGGAATACCAACCAAAACAGTATCACTGTAAACTCTTTTTTCTACAGCCGCTCGATATTTTGGGGTGAGCTGAGGGTTGAGCGATCGAGCCAACTGCACAATTAACCACGAATGCAGCTCTACCCAGATTTCTGGATCTTCAAGGTAAGGGTTCATTCCTGGGAAATTTGGTTCCATCATTGCAGCCTACCCCACTGTACATAAAGAAATTTTAGAATTAGGTTATAGTTAATTTTCTCAATCCAATATAATTTCAAAATTAGATAGCATGAGGAAATTCGAGAATTCTAAACTTAGATGCACATCATCAGCCGTAAGCGATTTCAATAATTAATATAATTTTTAAACTCCACTCCCCAAAGCTAATCCAGCCATCAACATTCCCAATACTAAGAAAGGCTGGGCGCTGGCTTGATACTTTACATCATTTTTTAGCGGATCACGAAGGAAATACATATCTTGGAAAGTGATCTGTGGAATAACCAGGAGCAGGACGATCGCCCCATATAAATGTTGGCCGATCGACATTAAATACAAACCAATGCCAGCTTGGAAAGTGTCAATCATAATTACACAAACCCAAGCGGCCTTATCAATCCCAAACATTACTGGAATGGACTTCATCCCAAACTTGGCATCGCCTTCTACGCTTTTGAAATCATTGACTACCGCAATTCCCAAACCCGCCAAACTGTAGAACAAAGTCAAAACCACGATCGTCCAGTTCAAAGTACCAAACAAAGCATGTCCTGCCCACCAAGGCAGCGCAATATAGCTAGCCCCCAGAGCATAATTTCCCAACCAGCCATTCTGCTTCAGCTTCAGTGGCGGTGCCGAATAAATATAGGCAACAAACGAGCCTCCTAAGGCCAAACAAGTCATTACTGGAAACTCATGACCTGCCCACACATCCAAAAAGTAAGAAATGCCGATACCACCAAGAAACAAGACCCAAACTTGCACAATTACTTGAGGCAGCGAAATAGCTCCCGAGGGAATCGGGCGATAGGGTTCATTGACCGCATCAATCTCGCGATCGTAATACTCATTTACTGTCTGGGTGTAACCCGTCAGAAACGGCCCGGACATCAACATACAAAGCGCCGCCTTCAACACATTTTCGATCGACCAAGTATAATTCCCCGACGAAGCCGCCCCACAGACTACTCCCCAAATTAGTGGAATCCAAGTAATCGGCTTCATTAACTGGCGACGAATTGCCCAGATTGAGCCACCAGCAGCAGCACCTTTCATGCCTAGAGCCTGTCTGGCCGTAGAGCCTTTGCTAGATGCTGGAGACTTAGATTCTTTGGCGGATTCTTCGGGGGCTGGTTGGTTAGTCATGTCAGTCACAGAAAATTTTTATAGAGAAATAATCAAATAATTATCTTGGAACTTAGCGCCAGTTACATCGGCACCGCGCAAGCCTGGGGGTAACAAAATATTCCGCCGCTGTTCACCGGCTTCGATCGTAATCTCTAGTCCCGATTGACTTAGCTTAACTTGTTGTTTGGTAAAACCGGGTAAGAATAATCTGACCTGACGAGCGGTAACGTCTATTTCGATCGGCTTCGGCACATCCCGAGTGGGCTGCAAGCTAGGCATTTCACTCCGAGGATCAGCCACGGCAACCACCGGTAGAGGTGCAAAGGCTGCCTGGAGATCGGCACTAACAGTACTCGATCGATTCACCAATACGCCCGCCACCGCCAAGCTGGCTTGCTGGGCACTGCCCCACATCCAAGTGGCTGCTTGGATTTCGGCAAGATCATCATTGACTACTAAATAGGCCGCAACTTGGGTGGGATCTGCGAGGGCTTTTTGACCGCGATCGAGCATCTCAGTTGCTTCTTGCACCGCAGGCATATTCAAATTTTCCCCAGTCCAAGCCATGCTCAAAACCGTGGCGGCCACCGGCTGCAAAATGGGCATCGCATTGCGCCATAAATCTGAAGTTTCAATCACCTGACGAAAACGGCGAATGTACCAGCTCAGAGTATCTGGCATGGCAAAAGCCCGCAGAGCATCGAGACTGCTAGGGTTATCGTAAATAATTACGTCGTATTTACCGCTGCCAAAATACTCTTGCAAACTGTATAGTGCCACCGCACCATCAATCCCCGGCACCACGCTCAGCTCTTGGCCGTAGACATTTTGCAGCAAAGGAGTACGCAGATACTTTGTTTCGGCCTGCTTAATCACATCCCAGGCTTTTTCTAGCAATTGGGTGGCCGACAAATTTACCACCGATAGGTTGGCGGCAACCGATTGAGGCTGAGCACTTAGAGTTACTCCACTCCAGAGTTCTGAACTGTAGTAAGCACTTTGGCCAACCCACAGCACTCGCTGACCGCCACTGGCTAACTGCCGCGCGGCGGAGATCGACATAGTGGTGCGTCCACTGCCGCCTTTACCTAAGAAGGTGATAATTTGGGGCATTTTAAGCTTCTACCTTAAGTTCGTCTTCAAAAAACCAGGTGGCGGACTTATCGCCAAACTCTACAACGGCACCTACGCCACTGCCATCAGTCATTTTAAATTCTGTGATGGTACCCACTTGGCCAAGCTTACCAACGATTTTGTCCGAGACTCGGTCTCTCAAACGATATACTTTTACCTTTTGCCCGATTTCCATTATGAGTTTTTATACATTTAAGTTAAATTGCCCTTCATAGTTTACCGGAATCTTTACAGAGATTAACGCGGTCAAAAAAAATCCGTCGATATTCCTAACCATTACCTGCTAAACCGCTTTTCGATCGTTTCTAGCCGGGATCACCCGCCTGTAGCAAAATTAACAGCTCAAAAAGGCAAGTTCCACCGGAGAGATCCCCTATTTAGAAAATTAGCAGCCAGCAATACAGTATTTATGCTGTGATATGATGTGCTCAAAATATCCGCAGGCAGTCAAAAACATGACACAAGCGCCGATAGCTCCCGTAGTACTAGTGATTTTAGATGGTTGGGGATATCGCCCCGAGAAATCTGGCAACGCGATCGAAGCCGCAAATACTCCCATAATGGATAGCCTGTGGGCAGCTTATCCGCACACTTTAATTGGCACCTCTGGCCGCGCAGTCGGTTTACCCGATGGTCAAATGGGGAATTCTGAAGTAGGTCACATCAATATTGGCGCAGGCCGCATTGTCCCCCAAGAATTGGTGCGGATCGGTGATGCTGTCCAAGATGGCACCCTATTGGAAAATAAAGCCTTAAAACAAGTCTGCAACAAAGTTCTAGAAACCGGTGGTAAACTCCACGTTCTAGGACTATGCTCGGAAGGCGGGGTGCATTCGCACCTCAGCCATATTATTGGCATTATTGACCTCGCTAAAGCTGCGGGCATTACACAGCTTTGCATTCATGCCATCACCGATGGTCGTGACACCAATCCCAAAGACGGTTTGGCTTCTCTCCAGCAAATCCAAGCTCATTTAGATGCCGTGGGCATTGGCCAGATTGTCACCGTCAGCGGTCGATACTACGCCATGGATCGGGATAATCGCTGGGAAAGAGTACGGGCAGCCTACGAAGTAATGACCAGCAAAGATGCTGGCACCAATCAATCGGCCATTGACTTACTCAATGCCTCTTATGCCGATGGTGTAACGGACGAATTTATTACCCCCACTCGTCTCCAGGCCGGAGCGATCGAAGATGGCGACGGGGTAATTTTTTGCAACTTCCGCCCCGATCGAGCTAGACAGCTCACCCATGCCTTTGTTAACCCCAAGTTTATTGGGTTCGATCGCCCCCTCTTGGCTCTTAGCTTCGCCACTTTTACCCAGTATGAGGCTGACCTACCAGTCTTGGTGGCCTTTGAACCTACTATCCCCGCCAATTTGTTGGGAGAAGTCATCTCCAAACAGGGCTGGAAGCAGTTCCGCACTGCCGAAACCGAGAAATATGCTCATGTGACTTATTTCTTTAATGGCGGCGAAGAAACCGAGTATCCCGGTGAAGTGCGCCAGATGATCCCCAGTCCGCCCGTAGCCACCTTTGACAAAGCGCCTGCAATGGCGGCCAAGGAAGTAACCCAAGCAGTGATCGAGGCGCTAAATTCGCGGCAATATTCCCTGATTGTGGTGAACTATGCCAACCCGGATATGGTGGGTCACACTGGCAAAATGCCAGAAACTATTCAGGCGGTGGAAGCAGTCGATCGCTGTTTAGGCAGACTAGTAGACACCATTGGCCGGGTCGGAGCCACCGCAATTATCACGGCAGATCACGGGAACGCCGAGTATATGAGCGATGAACAAGGCAATCCTTGGACAGCTCACACCACTAATCTGGTGCCTTTCATTTTGGTCGAAGGCGAAAAGCTAACCATACCGGGCTACGGCGCAGAAGTAACCCTGCGCGAAAACGGCAAATTGGCTGACATCGCCCCCACCATTTTACAGATCTTGTCTTTACCGCAACCACCAGAAATGACCGGTATCTCCATGATCATGCCTGTGGAACTAGAGCTAAGCCACGATCAAACGCCGATGCGAGTAGGGGTTTAGTGAAATTTAGAATCCCTGTCTAATTGCTTTTTTCGATCGACCATGCCAAAATCGAAGTATTAAGTTTTATTGATTTAGAGGTTCCAATGTCAGCCGCAGTCATTTTGCAAGTAATTTGGGCACTTTCGGCTTTAGGGTTGACAGCTTTAGTCATGTTACATAGCCCCAAAGGCGATGCCGGAATTGGCGGGATTGGTGGTCAAGCCCAATTGTTTACCAGCAACAAGAGCGCAGAAGATACCCTCAACCGGATCACCTGGTCATTAGCAGTCACCTTTATGTCTTT
>JAAFHZ010000193.1 GCA_013297675.1 Synechococcales cyanobacterium bin59.metabat.ball.084 | reverse complement strand
TTTCTTTTCTTCTTTGTTTGTGTTATTCTGCAAGGAAATAAATTCCTATACAGATAACGATTTATTTGACGAGTTTGGTTTCGTTTCTGTCTTTCAGACTATTCTTTTTTCTAGGTTCTTTTGCTGCGAAACTGGCTTTACCCAACCCTTTCAGGTCTTCGTTTAGGCCGGTTTGTTTTCGCCGCTTATCAAGCATACGTCACCTTCAGATTTCTGTCAACACTTTTCTTCTTTTTTCTTTCTTTTGCTTCCTTTTTACCTGGCATTAACGGTTTCAGCGCTTTTTCTTTACTACCAGAAGTTGAGATCGCCCTCTTTCGACATCCAATAACAAGACCCATTGGCATTAAATGTGTCCAATGGGTCTTTGGGATGTGAAGAGGGATATTAGCGATCGACTATTACAACCTTCCAGAAATTAGTTCGGGTTCTTCTTCGGTTTTGTTGAGAGTCTGGTGGATGCGATTGATGGCGTTGAGGTAGGCGCGGGTGCCAGCAATGACGATATCGGTATCGAGTCCTCGTCCGCGATATTTACGTCCGGCATATTCCAGCATAACGTGGGCGATGCCCTGGTCATCGTGGCCTTCGCCGATCGCTGCGATGGAAAACTCCTTAAGGATCGGAGCTTCGATTTGGACGGCACGTTGGATGGCATTATAGATAGCATCGATCGGGCCATCACCATCGGCAGTTTCTTTGATCATTTCGGACTGGCCTTCTTTCTCTAAAACCACTGTGGCACTGGGGGTAATACCAAATTCGCCGCTGGGGGCTTGGGTACCGGAGAAGTATTGGACACATTTGAGCTTGAAGGTTTCGGGGACAAGGTTGGTTACGTCATCGACGATCGCTTCTAAGTCTCGATCGGTAATGCTCTTCTTTTGGTCGGCGACATCTTTAAAGCGCAGGAAGGCTTTATTTAAGTCGTTATCAGATAGGTCGAAGCCTAGCTCTATTAAACGAGTGCGGAAAGCATTACGGCCAGAAAGCTTGCCTAAAACGATCGAGTTTTCGGCTACACCAACTAATTGGGCATCCATGATTTCGTAAGTTAGGCGGTTTTTCAACATGCCATCTTGGTGAATACCAGATTCGTGGGCAAAGGCGTTGGCTCCGACGATCGCTTTGTTGGGCTGGACGATCATGCCGGTACATTCGGAGACTAGCTGGGAGGTTTTGCGAATTTGGCGGGTATCTATATTGGTTAATGGTGCGGTGGAGTCGGCTGGTTTGCCTAAGAAGGGGTTGAAGTATTGGCGACGGACATGCAGCGCCATAACTAACTCTTCTAATGCAGCATTGCCAGCCCGTTCGCCGATGCCATTGATGGTGCATTCCAATTGGCGTGCGCCATTTTTGACTGCTTCTAGAAAGTTGGCGACGGCTAAGCCCAGGTCGTTGTGGCCGTGGACGGAGATGATGGCATGATCAATGTTGGGCACGTTTTCTTTAATGCCTTTGATCAATGCGCCGTATTCAGCCGGGGTGGTATAGCCCACGGTGTCGGGGATGTTGACGGTGGTGGCTCCGGCGGCGATCGCTCTTTCTAAGACTTGATATAGGAAGGCTGGCTCCGATCGACAGGCATCTTCGGGGGAAAATTCGATGTCATCGACTAGGGAACGGGCATAGGCAACCATTTCACTGGTGATATCCAGGACTTCGGCGCGGGTCTTTTTGAGCTTGAACTCCATGTGAATATCGGAGGTAGCTAAGAAGGTGTGGATGCGTTTGTGGGCAGCGGGCGCGAGGGCATCGGCGGCGGCCTTAATGTCTTTGGCGCTGGCGCGGGCAAGTCCGCAGATTTTGGGACCGTCGATGGTACCAACTTGTTCAGCAATTTTTCGGACTGCTTCAAAGTCACCATTACTAGAGAAGGGGAAGCCTGCTTCGATGATGTCTACTTTTAGTTTGGCTAATTGTTTGGCGATCCGCAGTTTTTCTTCGACGTTTAGTTTGGCTCCGGGGGATTGTTCGCCATCTCGTAGGGTGGTATCGAAGATTAGGATTTTTTCAGTTGTCATGGTTTTGGGGATGGGTTAGGTCAGGGTGCTTTAGATCTAAAAAGCGACCCTTTTTACATTAAGGATCGCCTGCATCGGGTGATGGTGGGATAATTTTTAGGTGACAGAGAATGAGCGATCGAAGGATTCTTCTATCACCTAGATAAGCAGTAATAATGCTGTGGAATTCTGTTCTGGCGTTTGAGCGAAGGTCATTACGGTGGTTTTGCCGGTTTTTAATTCTGTGAGCTTCTGTATATCCATCGTGCCCTGGGTTAGCTCATTCGTAACTCGGGTGCTTGGATTTACTACATACACTGTATCACGTATTTTTTCACATTGGTTAACGCTGGTTGTTGTTTTTGAATTTGGAATTACTGCCAGAACTGACTGGTTGTTGCAAAATGATATGGTAGCCTAGCCGATACTACTCATATAAGAAGCTAGATAAATGTTTATTTAGGAGCGGAGATTTCAACATTTAACTCCTTCGATCGTTGCTTGGCACAATGGCACTCTGGTTGCCCAATTCGCTCCGATCAATCACCAGTAAATTAGAGAGTTCTTTGGCGGGCAGCGGGATCAAGGCGATCGATGTACCGCTTAATGCCCCGGCAGATTTTACTGTTTGTGCCGCAGTCAGCCGCGAAGTGCGCAATGATCTTGCACCTCAATCGGTAATCAAAGTCAGTCGGCGGGGCTTTACAGCAGGTGAAGCAGTGCTGCGATCAGCAGAAGTGATTGTAGCGGTAGCGGAGTAGCATTACGATGCACAAGCTTGAGCCTTTGTATAATACATTTCTTTAAAATACAGATTTCATATAGCCTGCGGGCTTTAAAATACTAATTTGAATATCCAAAAATAGGATTCGTTTCATGGCGACTATGACTGTAACTTCCCAATCTATTGATACCACTGCCTATGGCAGCCGCCTCGTCACCTTAGAGGTTATGGGCGTTTCTAAACGCAGTGGTCATCAGACTATCACTGTACCCTTAAACCGTTTATCACAAAAGATGCAGCAAATTCATCGTCAAGGAGGCAAAATTATTAGTGTTCGTGCCGCCGAGACGGTAATGCCCAGCTCTATTGAATCGGTAACAGTAATCGCCACAGTTCCTGAAGTACCTGAAGCTGAAACCGAGTTGGTCATGGAAGTGCCGCCCCCTGCTGCTCAACCCAAGCAAAACAATCATTCTTCCAAGAAGAAGAGAAGATAAACATGCCAGTCGATCGACATATGGCAGCCCCAGCTTAATCTTTGCCCCAAAACAACCCAAGAGCCGAGCAAAGATAACTTGCTTGGCTCTTCGTAGATTTTCGATCGAACTTACTTACGTTTAGTGGAGCCACCGCTCCAGCAAAGGCTAAGAATTTATCTTTAACTGGCACAGCAGCAGCACTTACTCGGCGTAGCTAACTATTTGCACTTTTTCGCGCCGCCATTCACGCAAAAAGCAAACGCCAAGAAATTATCTTTCTGTGGTTGTGCGGCCTTACTGACTTCCTTGAACTTGAAGAAAATAGCCGATGCCGTAGACTTGGCTGAAGTGCTTAACCGTGAATACTCAGGGGTCTTTTTGAAATCAGAAAAGCCCAGTACTTTATCTTCGGCGTACTCAGTTACCAAAACCTTTACAACTTCTCTTTCCGATGGAGACATTGTGCTGTACCAGCTAGCATAGATGTCGCGAATATCATTAGAAGGAGCCGAAGGGCCGATACCTAACAAGTTTCCCAAACCACCAATATTATTGAGAGTGCTGTTTGTATTGCTATGAACATCTCTTACGCCGTTCACGGTACCATTAACCTGGTTGATAGTGTTATTGATACCATTTAAAAAATCGAAAGGATTGGCTTGAGCTGGTCTGACGATTGCAGCAGAAGAAACAGCTACTAATGCTAGACCGGACAAAAACGAGGTAGTACGGATCTTATTGTTCGTTAATTTCATGGGGTATCATTGCTAAAAACCTCTTTAAGATAATTTACAGATGTTTTTTTTATCCTCAGTAAAATGGCTGAAAAGCAGCTAAGTAATTATGCTTAAAATACCTATAGTTGGACTCTGCTCATAACAGCTTAAGTCGTTCATTCAGACCATCCACGCTAATTAGCTTAGATGATTTAGGCTGAATTGCTAGCTATGCACATCCCAAGCAGTAACTATTTATTTAAGAAATATAGCTATCAATACCAACTTCGATTCCCTAGAGTTTAGGGCGAAATAGTCAGACAAAAAATCTATCCGCAGTGGCGATCTTGTAAGAAATTCAGTTATCTTAGACAGGCCACCCATCTCAATATCCTCAACCATGTTTGGAATATTCTCAGATAAAAAATCTACGATCCCTACGGCCAGCGAAGCTTTGCCGGGTCGATCGGAAGCCATTGCCCCTCCCGCAAAGCACTATGTAAATGGACATCCCATGAATCCGCCTTACCCCGCAGGTATGGAAACAGCTATGTTTGGTCTAGGCTGTTTTTGGGGCGCAGAACGCAAATTTTGGCAGCAAGAGGGAGTCTATCTTACCGCCGTCGGTTATGCTGCCGGACCCACCCCTAACCCAACCTATCAGGAAGTTTGCACTGGCATGACTGGACATAATGAGGTGGTATTGGTCGTATTCGACCCCAAAATCGTCAGTTACGAACAGTTGCTGCAAGTTTTTTGGGAGAGCCATAACCCCACCCAAGGAATGCGCCAAGGCAATGATAAAGGTACTCAGTATCGATCAGGCATTTATTGCTATGGCGATCAGCAGGCCCTTGCTGTGGCCAGCCAAGCTAAATATCAAGCGGCCCTGGCCACTGCGGGGATTGGGACCATTACTACTGAAGTACTGCCAGCTCCCACCTTTTATTATGCCGAAGAATATCATCAGCAGTACTTAGCAAAAAATCCCAATGGTTACTGTGGACTAGGTGGCACCAAAGTTTGCTATCCAGCGTCCTAACAATAGTAACCATACCTAAATAGATAATACGAGGGCAATCCAAAATTGTATTGCTCTTGTATTATTTCATAAAGCTACTTATTCGAGATAAAAATTTGGTCAGCTACCAATCATCATCTACCAACCGGGAAATATCGGTACATAAAAAGAGTAGTGCAGAGGAATCTGCTGCTCTTCAACTTTTGCATAATTACTTCGAGCAACCAGCTCAGCAGTATCCTGATCGCCTAGCTCTAGTCTGTAATGAACAGCAGATCACATACAGAGAGATAGAGCAGCGCTCCAATCAGCTTGCTCACTATTTAAGATCGCGGGGCATTGGAGTCGGCACCAAAGTAGGATTGCTATTAGCAAGATCGATCGAAGTCTATATTGCCATTTTGGGCATCTTAAAAGCTGGGGCGGCTTATGTGCCAATGGACCCAGATTATCCAGCCGATCGAGTTCAGTACATTTTGAGCGATAGTGCAGCGGCTTTGCTGCTCACTTCGACCGCCATGCTGACCAAGCATCCCGATCTGCCTTGTGCGAGTTTTTGTTTCGATCTCCAGTTAATTGCTCAGCAGCCAATCACGCCTACCGGCATCGAAATCGATCCGGCAGCACTCTGCTACATCATTTATACCTCTGGCTCTACTGGTCGTCCCAAGGGAGTGATGATAGAACATCGCAATGCTGCTAATTTTGTTGGGGCT
>JAAFHZ010000192.1 GCA_013297675.1 Synechococcales cyanobacterium bin59.metabat.ball.084 | reverse complement strand
CGCGAGGTATGAAGTGGATTCAACGCTACGACTACACTGAACTGGGTGATGATAAAATTCAGCACTACATTACTGAATCTCACCGTATTATTGTGTCGGGCTTTTCCCGTCGGAAGCGCTCTGAATTGGGTTTGTGATTTTATGGAGTCAATGTGTTTATTTTCAACCACCGTCATAGATTCTTGACTTGATGGATGCGCAGAAACTCCTGAAACGATGTCAGATTGGGATAAACAGCCCTGGCCTCCTCGGTGCTAAAAACCCAATTTCCCGCAGATTGCCATTTCATCTGCTCCACAAATTCACGATTTATTAATTGGCACAACCAGGCTGGCAATGCGAACCATTTCGCCGACTTGCCGCTTACCTGTTTGTAGAGTTGCTTCATCTCTGGCACGGTCGGACGATCGCTGGCCATATTGATTTTCTGCCCGATGTATTGCGCAGGATTTGCGAACACCACAGCAGCGATTTTCCCCAGATCATCAACAGCTAGCATGTGATAGGGAGTTTCAGGCTTCATGACACCAGCAATAAACGGAAAAGTCCACTCACCCCCAAAGGCAGCATCCAGCACATTATCCATAAAAGTTACCGTTCCCAGAAAGGTATATGGCAGTTGAATTGCTTTGATGTATCGTTCGACTTCTGCTTTGGACTTGAAGTGTTCGAGCTGATGGGGAAATGTTTGGCCATCAGCCATAGTTGATTGCACAAAGTGCTGAACGCCAGATGCTTTAGCGACATCTGCCAAATTTTTTCCTTGGCGGATCTCACCTGCATAGCCGACACCTTTTTCCCAATAATTTTGCACAGAAAACACTCCAGTTACTCCCACCATGGCCTGTTGCAAAGAGCTGCGATCGTCTAAACTTCCAACTATAACTTCTACGCCCTGATTGCTTAATTGCTTGGCCGCAGGACTTTCCGCATTGCGGGTTAAAGCTCTTACTTTAAATCCATTGCTCAATAGGTGTTGGGTAACGGCTCCTCCCTGCTTACCCGTTGCCCCTAGCACCAGGATGAGATTATTGTCATTTATTAGTTGATTCATCGTTGTGTTCCTATTAACGCTGTTTCATTTCAGCTTAGAGCCGATCGCGTTATAATGGAAATGCATCTTTTATATCGTAGCTATGCGTGAAGTGGATTTACGAGGAATCGATCTAAACCTGCTGGTATTGTTAAATGCTTTAATTGAGCAGCGCAATGTAACCTGGGCTGCGGATCAGATGCAGATGAGCCAGCCCGCGATGAGTCGAGCTTTAGCAAGGCTGCGCAAACTGTTAAACGATCCAATTTTGGTGCGGAGTGGAGGTGGATTGATACCAACACCCAAGGCGATCGCACTCCACCCCCAACTCAAGCGATTGCTCAATGACATTGCCCAACTCGTGTCTGATGTCCCGTTCAATCCAGAGCAGTTGAGGGGCTGCATTACGTTGGCCGCCAGTGACTGTGCTGTGATTGTCTTTATTCCTAAATTAATGAAGCTAATTACTCAGGCTGCATCACAACTAGATGTGAAGGTAATTCCGCTGTTGAATATCTCTGCGGAATATTTACATGATGGCAGCATCGATCTCGCTTTTGGGGTTGCTGATGCGACTCTGCCGAGTAACCTTTGCCAAGAGCCTTTGTATCAAGATACTTACGTTACCTTACTGCGACAGCAGCACCCGGCGATCGATTGTTTATCTGTAGAGCAATTTTCGGATCTTCAGCATGTGCAGGCGATCGCCACCGGCAACAGTCGAGAATCAGCAGTGGATAATGCACTGGAAAAACTGGGCTTACACCGTCGAATTGTGCTGCAATTGCCCAATTTTATTGCAGCCTTAGCTGCTGTTGCTGAGTCGGATTTTGTCATAACATTACCAGCCTCGATCGCTCAACGATACACAAATCAACACGATCTCGTCACGATCGCTACTCCCATCGATTGTCCACTTATTACCCATATCTCAATTTGGTCTGAGGTGAGAGATAAAGACCAAGCTAATCAGTGGTTACGCCAACTTGTTCGTGAAGCAGTAAGCCAAACAGAGAATAAACCGGCCTCTTTTGAAAAAGGTCAAGCTCAGAATTGATTGGTGTCATATTGGCTCACTATATCTTCAAATTCTCTAGGAGTGTCAACTATTTTCAGTTGCTGAAAATGTTCTCTGGGCATAAATTGCTCTAAAATTGGCCAACATTCATCTAAATCATTTTTTCTGGTGCCGATATTCTCACTGGCAAGCAACGAAAACCCAAAATCGGAGTAAAGCTTGATCGCTCGAAAGCTGGCTGGCTGGGTGTGCAGATAAACAGGATAATCAGACAGTTCTAATTCCTGCATAATAATTGAAAGCAAAGCCCTACCAATACCTTGGCCTTCGTATGGTTTAAGGACTTTAAACCATTGAATTGTATTAAATTTGCTGTAGGCTTTCCAAAGTAGGCAAGTGCCGATCGGCCTATCTTGCAGATCGCAAACAAACAAAGTTTTGGCAAAAAATAATTCTTCTTTGCCGCCATAGGTCGTGGTGAAATAATCAGACATGAATCCCTCATATTCTTTCGCTAAGCCGGGATCATCAAAAGGCATTGCTTTCCAAATATCTAGCTCATCAGGTCGGCAACTTCTAATGTAATAGTTAGCAGACAATTCGGTGAGAGCATGGCGATTTAATGCCTCACACATCATGAAAATATTTTTATCCGGGATTTCTGCTTCTTTCATTACCAATTATTTAGTTAAGAATTAGCGTAAACTTCGGTCTTGTCAGGGTTTAATGCTACTACAGTTTTAGAGTCTATTTCACCAATTATCACATGATACTGCTGAAAAGCATAGTGTGGAAATGCATAGTATAAAAATACAGAGATCATTATATTTTGAGTTGAAACGTTATAATCTAATCTCAGATTATCAATGATTGCAATGAAAAGAGTTTTAGTGTTAGTGGGCTTACCAGCCTCTGGTAAATCGACCTTTGCCAACGAATTACTATTGAAAGAGCCGGGGAAGTGGGTGCGCAGCAACAAAGACTCCCTGCGGGAGATGGCTCATGCTTCGCGCTGGAGCGGGAGCAACGAAAAATTTATCTTAAAGCTGCGCGACCAGATCATTATGATGGCCTTGGAAGATGGCAAGCATGTGATTGTGGATGACACCAACTTTGGTAAACACATTGACCAAATCAGAGAACTAGTCAAAGGCTTAGCTGTGGTGGAAGTGAATGACAGCTTTCTACAAGTTTCGGTAGAAGAATGTATTCGCCGGGATTTATTGCGGCCTAAATCGGTCGGCAAAGGCGTGATTTTAGAGATGTACCGCAAATATGTAGAAGTGCCCCCGCCGCCGCCGGTCTATGATGCAGCTTTACCCGATGCCATTATTGTAGATATGGATGGCACCTTATCGCTATTAAATGGGCGCAGTCCTTACGATGCTACTACTTGCGATCGAGACCCGGCCAATCAGCCCGTTTTAGATACCGTATTGCTATGGCAAAAATCGCTGAAAGTAATCATTATGTCTGGACGCACTGATGATTGTCGTCCCCAAACCGAGAAATGGCTGGCACAGTATGGTGTGGAAGCCACCGATATTTTCATGCGGGCAACCGGCGATCAGCGCAAAGATTCGATCGTGAAACAAGAGTTATTTGATCGAAATATCTTGCACAAATACAATATCAGATTTGTGTTGGACGATCGGAAACAAGTAGTGCAAATGTGGCGAAGCTTGGGCTTGACCGTCTTTCAAGTAGCCGAAGGCGACTTTTAGGGGCTTTTTGGTAATCGAGGCTACCAAAACTCACCGGTCAGCAGCAGCATTTCGTGCGAAGCTAAGAAAGAACAGCCGCTACTTGCATATGTTTGCTAACAATCCTAAATCTTTTTTAAACACCATGCCCACCTACTGGTGGACAATGCTGGCGATTTTTGCCATGTCGATCGGGCTGCGTTTTTGGGGGCTGGGTCGCTTTAATTCTTTTGTGTTTGATGAAGTCTATTACGCCAAATTTGCCAATAATTACCTAACGAACACTCCCTTCTTTAATGCTCATCCGCCCCTGAGTCAATATATTATTGCGATCGGTATTTGGTTGGGCGATATGCTGCCGATCGGCCAGGACACTGTAAACAGCCTGACTGGTTCAGAGCGCACCACCTTTAGCTATCGCTGGTTCAACGCCATTTTTGGGGCGTTGATTCCGCCGGTGACTGGGTTTATTGCCTATCAACTCAGTCGGCGGCCAACTCATATGGTGCTGGCAGCACTGTTGATGGCGATGGACGGGTTGTTTTTGGTAGATTCCCGCTACGCCTTAAACAATGTTTTTTTGGTGCTGTTTGGTATTTTAGGCCAATTATTATTGCTGTTGGCACTCAACTGTCAGAGCTGGTCAAGAGCGCTCTACATGTTGGGATCTGGGGTGTTTTTTGGGTTTTCGATCGCCTGTAAGTGGAATGGGCTATGGTTTCTGTTAGGCATTTGGTTGTTGCTGGGATTAATTGTTGTTCATCAGATTTTTACTGGCAGACAAACTACGGCTATTCCAGTCAAGGGACAGCCTTCGGTATTAGTCAAACTTAGCACCCTCAAGTTTTGGGAGATTGGCTTATTTCTGTTATTAATTCCGGCTATAACTTACGTTCTATCTTGGATTCCACATTTATTGCAAAACCCCACCCCCAATTTTTGGGAAATGCAAAAAGAGATTTTGTTCTATCACAGTAAAATTGGCAATGGTAAAGAGGTGCATCCTTATTGCGCTAACTGGTACACCTGGCCATTAATGATGCGACCATTAGCTTATTACTATGAAGTGGTAAAAAGCCCAATTAGTAGAGACTTAGACAAAATTTATGATGTCCATGCCCTCGGAAATCCCATGCTATGGTGGTTGGCTTTTGGTTCTATGATGGTGATGGCTTGGCGTTTTTTTAAATCTTGTGTGGGCTGGGGGCTGCGCTGGAACCTGAATGAGCCGACTGTGGCACTGCCGATCTTCTTTTTGGCTAACTATGGCGCAAATCTATTTCCCTGGATTCCGGTAACTCGCTGTATCTATATTTATCACTACATGGGTTCCTTGGTGTTTGCCATTATTGGCTTGGCTTGGTTTATCGATCGATGGCTGCATGGCAAAAGTACTCAGTGGCGAAATATAGGTATCGCTGTAATTTTCTCGATCGCGGCCAGCTTTGCTTGGTGGCTGCCAATTTATTTGGGGATACCGCTAAGTCAAAATGAATTGGCCATGCGGATGTTGTTTACGCCAGAACTATGGCGGAGAATTGGTGAAATGTGGAACTGGATTTGACGAGTTACAAAACTTTACAAAATAGCCAGTTAAGAACCTACTTTATCTTACTTTTTTGATTACCAGATTGATTAAAATAGATGTAGTTTTTAACGAGTATTTATTTCTCAAGAAACAAAATCTTAAATGAATTCAGACACAAACTTTGTTGTGCCTTAATAACTTTCATGAAAACTGGTTGGAATTAAATCAGAAGAATTACATGAGAGATTTTGGTCAGTCTATTTATTGTGTACGAGATGCATTTGCTTTAGCATTTGTATCTTTTACACATTATAGCAATTCCGATTCGCGTAAAGTGAATTACGCCAATAAGGCGGGTATTTAGGCGCATTGATTCTCTACTTCATTTTCAAAAGGTGAATCGCAATAGCATCCATGGGCAAACCAGTTTCGAA
>JAAFHZ010000191.1 GCA_013297675.1 Synechococcales cyanobacterium bin59.metabat.ball.084 | reverse complement strand
TATCAGTTTAATCGAACTCACGGCGACCTTCTAAGGCTCTGGCCAGAGTAACTTCATCGGCGTATTCTAAGTCCCCGCCCATTGGCAAGCCAAAAGCAATGCGGGTGACTTTGGTGAGGGGTTTGAGCAACCTACCCAAGTATAGGGTGGTAGTTTCGCCCTCGATCGTGGGGCTGATGGCAATAATTACTTCGGTAATTTGCTGTGCGCCCACCCGCGTTACCAATGATTGAATATTGAGTTGCTCCGGGCCAATTCCATCCATCGGTGAAATTGTGCCGCCTAAAACATGATATTTTCCGCTGTATTCGCGGGTTTTTTCTAGGGCAATCACATCCCGAGAATCGGCTACCACACACAGCGTCAAACTATCGCGCTGAGGATGCTGGCAAATATTGCAGAGTGGTTCTGCCGACAGGTGAAAACAGCTCTGACAAAGCCCGACCTGCTGCTTGGCTTGTAAGAGAGCTTGAGCAAGGGCGGCAATTTCTTCTTCTGGGCGTTTGAGCAAGTATAGCGCTAGTCGTTGAGCCGACTTGGGACCGATTCCCGGTAAGCGCTGAAGCTTTTCAATGAGGTTGGCGAGAGGGCGTGTGTAAACCGTGATCTTGGCTCCATGAAAGGTGGGGGAAGGGTAGGGATATACTAATACAGAACTTAAATTTCAGCTAGTTTTTTTTGCACTTCAGATTTGGATCAGCGGCCTAACGTGTTTAAAAATCCTACTTTTTTAATCGATTTACTGACAGCCATTTGGATTATGGCGATCGGCAGTGGAATTTTTATTGCTTTGCCCAGTATGCTGCTGAGCAGTCACCAAACCTCTTGCCCGCTCGATCGGTTGGCCAATGGTTTTAGTCGGATGATTACCCTGACAAGCTTAGGCGCTTTGCTGTGGGCAAGATTCGGTCTACTAACTTGGCTGACTGCCATGTTAACTATTTTGCTCAGTCTATTGGCCATTTGGGTTTTTGGCAGAAATCGACATCCCACCCGCAAAATTAACCAGATCAAGCAAAAGTTTTTTGCTGTAACCATCGATGTGCTCGATCGGGGTTTGGCAATGCGCTCCATAGTGAGGTTGATCGGCTCTCAAGTTGCCAAAGTACAGGCTGGTCTGCAAATCAAAGATTCAGCCACAACAATTTGTTCGATCGTAATGTTTTTGGTGCTGATCCTGAGCTGGTATGGTCGATTTCGGCATCCTTTAAGTGAGCTGCGGTTTACGACCCCAGAAAGTTATAGCCAGCTTTTAATTACCCAGCAAATTTTGTCTCGCGATGCTTCCATGTTCGATGCGCCCACCGCTACTATTCAGGGGCGAGTGCCAATATTGGCGGCTTTAACCGCCATGATTAGTTTAATTAGTAGCACCAACCCAATTCATACCCAGCACTTTACCCTGGCGATCGTGGGCTGCTGGTTGGTAGCTGCCTTGGGTTATGTTTTATGGAAACTCTCTGATAACTTGGCTGCTAGCATCGTTGGAATGTTGGGATTGGGAGTTTATGTATTCACTTGGTCGGGCAAGATTGCCTCCGATCAAGCAGAACGCACTCAGGCTTGGCTAGGAAATATCTTGGAAAGCCTCAATCACGGCTGGATTCGGCAGTGGAATCCGGGTGAATTAGAGTTGGGAGTAATCTTTGTCATTTTGGGCTTAACCGCCGCGATCCAAATCGTTCAGCCAGCTCGTCGCTTCGACGGTTTACTTAGTGGCACTTGCTGTATTTTGATGCTGCTGATGACTGCTCCGCCTTTAATGCTGCTGCTCTTGGTTGGTGGTATTGGCATTATTGTAGGGCGGCCAGTGGCCTTGGTGGCTATTGTGATTACTTGGTTGAGCGCTGCGCTGTTGGTGGCTTTGCCCGGTCAGCAATTGATGATTGACCCGGTGTTTTTGCGCACCTTGCCGATCGCTCTCAGCTTATTGCTTGGTATTTTGTTCTTACTGATCGAAAGTATTTTAAAGGGCTTATTAGGCAATTGGACAGCAGTGACCATGTTGGCGATTATTTTGGGTTTGGCCTTGAATTTTGGTTGGCCAACCGATGTGGCGATCGAGCGCTTGGAGTACGAAGCTTCTGCCCGCAAGACCCTAGAGATTTCTCGACGGTTTCCATATAAAAACTGGACTATGGTAGCTCCTAATGAGCAGTTGTCTCAGAGCTTCCAGCAGGGCTGGTATGAAGATTTGGCTAAATTTGTTCAGCAGTATCAAGAACCGGTAGAGTCACCAGCTTTTCAGCTCCCGTTTAAAACCAGCAATATTTTTGTGATGGTAGAGAAACAGCCTTTCAGCAGCGATCAAGAGTTCGCTGATGTGCCCTTTTCTACTCTAAATGACCCAGTTTACAACAACTATCGATCGAGCATTGGGCGCGGTAAATTACAAGCCTCGGCGATGGCTCTCTGCGAAACTTATGCCAAAAATCACCCCGATAGTAAAATATATTACGAAGACACTGTGATCAAAATTTATCAATTTTCTGGAATGCCAGCAAGTTAGATTAAGCTTGTAATTTCAGAGCATTTTTTAAGCTTAGATTTACACCGAATCGCAGCGAATTTCGATCATGAGGCCATCTGGGTCATAGCAATAAACACCTCTTCCGGTCGATCGGATAATTGGTTCACCCTCGATTTTGATGTTGTTACTGCGGAGAACCTGCACCGCAAAATCAAATAATTGCGGGTCAATGTTAAAAGCTAGATGGTTCGCGCGGGTGAATTGTACTGTGGGGTCGGCATTTGGCGGCGTTAATTCCGGCTCGGCAAACAAGTCCAAAATGAGTCCATCGGGAGTGCGAAAATTGGCCACTTGGCCATTTGCTACAAGCTGGGCAATACTGCTGGGGATTTCGGCTCCCTGTAACTCTTGTAGACCCAAGATTTGACCATAGAAATGTTTGGCTGCCTGGATATCGGCCACGTTTAAGGCGATGTGATGAACTTGGCTGAGGTGGCCGGGGCTAAGAAAATCAGCTTGGGGTGCAGACATGATGACAGTCCAAATTTTGGTTTCTATAATAACCGTTCTGATCTTAACTTTCTGGGTTGTTGTTTCGCTATAAATCGCAACAGCGCTATAATCCTATGAATAAATAAAAATATGAATTGTATGAAAGTAGCTATTACCGGAGCCACAGGTTTTGTGGGCAGCAAATTAGTCGAAAAGCTGTTGGTGCAAGGGGATGAAGTGTTGGTTTTGACCCGCAATGCCAGCAAAGCTCAAGCTCAGTTTCCCCAGGCTCAGGTAGTGCAATATCGACCATTAGAAACCGGTGACTGGCAAAAGTCGATCGAGGGCTGTGATGCAGTAGTTAACTTGGCTGGAGAGCCGATCGCTGAGAAGAAATGGACCGCTGAGCAGAAAAAGACTATCTTAGATAGCCGGGAATTAGGTACTCAGAAAATTGTGGAGGCGATCCAGCAAGCCACCAATAAGCCCCAGGTGTTAATTAGCGCTTCGGCGATCGGCTATTACGGGGTTAGTGAGACTGCCAGCTTTGATGAATCTAGTCCGGCGGGCAATGATTTTTTGGCAGAAATTTGTCAGAAGTGGGAAGCAGCAGCCAAAACTGCCTCGATTCGCACGGTGGTTTTGCGGTTTGGCATTGTGTTGGGTAACGGTGGAGCTTTAGCCAAAATGTTGCCTGCTTTTAAAATGTTTATGGGCGGCCCGATCGGCACTGGCAATCAGTGGTTTTCTTGGATTCAGGTAGATGATGTGGTGGCGATGATTTTGGCGGGGCTGAAGGATGCCAGTATGTCGGGTACTTTTAACGCCACTGCGCCGCAGCCGGTGAAGATGAAGGATTTATGTGTACAGTTGGGAGCAGTGATGGCCAGACCTTCTTGGATGCCGGTACCCGGCTTTGTGTTGGAAACGATGTTGGGTGAGGGAGCTACGGTAGTTTTGGATGGTCAACAGGTGTTGCCGAAGGGGTTGCTCGATCGGGGCTTCAGTTTTCAATATGCTGAATTGCCTGCGGCTTTACGAGCTTGCCTGTAGAACACTGATTGCGATTAGGAGCGATGAGAATAAAATCTATATGTTGATCAGCACCGAAGGCGATCGAACTGGTTAGAAGGTACTTTGCTGTTAGCGGCATATTTGGTGCTGGGCTTTGCTTTCTATTTGCATCCAGTAATGCCGGTGTTGGGGTAATATCTAATCCAATGGACTGATAACGCCTCGACCACCACGATTCATTACATGGGTATAAATCATGGTGGTTTTGACATCTTTGTGTCCCAAAAGTTCTTGGATAGTACGAATGTCATAGCCTTTTGTAGTAGATGAGTGGCAAATGAGTGTCGGAATGTATGGCAACTAACGCGCTTTTGGATGGTTGTCGATCGCACGGCCTGCTTAACAGCTTTTTGTAATCCGCTTGGATGCAAATGATAACGAAGTACCTGCCCTGTGCGCGGATCTTTGCTTAAGGTCAACGACGGAAAAACATATTGCCAAATCTATTCACGGCTGGCATTTTCGTGTTTTTTAGCCAAGGCAAAAGGAAGTTGAGTTGCGCCATAGCCTTGGTTCAAATCGGATAAATGCAGTTTCTTAACTTGCTGGAGGTGCTGCGGCAGCAGGCTAATAGCGCTTTCAGATAAAACGGTAACGCGGCTTTCATTACCCTTAGCGTTTCTGATGACAATTTGGTGCTGGGCTAAATCGAGATCTTTGATGCGTAGTTGTAAGGCTTCTTGAAGTCGAAGACCGCTGCCATAGAGTAAGACTGCCAACAAATGATGCACTCCAGACATCCGTTTGATGACATCTTTGGTTTCTTCTGGAGTCAGAACTGTGGGTAGGTAACGAGATGTTCTGGCTCTTAGGGCATCAATGCGATCGTCAAGTTCAAGGTTCAAGACATGTCGATAAAGAAATAGCAGAGCGCTGAATGCTTGATTTTGCGTAGATGCAGCAACGTTTTCTGTTGTGGCCAGGTAAGTGAGAAAAGTTTCAATTTCTGGAACTCCCATGTCTTTAGGGTGCTGTTTGTTATGAAACAGAATGTAACGTCGAATCCACTGAACATAGGTTTGCTCTGTGCGATAGGAATAATGCTTCAGCCGGATGGCATCACGGACTTGATCAAGCAATTTCCTAGGAGGGGTTTCCATGGTAAGCAAAACAAATTAACTACTGGGCTTGTTAAGATTTTATACTGCTATTCCGAGAAAATGGATAGGGTGTTATGCTGAATCCTGTCAGCCTAATATGCTGATTAGGGATGTTAGGCTGACGTATTTCCGTCTAATAACCTTATAAGGGTGTGTTAGGCGGAAAGATTTCTATCTATGATCCCGTTTCGGGGTGTTAGGCGGAATCGATTCAGTCTAATGACTTGTTAGACTGACAGCTAAACTCAAGTATTCGCATATTACCCAACAAGTCTATTAATTGCATTAGGTTAGGAGAGATTTTTAACATGACATTAACTCCAGATGATTGCGACAGAATTACTGCTGAGCTAGAAAAAAGTAATGCTGAGATGAAACGGAGGTATTGGATGCCTATTCTTATTTCTGATCTTGAGGAAAGAGCAAGGAGAGTACAAGATAGTCTATCTTCTGTTATGTCAGTTTCTGGTAGCATTGAAGCTCAAAAGCAAGCTGCAATTGATATCATTGTACAAGGACAAACAAGTGGTATTGATGAGATAGAAATTCAAATGTCACAGAAAGCAGGATTAAGTTTGGGATCAAATGTTTATGGAATTCCTATCGAAGCTACAGTTGGGGGTTCAGGCAATATGATAATACGAGTGAAGTACAAGCGATAAAAACTGTCTAATTCTTAGGGCAACCGCACACATTTTGTAACAAATGAGTGCGGAAGAATAGAAAATATGCTCAAATAGGATTGTTAAGAGTATTTGAAGGAAGTTTCTCTATGTCAACAGTTTCTAGTCCTACAACC
>JAAFHZ010000190.1 GCA_013297675.1 Synechococcales cyanobacterium bin59.metabat.ball.084 | reverse complement strand
GCTCAGTCGGCACTTAAATAGTCCAGATGAACTACTAGATGGGTTGGCTGGTTACAACTCTTTGGCGATCCAAGAAAACATTGTCAACCACCCAGCTCTGCATCATGCCACGCTGGTAAAAATGGCTAGCAGTGAGTACTGGTCAATTCAGCAGCAAGCTTTACAGCGAATTAACTCTACTCCCGCCACGATCGATCGACAGACTTATATTGGCGAAGCCGAAGAAAGTGTGGATGCCGAGATTGGCTCTCGCTTGGTTGCAGATCCAGCAACTAGTGAAGCTTTAGAGATTGATCTAATGTCTTCAGTTGGTGAAATTTACCAGCCCCCATCCTCTTCTATCCTGACGGCCAATACTGGTTTAGAAGGCCGCACTGGCTTGAGTGAATTATATGAACGAACTGGTGCGCATTTGAGCGCAATTCATCCCTTAGCAGTTTTGTTTACTTTGTTGAGTTTGCTTTGTATTGCACTTGGTTTGAATGCTTGGATTAATTCCACTTCTCAGCCAGGATCTGCGGGCAATGCCTTAGCACCAAATGGTCTGCCAGCCCCTTTACCTGCTACGACCATCCCACCAAAGCCTTATCCCCGCAGTGAATTCGGCATTTACCATGGTGCAATCAATTTTGCCAATAGTGCTACCTTAGCCAGCCAAAGTGCTACTACCAAAGAAGATTGGAGAAAAATTGTGGAGCAGTGGAACAAGTCAATCTCCTTGCTAAAAACCATCCCAAATACTGATCCGCTATATCCTAAAGCTCAAGAAAAGCTCAAAGAGTATCAGACGATCTTAGATGTAGCTAAGTACAAGGCTCGGTAAGCTATCTCACCACATTTAAAATTGCCGGAATGCTTTGGATTGCTGGTAGTTGTTCGATCGCCTTCAAAGCCTGTTGGAAGTTAGACTCAGTAACTTCGCCGGTAATTACCACAATCTCGGCACCGTTTTTGCTGACCGAAGTTTGGACGATCGATTCGATGCTGACATGGTGATTGCCAAAGGTTGTGCCAATGTAACCGATCGTCCCTGGTAAATCTTTGGTGCGGAAGCGCACGTAAAAGCGCCCCACTAAGTTCTCTAACAAGGACATAGTGGCGTATTTTTGATGAGGGCAGTTCATCAGCGGATTCATGGCATCTCCACTACTTTTGCTGAGCATGGCTCCAATCACCACCACAATATCAGAAACTACCGAAGAGGCCGTTGCCCCAGCACCAGCACCGGGGCCAAATAGCATCACCTGACCTAACGGATCGCCTTCTACTAAAATGGCGTTAAAAACTCCGTTGACGCTGGCCAATGGATGAGATTTTAGTAACAGAGTGGGATGAACTCTGACGGCCACTGAGGCATCGGGACTACGTTCGGCGATTGCCAGCAGCTTGATGACATAACCCAACTTAGTTGCATAGGCAATATCGGTTGCTCCTACTTTGCGAATTCCGGCACAGTGGACTTCTTCGCGTTTAATGCGATCGCCAAAGGCCAAGGAAGCCAAAATCGCAATTTTATCCCCCGCATCCAAGCCATCTACATCGGCGGTGGGGTCGGCTTCGGCGTAGCCGAGAGCCTGGGCATCGGCCAAAATATCGGCAAACTCTCCGCCTTCTTCGGTCATGCGGGTGAGAATGTAATTGGTGGTGCCGTTAATAATGCCGGTCACGCGGTTAATTCTATTGACGCTCAAGGATTGTTTGAGGGGTTGAATTACCGGAATGCCTCCACCTACAGCGGCTTCTAGCATCACATAGACTCCGGCTTGGTTGGCGGCTGTATAGATTTCGTCGCCAAAGCGAGAAATTAAGGCTTTGTTGGCAGTGACGATGTGTTTGCCGTGAGCAATTGCTTTTAATATCAAGCTGCGGGCTGGTTCGATGCCGCCCATCACTTCCACAATAATGTCGATATTGGGGTCAGAGACGATCGAGTCTAGGTCGCTGGTCAAGGTCTCCGGTGCTAGCTGCACGTTACGGGGTTTATCGATCGACTGTACGCCGACTTTGGCGATTTCGACTTTGCCCAGCAGATGATGGCGACCGATCGGATCTAGCAAAATTTGGGCGGTGCCGGTGCCCACAGTCCCAAGTCCTAAAATGCCGATTTTCACCATAAGATGCTCCTTTTTTGCCAGACGCTTGAACTGCCCAATTATCTCATAGTGGGTCGATCGGGGTCGTAATTTAATCAGGCAGTCATCAAACCCTGGTCTATCAAAGATTTAGTTTTATTGCGGTGGCTTGCTATAACAAAACCGATTATCCCACCAGATATTATTGGTACCAGATTTAGTGCCATAACTAGGCTTAATGCCGTAGCTACTATCTGGGGGGTGTCTCAGTTCCACCGCGATCGATCGATATAATTTATTCATGTTGAAGCAGCGCGGATCACAATGACTATCTGGTAATCCATGATCGAGAACAAAGTGAGTAGTGACCTCGGGATATTTACCAGCAATCAAAGCTGCCCGCAAATATTGCAGCATGACATTGTTGTATTGATCAACAGAATAAGGGGGATTTTTAAAAGGGATGGCACCAGCACTGCCGACGCTGCAACTACTGCCTTGACCTCCGGGCTGCACAATCTCGATCGGCACCGAACTACTCACCCGCTGATTGCGCCGATCAAAATACTTCTGCACCTCTGCACAAGGTGCTTTCAATTCAGCAGCCCCATCCTTAGAAATTTTACAAATTTCTTCCACCGTCCAGACAGCCGTAGTAAAAACCCTCTCTCCAGAGCTATTCAGTTGGGCTGTGGCAGTTTTTCGCTCTGTTTCAATTTCATTGGGCTGTAAATTCTTATCACTCAACACTTGATCCAAAGTTTGTTGACGAATATCTTCAGGAGTCGATCGCCAGATTTGCCGAAACAGATTTTCTCGTTGACTTCGACCCAACACATCCGCCGCTTTTTCAAACTCTGTAGTGGTTGGACGACTGCGTTCATAAAAATCTGGGCGAGTAACCAACGCGGCACCCTCGCGGGGTAGGAACACACTAGCACCAATCCCCAGTGGGCCTCTGGCTTCTTTTTGGTGATTCTCTAAATTCTTGTTATTCAAATCTGTGCCAGTATCATGCAGAATAAAGAGTGGCTTGGCAGGTGGCTTAAAAGGTGAGGCCGCAATGATGTTTTTTGATTTTAAGATCTCAGTGATGCGTGCGCGATCTGGGGCAGGCAGAGCCAAACCAGCAAAATTTTTGCCGCCGTTGTTATCGATGGAAATTTCTGGGTAATTGCGAAGGACTCCGTAGGGAAAGCGCTGGATAATCGATATTTTGGCTTCTGATACCATTTTATGCGTCCAGGAATTTTGGGTCACAACAACTGTGGCCGTCATTACAACAAGCAGCAGGAAGGCAATAGCACGCAGAAGCATATAGAAAGTTCCAGTGATAGTATTGTTTTCTTCAGAGTGCTTAATTTCTTCACACAGAAAAGACTAATAGGAATACTCTACTAAATCTACCAGTAAAGGGGGTGTTCACTAAGAACATTTACTCATGATTGCCCAGTGAGTTGTCGTATTTAATGATAGTTAGTACTACATGCGGAATTTCTCTTTCTTAAACGCTTTCACTGTTTAATCATGGGCTAGTATGTAACACTTTGACCTTAGTTCGATCGAGCAAACCAGCGGACACCCTGGCAAGCATTCTGGTAATCTTAGGTTAAGTAATTTTAAGCTAACTGAAAGATGACCTCTCCTCAAGACCTGATGAAGCAAGAAGTGGGTAAAGCCGCTGCTGCCCGCGTTCAATCCAACACCGTTGTTGGTCTAGGCACTGGTTCTACCACCGCCTTCGCGATCGAATTCATCGGCAAACGCCTTGCCTCGGGTGAACTCACCAATGTTCAAGGTATCCCTACCTCCTTCCAAGCCACTGTTCTGGCCAAGAAATTTGGTATTCCTTTGACCACTTTGGATGAAGCCGAAGTAATCCACATTGCGATCGATGGAGCCGATGAAGTAGACCCTCACAAAAACCTGATCAAAGGCGGTGGTGCTGCTCACACCCAAGAAAAAATCGTTGATTCTCTCGCTGAACAATTCATTGTGGTAGTAGACAGCAGCAAAATGGTCGATAAACTCGGCTCTACTTTCTTGCTGCCAGTGGAAGTATTGCCAATGGCCGTGACTCCGGTAATGCGGGCAATTACTAAACTTGGTGGAGTGCCAGAGCTGCGCATGGGTGTGCGCAAAGCTGGACCAGTGGTAACAGACCAAGGAAACTTGGTAATTGACGTAAAATTTAGCTCGATCGATAATCCGGCTGAATTAGAAAAGACTTTGAACAATATTCCTGGTGTCTTGGAAAATGGCTTATTCGTAGGCGTGACTGATTTAGTATTAGTCGGTGAACTACAAGGTGACAAGATTGTCATTAAAGAAATATAGATTAGATGAGTGTCAAGGAGGCTAGAAATATCCCCAGACACCACCAAGATTCATAGGTAGTGGGCACTTCGTCCGCCAACAGCCCACCCTAAAATAGATTAATAAAATAGCTATTTACTATATTTGCTATCTACTACAACCTTATTCCCCAAAAATACTAGGAGTTATTTTGAGTCAACATACTAACATCGCCCCTCACGGCGGCGAATTAATTAATCGGATAGCCTCTGCTAGCCAAAAAGCCGAATTACTCAGCAAAGCTGAATCATTGCCTCGGGTTACTTTAGACGAACGAGCTTGCTCTGATTTAGTGATGATTGCGATCGGTGCCTTCAGTCCTTTAACTGGCTTTATGACCCAAGCCGACTACCAGCCCGTGGTAGATACCATGCGTATGGCCAGCGGTTTACCTTGGTCTATTCCCATTACCCTTTCTGTTACTAGCGCTGTCGCAGAACCGTTGACGGTTGGTGGTTTGGTGCGTTTAGATGATCCCACTGGTCGATTTATTGGGGTTTTGGAACTCAGCGAAAAGTATAGCTACGACAAAAAACACGAAGCCGCCAAAGTTTATCTCACCGAAGATGCCAAGCACCCCGGCGTAAAAGTAGTCTACGATCAAGGCGAAGTAAACTTAGCTGGTCCAATTTGGTTACTAGAACGCGAAGCTCATCCCCTGTTTCCTACCTATCAACTAGACCCGGCGGTATCGCGGAAAATGTTCCAAGATAAAGGTTGGAAGACAATCGTAGGCTTCCAAACTCGCAACCCCATTCACCGCGCCCATGAATACATTCAAAAATGTGCCATGGAAACCGTGGATGGTTTATTCCTACACCCCCTAGTAGGAGCCACCAAAGAAGATGATATTCCGGCAGATGTGCGGATGCGCTGCTACGAAATTATCTTGGAGCACTACTACCCGCTCGATCGAGTAATTTTGGGCATTAACCCCGCCGCCATGCGCTACGCTGGCCCCCGCGAAGCCATCTTCCACGCCCTCATTCGCAAGAACTATGGCTGTACCCATTTCATCGTCGGTCGTGACCATGCCGGAGTTGGTGACTATTATGGCACTTACGATGCCCAGTACATTTTTGATGAGTTTGCCGATGGCGAATTAGGCATTGTGCCCATGAAGTTTGAGCACGCCTTCTATTGCACCGTCACCAAATCGATGGCCACCACCAAAACCAGCCCCAGCACCCCCGAGCAACGGGTACATTTATCGGGCACCAAGGTACGCGATTTGTTACGCCAAGGCGAGTTGCCACCCCCCGAGTTCTCTCGTCCCGAAGTAGCCGCAGAATTGATCAACGCCATGAAAAACAGTTAATCAATCAAAATGATGGATCAAACCCAACCCAACGTAAAAACGTATCCCAAATCGATCGCAGATCGATCCCCAAAACGTAAAAACGTAGGGGCGGGTTTATCCATAAACCATTTCCCCATCCCAAAACATCAAATAAAAACCCGCCCACCCCAGCCGAAATTGATCGCCGATCGATCAGGCAGGGTGTGGGTCGATCGATCCCCAATCGTG
>JAAFHZ010000019.1 GCA_013297675.1 Synechococcales cyanobacterium bin59.metabat.ball.084 | reverse complement strand
GATGCTTTGTGGTCGATCGGTATCCCAGCCACCACCACAATCGGCGGTTCTGGTGGCTACAAAAGTTATGGTGAATACTCTCAAGACTTAACCGGCGCTCGGTTGGTTCTTTGCCCAGACAGAGACAGCGCAGGACTGAAATACATCGCCAACTTTGCCAGAGACTTTAACAGCCAGATTGATGGATATTGCCTAGCTGGGGAGATTGAAGGCTGGTCAAAGCCCAGTGACGGGCGCGATTTGGCTGATGATATTCTCGATCGACACGTTGCCAGAGACACGATTTTAGCCAGTATCATTTCTGTTGAAGAATTCACCGGGCTAGCATTCAATACCAAGCCAGAGGCAAAGGAAGCGGCCAAAGATGAATCAGAGAAAGAGGATAAGGGCACTATTGCTGAAAGAGTCCTGAAGCTAGCATTTGCCGCTGAATACTTCTGCACTCCAGACAAGGCAACCTATGCAGATATTCGAGTGGATGGATGCAGAGAAACACACTCTATTCGGTCAAGAGCATTCAGGTTATGGCTGACAGGTGAGTTTTATGATTCCGAAGAAAAAGCCATTAATGCTAATGCAATGGCTGAGGTCTTAGGGGTTTTGGATGCTAAGGCAGTTCGATCGAAAAAAGTGCGGGAAGTCAATCTCAGAACCGCCGAACACCAAGGCAAAATCTATCTAGATTTGGGTTCACCCGATTGGTCAGCAGTAGAGATCGATGCTCAGGGATGGCGAATTGTCGCAGAACCACCAGTTAGATTCATTCGACCAGAATCTTTGCTGGCATTGCCTATGCCAGTTGAAGATGGATCGCTGAATGAACTGAAAGAACTGATTAATGCTGAAGGTGATTCATGGGTACTGATTATTACCTTTTTGCTATTCTGCTTCTGCCCTAACAAGACCTACCCAGTACTGGTTATATCCGCTGTTCGAGGTTCTGGCAAAACAGCGGCGACCGAGATAATAAAAGGACTAGTAGATCCTGGTAAGGGTGGGTTGATTAAGCTGGGGAATGACATCAGAAGCCTAGCAGCTTCCGCTGTAAATAGGTGGTTACTGGCTTTTGACAACGTTGGCTATATTTCGCCTGACCAGTCCGATGACCTATGCCGAATGGCTACCAACTTCGGTTACAGCACCAGGACTCTTAACACCACTGTCGAAGAAACAACACTTGAATTCACCAGACCCCAAATTATCACCGCGATCGATGCTTTAGTCACACGGGATGATTTAGCCGATCGGGTTCTGATGGCGCAGTTGGGCGAAATCACGGAGGGCAAAAGACTAGCACAAGGGGCATTATCCGCCAAGGTAGAAGCAGCCAGACCCAAAATACTTGGGGCAATGTTAACAGCACTCAGTCAAACATTGGCCGAATTGCCAAATACCAAACCAGAGAAACTGCCAAGAATGGCGGATTATGCCTTATTCTCGATCGCTGCCGAGAAAGCATTAGGGCTAGAGGGTGGCGAGTTCTTAGAGGTGTTTAACAGGAGTCGATCACAGGCCAGAGATATTGTGCTGGACTCATCGCCCCTAGCTAGTGCCCTAAGTAAATTAATGAAAGATTACCCCCTCCCGAGTGTTTACAAGGGTACTGCTGCTGAATTGCTGGCAGACTTAGAAAACAAGGCAGAACCCGGTGACACTCAGCTTAAAGCATGGCCACGCAGTCCGATCGCCCTAAACAGGCAGTTAGATCGATTGATTCCAGACTTGAAAGAAGTTGGCATTTTGGTAAACCGAACTAGAACAGCGGCGGCGAAAATTATCAATGTGCAGCGTGCCCTAAAAATCGAGTCATTCGAGTCATCCGGTCACAAAGTCAGTCAGGGAGAGGGTTTAGGGTATGACCAGAAAATGACCGGAATTTCGGGCGACTCAAAAGCGGTCATTGGCGATGACCAGAATGATGACCGGAATGACCGGAATGAAAATCAAAATGAAAAGCGGTCATTTCCTGGAACTGACATTCAGCAACCATTACAGCCTCAAAATGACCGGAATGACCGGAATGACGAGAATTTTGACTCATTCCCAGACAAGGAAAAAGAACAGGATCTTTCTGAATATTTGGATGAGGTCTAACCATGCTGGAAATTTTGGAAGGGTCGATCGTTACCGGCAAAAGTGGTAAACCCCTGAAAGTAATCAGCGTAGATGGTGATGGCTTGGTTTTGGACTCTGGCACCGAAATAGTTAAGGCCAAGCGATCGGCAATCGTGCAGATTATCTCAGCACCAGAACCCACCGGCCAAACATTCCACATTGGCGATCGAGTAACCCTACTAGACAATTTCATGGTTAGAGCTGCCGACGTGGGCACAATCGAAGCCATTACCGACAAGGGGATTCAGGTTCTTTGGGACAACAAGATTCCCAGAGAACCTAACCTGAAACAGCCGCCAATGCTCTGGAGAACTTTTCGGGCTGATGAGCTGAAATTAGTCGAAAGCAAGTACGAACAAAATTAAGGAGCAAAACAATGACTTGGAGAGAACTAATCGATCGACTACTCGCAATCCAAGAGAATAAACAGGCGACCTGTGTAAGTCCAGGAAATTATCTTGGCCTATTTACTGGCTAAGAATAATTGGTGAAGACTGCGGACAACTTTATAAAACCTCTGATTTTGGAAATAAATGATGGATAGACTACCGATCGAAACGGACAAACAATATTTGGCATATACCTGCTACCGTGACCTGGGCTTGAATCGATCGATGGTGGCAGCCCAGCGGCTTTACGATCAAAAAACGGGTAAGAAAGCGGATGATGGAGGAAAAAAGCGGAGTTCAGGCAGCTTCGATGGTTGGGCAAGGTCTAACCAATGGGAAGGGCGTGTTATGGCTTGGGATACAGCTCAGGAAGCAAAAAGGCAAGCGATGTTACTTGAAGCCAATTTTGAAAAATATATCGCTGACGTTGAGGCAATGAGGCAGCGACTAGAAGATATTGGAAATAGAGCATTGGAAGGGGTTACTATCTCCATGAATGTAGCCTTTGTGAATTTGGTAAGACTTCATAATCAGAGCGTGGTGAATGGCAAAATGCTCACAAATGAAGAGCTGCACCTATTTCTATCTCTCGCCAAAATCACCAAGGATAATGTCACTATTCTGTTAGGCGCAAGGGATATTCTCTACGATGCCTATGGATTATGGGCTATTGTCCGCGAGTTAGAGGGCGGAGGGCAATCCAAATGCGTTAACCATAACAGCCCATAGTCACCAGTGAATTTTGTAAAACTTTTAATTGGTTGTTGCTTTCTAATATTGCCATTTGTTGCTCATTAGCATGAGATTGTGATAGGCTAGTATAGCCCCCTTTTTGTATAGGTTAATTGAGCAATCAACAAATTTCAGTGCCAATCCATCGACTTTTATGGTTACTTTACAAGTATTCTTATAAATCTGAATCCTAAGGAATTTAATCTTTGATCTCACTGAGTAAAGAAACAACAGTTAAAAAAATCCAGTCAATCTATATGCCAGCAACAAAAACAATCTCTGCCCTCTTCGGAATACTAATATTCTCTGTGTCTGCCTTGCCAATAGCTGCAGCACCAAGGCAGCCGGTCAGGATGAAAAACTTTGCTCAATGGTGTGAGGAGAAACTATCAGTATCTGCTGAAACCAGAAAGACGATTAATTTACTGTTGGAAGAAGCTGAAACCGAAAATTGTCAATTGGCAAATTCAAAATTAATAAATTTAACTAGTCTTTACCTCATCTACAATCAAATAAGTGATTTGGAACCGTTAGCATCCTTGACTAATTTGACCTATATCAATCTCACTCTTAATCAAATAAGAGATGTGAAGCCACTAGAATCTCTGACTAAATTAACTGAACTTGTTCTCAATAATAATCAAATAGTGGATGCAAAACCTTTGGCATCTCTGGGTAATCTTACCAAACTCGATCTCAATAATAATCAAATAGTAGATGCAAAACCTTTGGCATCTCTAACTAAGTTGACTAGCCTCGATCTCGATGAAAATAAAATAAGTGATGCAAAACCTTTGGCATCTCTGACTAAGTTGACTAGCCTTGGTCTTGGTAAAAACAAAATAATTGATGTGAAACCTTTAGCTGGTCTGACTAAGTTAACTCACCTCAGTCTCGATCAAAATAAAATAATTGATGTGAAACCTTTAGTATCTTTGAATAATTTGACTATCCTCAACCTCAATCAAAATAAAATAAGTGATGTGACACCATTAATGTCTTTGAAAAAATTGACCTTTCTCGCTGTCGGCCACAATAAAATAAGTGATGTAACACCATTAGTATCTTTGAAAAAATTGACCTTCCTCGCTATCAATTACAGTAAAATTAATGATTTGAAACCGTTAGTATCTTTGAATAAGTTGAATACTCTCTCTCTTTCTGGAAATCAAATAGATGATTTACAGCCACTAGCATCTCTGACTAATCTCACTGAACTCAGTCTCGGTCAAAATCAAATACGAGATGTGAAGTTATTAGCATCTCTGACCAATCTGATCAAACTCGATCTCAGTAATAATCTAATAATGGATGTACAGTCATTAGCATCTCTGAATAATCTGACCAAACTCGATCTCAGTAACAATCAAATAATAGATATAAAGCCGTTGGTGTCTTCAATTAATTTAAATAATCTCTATCTCAGTAATAATCAAATAATAGATTTAGAACCATTAGTATCTTTGAATAACTTAACTCACCTCACTCTCAATAACAATCAAATCAGTGATGTGAAACCATTAGCATCTTTACCTGGATTGACCTTTCTCTTTCTTCATGGAAATCAAATCAGTGATATAAAACCATTGGCATCTTTGATTAAGTTGGATACTCTCTATCTTTTTGGGAATCAAATTACAAATAAAGTTTGTCCAATAAAGCCAGCATCAATCTGTGCATTTTAACCATCAACCCTAATCAACGTTGTCAATAATTAGGCGCAGGGGTGCGTGTGACTTTCTGAAAATAAAAATCAGACAGGCCGATCAAGGCTAGCAGCACCAACGGAAAATAGAGGCTGGTAAATTTTCTCCTTAGAAAGTCACACGCACCCTAGGCGCAGCCAATTATTTATAAAATGGAATCACTTCAAATCCTTGCCCAGCCTCAAAGGCGTTTTATAATTAATTCACCTTGGTTACTTAATGTTGCGATAATTCTTAAGACGGCAACTGGTTAGGGTAAGCGATGGATGATATAGATGGAGTAGACACTAAAGGCAAAATCTAAAGCGAAAAGTGTTCGATCGACTGTTGAAATATGACCAACGCCACCGGCTCACTACCTTGAGCAGTGGTCAGACAATGGTCGTAAAGCTTGCCCAGCTTGGCAACATACTCCGAAATCTCAGCAGAACGGCTTCCGGTTTGTGGTTGTGGTGCGGCTGCTGTTAACTGCTGGCGTAACTTAGTTTCAGCTTCAAATGGTGCAGTAACATTAAACCCCATTGGTCTAGCTGGTATGGTTTGGCCGCTGACCATAGGGCTAATTTCGGGACGGTTTGCTTCAGCTCGATCGAAAGCCGTCTCAACAAGAGAAACTTTGCCCTTACTGTCGATCGCCAACTGTACTCGTTCACCATTGGCGAGTCTCATCACTGCGGGGTCATTGGCTGGTCGCCAGATTGTGAGGCTTTCCCCATTTGCTGCTCTAGCATCCACTACCGATCGTTCACCGTGTTTGGTTTGAACTACTCTGGGCTGCCCCGTGATTTTGGCCTGAATTAATTGCATACTGGGATTACTCCATTTACTTACTGTGGTTGGGGTGAAGGCGATCGGTTCCCCGTCAAAGTTACCGGTCGCTTTCGTTTGTCTACATACATCAGTATAGTCTATGCATCTATAGATATCAATAGGATATACATAGAAATTGTTTATATGTAGGATTGTACAGATAAAATATGTGTATATAGATTGCCTGTAGGATATGCGTATAATATGTATATATAGATGCTATCAACAGGAAGTAATTATGGGTGACAACAAGAAACCGATCCTATCGGTGCTAGTAGATGAGGACAAGAAAAGATTATTTGCCGACTTAGCCAGGGCGCATAACTATTCAATGGGCTGGTTACTGAATCAGGCGATCGATAAGATGTTGGAAGCTGGCACCATTTATATATATAGAGACTCTGTAGCACCTATAGATGGAGCAGTCCCCAAGCCATTACCATCTAATGATATAGAGGAAGTAGTTAGAAAATATGTAGACAAAGCCAACGAGTCTATTATTGATGACCTGCTGAACCTACAAGCCCAAGTTAGTGAGATAACTGCCAATCGAGACAACTGGGATAATATGCGGGCTGAAGTTGCTGATTTGAGAGAGCAGTTAGCCAAACTGACCGCCATCCCCACGGCCAAGAAACCTCACTCACCCGCCATCAGGACAACATCAGCATCGGGTGAAGTTAACAGCGAGGTCTTGAAGGTAGCCAATAGATTACAGAGAGAACCAGATTTGAAGTCTGCGGTCATCGATGGCTTGGCGGCTGGTCACACTGGAGAAAAGTTGGGTCAATATTTGGCTGATAAAGGCTTTTTGAATGGTAATGGTGGCAAGTATACCGGGGCATCTAACAGCCGGTTCCGGTTAGCGATCGAACACCTAAACAGCTTGAAGAATAGAGGTTAGACCAATGGCTAGAACCCATATCCCCCTTAAATTCAAACAGATTGCCTTAGACAACTTCCCTAATATCCCTGACGATGCCCCCATAATCCAATTAATAGCCATTGCTGGCACCAAAACAGATGTGAGCGTAGATGTGGTTAAAGCTGGGCTGGACTGGCTAGAAACTAACGGGGAAGCAATGGAGCTGAAAGAAGGGGTCACACCGGGCAAGGGATTGAAGCGGCTTTGCTCCTGTTTGATGACTGCGATCGAACAAGCCCAAAAGCCAAAAACAGCGCCGCCAAAACCAACCAGAAAGCCAGAGCAAAAAGACAGTAATTAGATGGTTCCGAAAATAGCCAACTTCCACGCAGCAAGTAACAGCCCACCGGCAACAGTTACTATCACACCAGCAGCAGCCGACTTCTTAACAAAATCCCAGAACTCGATCGGCTGCTTCACTATTTTGAGTTCACCCTTCAACTCAGCTAAACGGGTGTTCACTTCACCCTTAAAGTCAGATATCTTGGTGTCCATTTGGGCTAGTTTGGTATCCACATTAGCAAAACCCATGTTCGTTTCTGCCTTTAGCTCAGCAAACTTGGTGTCATTGTTGGCAAACCCCACCCGGATTTCTTCCCGCAGACCAATCACCAGGTCACGAAGCTCTTTCATTTCTATCTCGGTAGTGGGTGGCATAGCGGCGGGGACTCATGGTACATGCCCTAATTTTACCCTAATGAACATGAATAGACACGATTAGCACCCCTTACCCTAGAATGAAGTCACCCCCAACCAGTTAAGGCAAGGGGTGACTTCATCGATTGAATTAGTTTTGCCGCTGTTCGATCGAAACTGAAGATTTTTTTGAAGAACCATCTATCCCAAACATACCTTATGCTTACCACTGTAGCCAACCAGTTTTTAATTTCTAGCGTTCTCCAGTTTTCTCTACATTGGGGGAAGATTGGGGGAAGAATTATTTTGAATCTCTGTAATGCACTCACAGAGCTAAATAAAATAGGACTGAAAATCCTCGTGTCACGAGTTCAAGTCTCGTTCTTGGCATCATTCAAAACCCCGCCCTGTGTGGGGTTTTCGTATTTCTATCCAGAATTACAGCTCTACCCAGTTGGGGTAGAGTCAATGTTTATGAATCAGTTTCCCGGAGAATTGCCAGGGGCAACTTCTTGGGGTGCCGATGGTAATACCTGTGGACTGCCGCCGGTACGAAGAGATTCATTCAAGGATTTTTCTTCAGAAGATAAGGCATTATAAGAATTCACCAGTTTGTTGTAATTGGTGATGTGTTGTTTTAATATTTGGATCTGACCATTGTAAGCGTTTACCTGTTGGTTAAAACTAGTCAAGCGACTATTGTATTCATCAGGATTGCCAATTCTTTCTAGCTGCCGCCGCTGTTGTTCAATGTTGCTGCCCTGTTCTTTGACCTGTTGTTCTCGCCGATCGAGATCTCCTTTCATGCTTTTGAGCTGTCGATCGATCGCTTCGGCTTTGCTAACAATTTGAGCAAAGGTTTGCTCATTCTTTTGGGCCATGGCTACTACCGTTGCTCGATCGACAAAGTACTTGGCGTAGTGTTGCTCTAGCTTGGGGCTGAGATTGGGTACCTCTGTTCCCAAAAAAGAGTGGAGTTCGCTGTTAACCTGATTGGGATTGCGATCGCGGTAAATTTGAATCAGTTTTTTTAGTCGAGGATTGTTTAAACCCTCAAAAACTCTGACTAGTTCAGCACCTATTTCTTTCTGTTCTCCATCGGATAAATGATTGTGATAAACCGCATGGAGCATTTCATGGGCGGCTGTAACTTGCATGGTGCCAGCTAAGCGCTGATCGGTAACTTTTTGAATAAAAATGCCCTTGCTGGATACATAGCAACCCAAAATCACAGTTTTTTCGGTGCTGTGGTTATCACAAAGTTTCAAGCCCACCTTCTTGGCTTCGATCGTCGGGGTGGTCAAATAAAAAGCTCGCCGCCCATCCTCGCTCATATTGGCCTGTTTAGCGAGAGCTGCCACTTCCGGCGGTGGATTGTAGCGGGCTAACTGCACGCTGTCTCGGACAAATTTACCCTGCCAACGAATCAGCAAGACAGCAGGCACGATTGCCCACCATATCAAATAACCAGTTAGACCAGACTTGTATCTCATTATTAACTTATGCCACTGGATTAATTTTGAGGTTGACCACGAAGCGTATATTACAGCTTATTTTGAGGGAATTCCCAAATTTTTACGGAATCTTATTTTTTGCTCACATCTAGCCTGCATTATTTATTTTGCTAGCTGAAACAGTAACTTTGGCAGCTCCTTTAACTTGAATACCCAGCTTCAGTTCTCTATCGCTACCATGTTGAACATAAAATTTAAGAGGGGGGATGTGAATGGTAGCGCCAATAGAATTCGACGAATCCCCAAAAATCCTGCAATAGCACGGATAAAAAACCTAGACTAAGATACAGAGTCAGGATCTTGTAAAAATATGCGCTTAGTGGCTGCAATCATTTCTGGTAAAACCGCCGCAGGCCAATTACCTTCTACCTTGCGCCCAGAATGTAACAGCAGCCGCAAGCTGTAGTTGCTGGGTAGACCAGAAACCTGCATCCACAGCAGCTCAGTTTCAACTTCGCAGTCAATTTTTTCTTCGCTCATTAGCTCAGAACTCATTTGTTGCATGTTGTCGGCCAACTGATACAGCAGCCGACAGAAATCGGCCAATTCAGCGCTAGAAAGCTCGATCGCCCAATCATCTGTCCCAATTAAAGCAGGGTAGAGCAAAGCAGTCGAGCTGTATCCTAATCGCCAACCAGCACCAGAGCAGAAAGTTCTATCCACTTTCACCTTCTGCGCATCAGTCGCCCAAAATTTCTGGTTGAGTTAGCTCGTCAGCCATCTCTAAAATCGCCCGCATCACAGGTTTAATCATTGGGTCATCGGTGTTTTCGGTTTCGTAGCGGTGGCGCTTTTTAGCGCGACTAGCCACCTGTACAGTGATCCGGTAGCGATTGGAAGCCGCGTCGATCAGCTCTTCGGCCTTGAGGGTTACATAAGTGGAGTCAAACTGAACACGTTTTGGCAACATGGGTTATTCGGTAACTAATAAGGATTCACATCGTAGCATGGGCTAGAAGCCCATGGCCGTAGCCACCGACTTTAGATCGGGAGCAATACCGGTTTGGCATTGGCTGAGGCTAGATTTTATGGCAGTTTCCGGGTCTTTCAGGCCATTGCCAGTCAAAACACAGACTATTTTGGCTCGATCGGGCACTTGGTCTTTGACCTTGAGCAGGCCAGCCACCGAAGCAGCACTAGCTGGTTCACAGAAAATGCCTTCTTTACCGGCTAGCCACCGATAGGCATCAATAATTTCGGCATCTGTGACCGCATTAAATTCGCCTTTACTGGCATCCCGCACATCGATCGCCTTCTGCCAGTTAGCCGGATTACCAATTCTGATAGCGGTAGCCAAGGTTTCAGGGTTCTTAATTTTTTCGCCGCTCACCAAAGGAGCTGAACCAGCCGCCTGAAAACCCATCATGCGCGGGAGTTTCTGAGCTTTACCAGCCTGATGAAACTGACAAAAGCCCATCCAATAGGCGCTAATATTACCGCCGTTACCCACTGGGATACATAGCCAGTCTGGGGCATCGCCCAACATATCGACCAATTCAAAAGCTGCGGTTTTTTGGCCTTCTAGGCGGTAAGGATTCACTGAGTTCACCAAGGTAATTGGATAGTTCTCGGCCATTTCCCGCACAATTTCTAGGGCATCGTCAAAGTTGCCTTTAATGGCCAAAACTTCAGCGCCATATAGCAAAGCCTGTGCCAGTTTACCCAGGGCCACATAGCCATCGGGAATCAATACAAAAGGCTTCATGCCTGCTCGGATGGCATAGGCTGCTGCTGCCGCTGAGGTATTGCCGGTACTGGCGCAAATAACCGCCTTTGCCCCGGCTTCTTTGGCTTTGGTGACTGCCATGGTCATCCCCCGGTCTTTGAAGCTGCCGGTGGGGTTTAAGCCGTCGTATTTGATGAATACTTCTACGCCTCGCCCGATCGCTGCGGCAATGGTGGGTACTGGAATTAAGGGGGTATTACCTTCGCGCAAAGTGACGATCGGGGTGCTGTCGGTCACTGGTAAATATTCCCGATAGGCGGCGATCAACCCCGGCCAATTTTGGCTCATTGTGTGTTGCAGGCCGGGACGGGGTTGAGAGATAAGAGTCATTGCAATCTGTTATCTGAAATTTATAGGGGGAATTTGGCTATGTGCTTTCAAGTTACCCAGGAACCATTTATTGAACCACAATTATGACGGCTTGTAGCGTTAGATTTTCACTTAGCTGTTCCGGTAAATCCTGTTACACATCCCTAAACAGACCAAATTTGCTGTAAATTCACTATCAATCCCGGCAAGAGACTTTCGCCGTTAAGCTCAGATGGTTTCTCTAAAATTTCTACCGCTTGGCCAGCTCGATAGATCTCTACCTGGCAATTTTTGGGGTCAATCAGCCAGCCTAACACCGCACCATTTTCTAGATATTCCCGCATTTTTGCTTGCAAGGGTGCCAAGTTATCGGAAGCAGAACGCAGCTCTACTACGAAATCAGGGCAGATATTGGGAAAAGTCCCTTTCTGTTCAGATGTTAGAGCGTTCCAACGAGCACTGCTGATCCAAGAAGCATCCGGCGATCGATTTGCACCATTGGGCAAAACAAAGCCAGTCGAAGATTCAAAGGATTTTCCTAACTGGCTATTTTTTTCATACCAACGATACATTTGTCCGGTCAAACTGAAGTTTCGTTCGCCAGTTTCCCAGCCTGTTGGTGGACTCACAATTAATTCTCCGTTGGCATTTCGTTCTAACCTCAGGTCTCGATTCACACGCGCCAACTCCTCAAACTGCTCTGGTGTAACATGCAGATAGGTTTCTGCTGGTAAACATAGAGTAAGAATAGAATGTTTTTCTTGCCTGGATGCTTCGAGATTTTCTTCTAGAGACACCTCATGATCAGCAACCCATTTTTCTGCTGTGGCTTTGGCTATAACCATGACAACTCCCTGTAAGGATAGAGGTGATAGAGCATTTATCTACCAAGGTAAATTATAGCCTTTGATATTACCTAAAAGCCCTTCGTGAAGAACAGGTAAACATAGTCAACCAGAATTTACGGCTTCTGGTTCAGACTAGGGAGTCTGTGGCAAAATGTGAAAGTCTTCCGCAACTCGGTGCTAGGTCAAAAGTTTGGTATTAGAAGTTCAGGTTCATATTGCCCTACGGGATATTTTAAGATTAGACTCCGTGGGGATCGCTAGTCCAAGTTGGCCGCACCATCTAAGTATGGCGCGGCTGGTAGCGCGGGCTATGCGTTTAGGCAAATCAGCCATCATTCAAACCGGTGTACCTGCCGCCCAAGCACCCTATCGATCGAGTTACCTCACCCCAGCTCTGTTTTGGGAAAAACCAGTGGCGGTCGTGGCTGAATCCAGAGTTCTACAGCAAATTTCTACCGAGTTACCTCAACTGCAAAAATCCCTGGCCATTGATAGCCCTCATGCTTTGCTGCTGTTGACTCCTGAGGTGTGGCTAGAGAAAAATTTAGACATCCCAGTAATTATTGATGGAGCCGATCGATTAGAACATTGGGCGCAAAATTGGCTCCAAGCCGAAATCAAACCCACCGATTGGGAATTATTACCAGACTCGATCGATTCACGAGTCCAGCTCACCAAAAGTATTTTCCAGCGTCCGGTGAATCCCTATGACTGTTATTTACTAGGAGAACCAGAGCTGTTGATTTTACAGGAGCTGTTGACTGACCGAGAGTTACCGCTAATATGGCAAAAGTTTCAGGAACAGCTTAGTAAAGGCTGGAGCTGGGCAAGAGTAGATCGATCTCAAGGCTCGGTGACTTTATTTACCCGCCCGATCGATCTGGGCATAGAACTTGCTCCCATTTGGGCGCGGCAAAACTGTGTAGCGATCGGCAACGTGTTAGATAGCGAAACTACTGCCCCCAGTTTTCGGCAAGAATTGGGCTTGGGCGAAATGACCGCTGTACGCTTTGGTGCCGGAATTAGCCTAGATCCCATCCAGCTCTATGTGCCCAACTGGATGCCAATGCCCAATACCCCGATGTTTCAGACCGCTTTTGTGCGAGTGGCGATCGAACTCATCCACCGTCAGCTATTAGCAGCCCCAGGATTTATCGTAATTGTGGTGGGCGATACGCCCCTAAAATCTCAGGCTGCGGCGGCGATCGCGGCTCAATATGGTTCGCGAGTACAGGTCGAAAAACTGGGTCTGGGAACGCAAAATATTTTGGTAACAGGCTGGGATTTTTGGTGTAATCATCAAGAAGAGCTGCCTTTGCCCAAATTATTAATCATTGCCACTTTGCCGATTCCTTCGGTAGAAGACCCTTTGGTCGCAGCTAGAGTCAGCGGCCATAAGCAGCAGCGCCAAGATTGGTTTCGCCAATATTTATTGCCTGCGGGCATGAAAGTGTTAAAGAGATCGATCGCCACAGTTGCTCGATCGGCGGGTTTGGTCGCAATTTTAGACAACCGCACCAATAATCGCAGCTATGGTGCTCAAATCATTGCTACTTTAGGAACAGTAGGTAAGGTAGAGCGACCTGAGTTCCGGTAAAATTAAAACCAACCAGCAATTTTGCCCCGATCATGCAAAACACTCGTCTCAGCAATCTTTTGGGCTACATCAGCATCAATCTTCGGAACTGGTTGGCCAATCCTTGGCGACGCACTTCGGTAATGATTATTTGTTTGTTGGGTGGTTATTTTTTGGGTGCTGCGGTGCCGCTAATTTCGGGTCAGGCGGCGGCTCCAGATATTGCGATCGCCGCTATCATGCTAGCAATTACTGAATTAGTGAGTTTCTTGACTTACCGCAAACGTGAAAACTACACTCGTCTAGGAAGCTGGGGCACCGATTTACTCAATGCTCTCAAAATTGGCTTTATTTACAGCATGTTCGTTGAGTCTTTCAAGCTAGGATCTTAAATGCTGGGCGCATCCCTGGGGGGATTTGCTTTAAACGACTGTAAAGCTCCATAATTAAGCAGGCTAATCTTTATTATGGTTCAGCCATTTTGGGCATTTCGTGCCCCTAAGGGTAGGAATTTTCTTTTTTTCTACAAAAAACTTCCCACTGTCCAGCATAAGGAGTTACGGAAACATTGAACGCTGCCGAACAAGCCACCAACCTGATCCTCGCCGGGAAAATCGCCTCAGTCGTCAGCCTGTTTCGATCGGAGTTTCCCGATGCCCGAGTAGATCTACGCCCCTGGTCAAAAGATCGGGATACCGCCGAGCTAGTTGATCCCGACTCGATCGACATCGCCTTTCACTTCCCCGGTTGGAGCCGTCGCTGGCAAAGCCGCAGTATTTTGCTGCAACTGCGCTTTTATGGCGAATCCGAATCACGCAAACTCATCGGTCTGGAAGCCGCTGGCTTCGACTACCGAGGCAAACAATGGCGACTCTCCACGATCGAACAGTGGCAAGTTGAAGGTGAAGTACAACCCGCCCCGGAACGCGCTGAACAGTTGCGTCAGTACTGCCGCCAAGTCTTTGAAGTGTTCCAACTACAATCTCCAGAAAATTCCTAATGCGGTAAAATTGCCTTGATGGTAAGCAGGCGGAGAAAATGGCAGAACCAATTGACTGGGCGAGATTGCAAAAAGCGCTGGCCGTAGAAGCCCAGCATGGTTTCACCGACCTAGTTGGCCAGCGCTACCGCTTCAGTGAATTTTTCTCGCTCACCCTCAACAAGCCCCCCGCCGCCCTTAGTACTAGTGACCAACAGCAATGGCGCACCCTAGCCAGGGAGTTTGATGGTTACATGCAGCTTTTAGCGGTCGATCGCAAGCAGCTTCTGGCCAGAACCACCAAGCTTCTCAATGCTTCCCAAAACAATATTGCTCAACTAGTCCAAAATCCCCAGGTAGCCCTAGAACAACGCCAGAAACTACAAATAGCTCCGGTTGTCTCCGAAACCAAACCAGATTCTCCTGCTACAATTATTGGCCTCGATCGACCCATTAAAGACCTCCCTAAAATAGGCAGCAAAACCGCCGACAGCCTTGCCAAACTGGGTTTGTACTTCGTTAAAGACCTGCTTTACTATTACCCCCGTGACTATATTGACTATGCCCAACAGGCTGATATTCGATCACTCACTGAAGGTGAAACCGTCACATTAGTTGGCAAAGTCAAACGCTGCAACTGCTTCACTACTCCCAAAAACCAAAAACTCACCATCTTTGAACTAGTCCTCAGCGACCCCACCGGTCAAATTCGCCTGGGGCGCTTCTATGCTGGCAGTCGCTACAGCAGCCGGGGCTGGCAAGAATCCATGAAAAAGCGCTTCTCGCCAGGAGTAATGGTTGCGGCTTCTGGTTTGGTGAAAAACCAGGGCAAATATGGACTCACCCTCGATAACCCAGAAATGGAAGTATTGGGTGATGGTGAAGAATCCCCTTCTTCTTTGCGAGTGGGTCGCATCTTGCCGGTGTATCCTCTGACTGAAGGGATTAGTGCTGAGCTGATTCGCCGATCGATGATGGCCGCCTTACCTGCTGCTCAGCTTCTCACCGAAACCCTGCCGCTAGATTTGCGGGAAAAATATCATCTGGCAGAGTTAGCTAGCTCGATCGCCAATATTCATTTCCCTGACGATACAGCGGCCAAAGACAACGCCCGTCGCCGCTTGGTATTTGATGAATTCTTTTATCTCCAGCTCGGTTTTTTATATCGTCGCCAAAAGCTGCGCCAAAAAACCACGGTCGCGGTCAAAATCCCTGAAAATTCGCTGTTAGACAAACTGCGCCAGATGCTGCCTTTTAAGTTAACCAACGCCCAAGAAAGAGTAGTCGGCGAAATTTTGCAAGATCTCCAGCAGCCCACCCCTATGAACCGCATGGTGCAGGGCGACGTGGGTTCGGGAAAAACACTGGTAGCGGTGATGGCTATCTTGGCAGCGATCCAATCTGGCTATCAAACCGCGCTAATGGCTCCTACAGAAGTTTTGGCTGAGCAGCACTATCGCAAATTAGCGAGCTGGTTTACCATGCTGCATCTACCGATCGAACTCCTCACTGGTTCCACCAAGGCCGCCAAACGCAAAAAAATTTACCGCGAACTAGAAACTGGTGAACTATCAATTGTAGTGGGTACTCATGCCCTAATTCAAGATAAAGTTAACTTCGATCGCTTAGGTTTAGTAGTGATCGATGAACAACATCGTTTCGGAGTTTATCAGCGTGCTACCCTCCAACAAAAAGGCATTGAACCGCACGTGTTAACTATGACAGCTACACCGATTCCTCGCACGCTAGCACTCACCCTGCATGGAGATCTAGATGTCAGCCAAATCGATGAAATGCCCGCCGGTCGTCAGCCCATTCAAACTAATATCCTTGGGGGCAAAGAGCGCCGTCAAGCCTATGAGCTAATGAAACGAGAAATCGCCAAAGGTCAACAGGTTTATATTGTTTTGCCCTTAGTAGAAGATTCGGAAAAGTTGGATTTAAAATCAGCGATGGCTGAACATGAGCGCCTCTCTACTACTGTTTTTACGGAGTTTAAAGTAGGGTTGCTCCATGGGCGGATGACTTCTGCCGAAAAAGATGCCGCAATTACCGCTTTTCGGGATAACGAAACCCAGATTTTAGTCGCCACTACCGTTATTGAAGTTGGGGTAGATGTACCTAATGCAACGGTGATGGCGATCGAGAATGCCGAACGCTTTGGCTTAGCTCAACTCCATCAATTACGCGGTCGAGTTGGTCGAGGTAGCATCCAGTCTTTTTGTTTATTAATGAGCAGCAGCAATTCCCCAGATGCGAAGCAGCGCCTGCAAGTATTGGTAGAATCCCAAGATGGCTTCTGGATTTCGGAAATGGATATGCGTTTACGGGGACCAGGAGAAGTGTTAGGCAGCCGTCAATCGGGGCTAGCCGATTTTGCCCTAGCTAGTTTGGTTGCCGATGGTGAAGTATTACAAGAGGCCAGAGATGCTGCCACGCAATTGATGGCTGCTGATCCAGAATTGGCAAGTATGCCAGAACTGCGATCGGAGTTAGATTATCGCTATCAAAAGCTCTTAGGCGGCAGTATTTTTACTTGAGATGCTAAAATAGCGATGTATTTTTTAGCGAAATTAATTATTGTGACAACATGATTTGCCCATCAGCTTAATAAGCACACCTCCCGACAACTATTTAATACAATTCAAAGAAAGCCACTTTAGCCGCAGCCTGTTGAGCAGCCTTTTTAGATTGACCGGTGCCTCGCCCCCAGGATTGTCCCTGCACCCAAACTTCTGCCACAAATCTTTCTTCTGGGTCAGCTCGATCGGTGATTTCCTGTACCCGATATTCTGGTAGTGATTTATGTCTGGCTTGAGTGATTTCTTGCAGAGCATCTTTATAATTTAATCTGGCTGGATCTTTTAGAATTTCGGTGGCCAGTCGCTGAAAATGAGGATCGAGCCAGGGACGAATCAAGCTAAGATTACCGCGACTGAGGTATAAGGCTCCTAAAGTAGCTTCAAAGGCATCGGCCAACCGCGAAATTTTGCCAGAAGCATCACCGGCAGCGCTGGGAGAGAGCACGAGGTATCGATCGAAGCCGTAGCTATCAGATAACTGGGCAAGTACTCGATCGCTCACTAAGATCTTGCGCACTGCCGAAAAATCACCCACCGAGCTTTGGGGGTATACTTCCCACAAAAACTCTGACGCGGCTAGTCGCACTACCGAATCGCCAATAAATTCTAACTGTTCGTAGTTGGGCGTACCCATCGTGGGATGGGTGAGAGCAATATCGAGCAATTCCCAATTCACCTCGGTATCTGTGGGCAGACCAAGGCGGGGAATAAGGGTTTGAAGCTGTTTTTGTCTGCGATCCACAGAATTTTTCAGAAATAGTAAAAATTAAAAGAGAGAGTTGGAACGTAAGCCGGGTTCTGTTGTCTTGACCGTTGCCAGTCAAAATGGCGGCTATCTATCTGGGTCTAACATTACTGCTAGCCTCAAGCGGGTTATTTACGAGACTGGAAAAAAACCAACCAATGTCTCTTCCTTGCTTCCGACCGGGGTTTACCGAGCCAACACCTCTCGATGTTGCTGGTGCGCTCTTACCGCACCTTTGCACCCTTACCTTTATAGATAGATTATAGATAAATCTTTAAAGGCGGTATTTTTCTGTGGCACTATCCTCACGATCGCTCGCACTGGGCGTTACCCAGCAGGTCTGGTTTTTAAGAAGCCCGGACTTTCCTCAAGATCAATTTGCATTGACCCCGCAACCACCTCGCCGACTCTCTCTTCCTCAGATTTTAGGTTAATTTGTCAGTAGAAACGAGATGAAATTGTAACATTTATGATAAATCTTGAGATTTTTGTAACTTTTCCTGGGCTTATGGAGTGTTTTATATCCTTACAGTGTGATTTTGGTAACTGCTGGGGCATAATTGCTAAAAATAAGTCCCCTGAACTTCTATCAGCCTTTTCATGGAATCTACCGCTAATCTGCCCACTGCAACTCTGTTAGTTTCTTGCCCCGATCAGCGTGGTCTGGTGGCTAAAATTGCCAATTTTATTTATGCTAACGGCGGCAATATTATTAGTGCTGACCACCATACTGATGTGGCCGCCAATTTTTTTCTGACTCGGGTAGAGTGGCAGCTTGCTAATTTTAACTTGCCTCGGGAAATCATTCAGGCGGCTTTTGGGGCGATCGCTCAAGATTGGTCAGCAGATATCTCCCTGCATTTTTCTGATGATATACCCCGCTTAGCCATTTGGGTCAGCAAGCAAGATCACTGTTTATTAGATTTGCTTTGGCGCTGGCGATCGCAGGAGTTTAGAGCCGAGATTCCGGTAATTATTAGCAACCACCCCGATTTACAAAGTATTGCCGATCAGTTTGGTATTGATTTTCATTATTTGCCCATTAACGCTGAAAACAAGGCAGCTCAGCAAGATCGTCAGCTAGAGCTGCTGTTGGAATACAAGATTGACTTAGTGATTTTGGCCAAGTACATGCAAATCCTCGGTGCCAAAATTGTGGATAAATTTGACAGTCGGCGAATTATTAATATTCATCATTCTTTCTTACCAGCCTTTGTGGGTGCCCAGCCTTATCACAAAGCCTATGAGCGAGGTGTAAAAATTATTGGAGCCACTGGCCATTATGTAACAGCCGATTTAGATGCGGGACCAATTATTGAGCAAGATGTGGTGCGCATCACCCACCGTCATGGTATTCCTGATCTCATTCGTAAAGGTAAAGATTTGGAGCGAATGGTGTTGGCTAGAGCGGTGAGACTGCATTTACAGAATCGAGTACTAGTATATGGCAACAAAACGGTGATTTTCGACTAAAATCGGCATACGCCTAAGTGCAAACAGCCTAAGTGCAAACAATCGTAACTTGAACCGCAATCTGCCCCCAAAATCAATGAAGATCCAAAATTTTCTGCTAGTAGGATTCTGTCTGATGACCTTGATGTTGAGTGGTTGCAATACCCCAACACCCCAGACTTCTGCTAACAGCGCTGCTTCTAATGCGGCAAAACCTTCCACCTTGCCCCCTGCCGCCGTAGCCTACGATACGGCTAGTGCTTCTGAGCCGCCCGCAGCATCTAGTGACAAGTTTCCTGGTTTACCTCGCCTCAAAGGTAAAGCTACTGTTACCATGATCATTATAGGCAGGCCAGTGGTGATGGAAATAGACGGTGATAATGCGCCGATTACTGCTGGTAACTTTATAGATTTGGTTGATAAAGGCTTCTATAACGGCTTGGCTTTCCATCGGGTAATTAGAGATTTTGTCGCCCAAGGAGGCGATCCTCAAGGTAATGGTACTGGTGGCTACGTGCCCAGGGGTAAAGGCCAAGAGCGCCGGATTCCGTTAGAAATTAAGCTCAAGGGTGCTCCAGAGCCAACCTATAGCCAAGTCTTTGAAGATGTCCAATCAGGCAGTCAAGTGCCAGTACTGGTTCACAAGCGCGGCGTTTTGTCGATGGCTCGTTCTCAAAGTCCTGATAGTGCTTCTTCTCAGTTTTATGTGACTTTGGCTGATGTGAATTTCTTGGATGGTAAATACGCGGTGTTTGGCAAGGTGGTCAAAGGCATGGAAGTAATTGATTCGATTAGAGTCGGTGACAGAATTACTTCGGCTAAAGTTACCGCTAGATCCGACAAATCATCTGTTGCCAAGCCGGGTAGTCCTAAACCAGTTAAAAAATAATGTCTTTTACTAAGGTCTTAATTACTACAGCTCTAGCTATTGCCGTTGGGTGCAGTAGCTGGGCGCTGCCTTTGTCGTTCACTGCTGATGCGCGGGGGGTGGTTGTTCGATCGATTCCGGTAGTGTCGATCGACCAACTGCCAACCGAAGCCCAACGCACTATTAAGTTAATTAATCAGGGTGGCCCTTTCCCTTATCCCCGCAAAGATGGCACGGTGTTTGGCAATTTCGAGCGTCGTTTGCCCGCTGCACCTCGGGGTACTTATCGTGAATACACGGTGCCGACTCCGGGGATTTCTAGTCGGGGGGCGAGACGGATTATTACTGGCAGCAGCGTGAAGTACTATACGCCCGATCACTATCAGTCGTTTCAACAGGTGAGGGAGTAGTTGTGGATTTATCGATCGATGCCATTATCCGTGGTCATGCGGCTCCTCAAATTTACCGTTTAGATGCGGATTTTCCTTTGGCGATTCTGGCTGAGCAGGTGGCAGCATCTGGTGGTGAGATGTTTGAGTTAGATGGGGAGTTGATGTCGGAGACTGCGGGTTTGATGGCAGAGTTTGCGCGGGTGCTGCGGTTTCCAGATTATTTTGGTAAAAATTGGGATGCGCTGAGTGATTGTTTGACAGATTTGAGTTGGTTTGATACCCGTAGTCATTTTGTGGTGGCGATCGATCATTGGGATTACTGCGCTAGCCCAATTCTGCAAGAGATTCTACAGGAAGCTGTAGCGCTGTGGGCAGATTCGGAGGCTCCTTTGTATGTGTTGTTGCGCAGCGATCAGCCAAATATTGGTAAGTTTTTAACGGTAGGTTAGTGATAATTTATTCTTTTATTTTGTAACAGTCCTCAACAGTTAGTTGTTAAAATCTTGTCATAAAAAATTAGACGTGTCCACCGGCTACACTGAAGATGATTGATTGACTTGATGGAATTACCCGGAGCACAAAATATGGTTGTTGCTGTTGCAGAAACTGAAACCTATACGCCTGAAGAGTATTTGGCCATGGAAGTAGAGTCTGATCTGCGTCATGAATATCATAATGGAGAAATTATCCAGATGCCTGGTGGTACACCTGCACATAGTCAGATCGTTGTTGTGATCAATGCTTTGTTATGGTTGGCTCTTCGGGGCAAAAATTTCTGTATTTTCACTGTCGATCAACGTTTGTGGATTCCCGATCGCAATATTTATACTTATCCTGATGTGATGGTGACTTCCCGCCCCTATGAACTACAATCAGGCAGAATAGATACAGTGACAAATCCAATTTTAATTGTGGAGGTATTATCAGATTCAACGAAGGCTTATGACCGCGATGAAAAATTTGCGGCTTATCGATCAATCCCCACATTTCAGGAATATCTGTTAATTGATCAATCGCGGTGTCAGGTAGAGCAGTTTACCAAGCAGGGAGAAAATCAGTGGTTATTTACGGAGTATAGAGATCGAGATGCCCATATGACTTTGACTTCTATTCAGGTTGAAATTCCTGTGGCTGAGCTTTATGAAAATGTCTTGTTGGAGGGGAATGTGCAGCCAGAAAATTCTTAAGTGTTCGATCTCTACAATATCCGTTGTTTTAATCCCTTTTGCTTTGTTGTATTTAATTTATGAAATCTGTTGGAAATAATGAATCGCAGCTAGGTGAATAATGGAAGATTTGTTGGCTTTGCCTGAAGGCAAAACTTTGGAATTCAAACGTGATTTATCGTCACCAAAAAACTTGCTAAAAACATTGGTAGCTTTTGCTAATACGGCAGGTGGCAGGGCAATTATTGGGGTGGATGATCAGACAAAGCAAGCGATAGGAATTTTTTCTCCACTGGATGAGGAGGAGCGACTGGGTAACTTGATCGCTGATTCGATTAGTCCGCGTTTGGTGCCCAATATTGAAATGATTACTATTGATGACTGTACGTTGTTGATTGTTGAGGTGTATTTGAGTAATTCTCGGCCTCATTTTTTGCGATCGGAAGGCGCAGAAAACGGTGTATATGTACGCTTGGGGTCTTCTAATCGGCAGGCTGACCGGGAGTTGATTGGAGAATTGAGGCGATCGAGTCAGGGGATTTCTTTTGACGAAATGCCAATGCCAGATTTAGCGGAGTCAGATTTGGATCTAGATGCTGCTCAAAAATGCTTTTGCGATCGACGAGAACTAAACCAGCAAGGGCTGTTGACGCTGAGGTTATTGTGTCAAGATCAAGGAAAACTAGTACCAACTAAGGGTGCCATGATTTTGTTTGGTAAAAATCGAGAGTTTCATTTGCCAGATGCTTGGGTGCAGTGTGGGCGCTTTGTGGGTCAAGATAAAGCCGCAATTTTCGACCACATTGAACTCTATGATTCTTTGCCGCAGATGGTGGATAGCATTATGTTGTTTCTCAAAAAACATGCGATGCGTGGTGCTGATTTTTCGGAGATTCGCCGCCGGGATGTTTGGAGTATTCCGTTGGGGATTTTGCGAGAGGCGGTGATCAATGCCTTAGTGCATACTGACTATTCCCAGCGAGGAGCGCCGATTCGGGTAGCTTTTTTTGATGATCGGATTGATATTGAGAATCCAGGGATTTTGCTACCCGGTATGACGATCGAGGATATGAAACAGGGTATTTCTAAGATTCGGAATCCGGTGATTGCGCGGGTGTTTCGGGAACTGGAGCTGATTGAGCAATGGGGTAGCGGTGTGCGTCGAATCTTTCATGAGGCAGAGGTTTTGGGTTTGCCTGCTCCGCAGATCGTGGAGTTGGGCTTAAGAATCAGGGTGACGATTTTTTTGGCGGAACATGTGGCGGTGAGTCGGACTAAGACTCAAGTCGATGTAGTGGGGCTAGAGTCAGGGCTAGAGTCGAGGCTAGAGTCAGAAACGTCTAAAGGTGTTTTGTTGGCGCTGCTTAGGCAACCATTACAGCGGGCAGAAGTTGCACGGGCGCTGGGTCATGAAGGTGTATCAGGGGCTATTAATCGATCGATTAAGGAGCTATTAGGCAAGCAACTCATTGAATATACAATTCCTGATAAGCCCAATAGCCGATTACAAAAATATCGTTTGACGGCTAGGGGTAATGCTTTGTTAGCTCAATTAGGGGCATAGTTATCTCCTCTGAACTGGTATCAGCAAATCGGCGAAGTTAGCCATCAATCCAGAAGCCCGACTTCTGATCAATGGTTCCCTTGGGAAGCTATGCTATTTAAGCCCCACAGATCCAGAACCCTTAGATACCATGGCAGTTAGCACCCCATTAGCAAACCGACCCAAAATCATTGTTCTTGATGACGATCCAACCGGATCTCAAACAGTGCATAGCTGCTTGCTGCTGACCCAATGGGACGTGCCAACTTTGGTGACAGCCCTGCAAGATGCCGTGGATATCTTCTTTGTATTGACCAATACGCGGGCTTTGACTCCTGTCGATGCCGCTGATCGCACCCGCGCAGTCTGTCGCAACCTCAAACAAGCCTTGGCTGAAGCTCAAGTTGAAAATTTCTTACTCGTTAGTCGATCGGACTCTACCCTACGCGGCCACTACCCGATCGAAACCGACGCGATCGCCGCTGAATTGGGCAACTTCGATGCTCATTTCTTAATCCCAGCCTTTTTTGATGGTGGTAGATTCACCAAAGACAGCATTCATTACCTAGTAGTCAAAGGTGTACCTACGCCAGTGCATGAAACCGAGTTCGCCCGCGATTCGGTGTTTGCTTACAGCCATAGTTATTTGCCAGACTATGTAGCCGAAAAAACCCAAGGTAAAATCCCGGCAGACCAAGTAGAACGCTTTACTTTAGCAAATGTCCGGTCTGGTAGCCTAGAAAGATTATTGACCCTCACCAATAATCGCTGTGGCGTAGTGGACGGTGAAACTCAAAGCGACTTCGATCGATTTGCTGCTGATTTATTAGCTGCCGCTCAACAGGGCAAAAGATTCCTGCTGCGCAGCGCCGCCAGCATTCTTACCTCCCTAGCTAACTTAGGACCACAGCCAATCCAAGATATGCGGCAAATGGTCAGAAACCTTCAGCCCGGAGCAGTAATTGTGGGTTCCCATGTGCAGAAAACCACCGCACAACTGCATAAATTGCTAGAGTTATCGACAGTGGTAGGAGTAGAAATTGAGGTCGATCGATTACTAACCACCGAGCCTAAAATATTGGTCGCTGAAGCTGTTCACCAAGCTCAGCAAATCTTCGACAGTGGCAAAACCTCGGTGATTTACACCAGTCGAAAAGAACTACAGTTTCCTGATGCCGCAACTCGCTTGCAGTTTGGCATCACGGTTTCAGAAACTTTAATGGCGATCGTCCAACAGCTTCCAGTAAATATTGGTTTCTTAATTAGCAAAGGCGGCATTACTTCTAATGATGTACTGAGCCACGGTCTGGAACTCCCCACGGTCAGACTACTGGGGCAAATTTTAGCTGGTTGCTCCGTAGTCCAAACCGCCGCCGATCATCCGCGTTATCCACTATTGCCAGTGGTGCTCTTCCCCGGTAATGTGGGGGATGATCATGCCGTGGCCGAAGTTTATCGCCGCTTAGCAGGAATGTAGTTATGGATGCTTTTGGGGCAAAGTTACCTTGGTCAAAAATTGATGTTAGCGCAGCGGCTTTCGTTGCGGCAAATGCCACGGTAATCGGACAAGTGACGATCGGGCGACAAGCTAGTATTTGGTACAACGCCATAGTGAGAGGAGATGTTTGTGTGATCGACATCGGCGAATACAGCAACATTCAAGATGGTGCGGTAATTCACGGCGATCCTGATCTGCCCACCGTTTTGGAGCCATATGTAACTATTGGTCATCAGGCCACTATTCATTCGGCGCATTTAGAGCAGGGCTGTTTAATTGGCATTGGGGCGATCGTGCTCAACGGGGTGCGGGTCGGAGCAGGCAGCATTATTGGTGCAGGCTGTGTAGTAACTAAAGATGTATTGCCCCGATCGATGATGGTGGGTATTCCGGCTAAGTTATTGCGAGAAGTAACAGAAGCCGAAGCTATTGATCTAATTACCCACGCCGAAAAATATGCCCAGCTTGCGGCCATCCACGCCGAATTCCATAATTGATGATTTCATAATAAATTCATGGAGAGCAACTGGAGAACAACTGGAGAACAACAATGGCGAAGAATTTGGTGATCGTAGAATCTCCGACCAAATGCGGCACGGTGCGTAAAATCTTGGGTAGTCAATACGAGGTCAAGGCTTCTTTTGGTCACATTGCCCAGCTTACCAAAAGTGGAGAAAGCAATACTGGCATTAGAATAGAAGGAGATAAAGTACTCTGCGACTATGAGCCGAACGGCGATCGGGGTCGAGCCACTCTAGCTGAGTTAAAAAAAGCCGTCAAAGATGCCCAAATGGTTTATCTAGCTACCGATGAAGATCGGGAAGGCGAAGGAATTAGTTCTAATTTATTACTTCTTTTAGGACTTAAAAAAGGTCAATATCGGCGGGTGACTTATGGTGAAATTACTCCTGCGGCTATTCAAAAAGCTTTTGCTCAGGCCAGAGATACTCTCGATTGGGATTTGGTGGGAGCACAGCGGGCGCGTCAGTGTCTAGATAAATTTGTGGGGTTCAAAGTATCGCCGTTGCTTTGGCAATTGCCCAATGTGGGCAAAAGTGCTGGTCGAGTGCAGTCTTGCGCCTTGCGATTGGTCTGCGAATTAGAAGAAAAAATTCAGGCTTTTCAGCCCGAAGATTATTGGTCGTTGACTGCTGAATATGCCGAAGGATTTACGGCTCACTATTTTGGGCAGATTAACGATGCAGCAGTAGAAATTTCTGGCAGTAATTCCGCTGAAGAAGCTAGTGATGATGCCATTGATCCCAGGGAAGTAAAAAAGCCCGAATCTAAGCGAGTCAATAGCCAGGTGGAAGCCGATCGAATTATTCAGATAGCCCAAGCCCACATCCACAAAATAGTGGAGTACAGCGGCAAAAAGACCAGCAAGAATCCACCGCCGCCATTAATTACCAGCTCTCTGCAAAAAATTGCTGGAGTGCGACACGGCATTAATGCCAAACGAGTTATGGAAGTCGCGCAGAAGCTTTATGAGCGAGGTTTGATTACCTATATGCGCACAGATTCGGTGATGCTTGCGGCTGATTTTGCGGCTCAGGCCAGAGACTGGTTACTGGGTTTTAAGCCCGCTGCTGTGCCTGTTAAACCAACTCAACACCGCAACAAAAAAGGCGCACAAGAAGCCCACGAAGCCATTCGACCTACTAACGTAGCCAGCACGCCCAAAGCGATTCAGAGTGATTTGAGCGCTGAAGAATATCAGGTCTATGCTTTGATTTGGCGTAGGGCAGTAGCTAGTTTGTGTAGTCCGGCAATTTTGGATAAAACTCGGGTAGTGATCCAGTCCGGTGAAATTCTCTGGGAAGCCAGAGGTAGCATTCTCATCGAAGCAGGCTATACCTGGTGCTGGGATGATATTAGTAAAGATAGCCAACTGCCGCTCCTGAAAAGAGGTCAGCAGGTACAGCCCTTAAAAATAGAGGCCGAAAAGAAACAAACTAAGCCACCAGCCAGATTCACTGAACCAACGCTCATTGAGAAACTAGAAAAATTAGGAGTCGGTAGACCCAGTACTTATTCGGGAATTATGACTACTCTGCGAGATGGGGGCTATGTAGAGTTTAGGGGTGAGAGCAATAAGCCAAAAATTCTTTGGGCAACTAATTTGGGAATTGAGACCGATCGAGTGCTAGCCAAAATATTTCCTAAAATTCAGGAGCCGAAGTTTACGGCGGCGATGGAAGAAGATTTGGACTCGATCGCTAAAGGTGAAAAAGATTGGCAGAAGTATTTTATTGGCTGGAATCAAGATATTCTGACTCCAGCTTTGGCTCAGGCCAAGACTGTGATGAATTTACAAGATACTCCGGCAGCTAGAGCCGTAGCAGAATTATTAGAGGTTACAGAATATCTTTGTCCAGCTTGTAGCCAGCCTTTAAGCAAATATTCTCATATAAATCAGCAAGGAGTACCAAAAACTAAGTTACTCTGTGCCAAAAAGCCCAAAGTAAAATGCCAAAAAGTCATTTACTACGAAACTAGCCGTGGTTATTGGAACCCCGATAGCAATGAGAATCTGGGGGAGAAATTGGCCTGTTCTAAAATTCCTTGTCCAGAATGCCTCAAGCTGATGGTGCAAGTACCCAAAAAATCTGGTGGCTTCTTTTTGAAGTGCCAGAGCTGTAAAGATACAGTGATGTTTTTAAATCAGGCTACCGGTGAGTGGTTTGCTCCGCAAAAGCAGCAGCAGAAATCTGTAACCAAAAGCAAATCTAAAAAGACTCGGGTTAAAAAGCAATAAGCTGGCCACAATATTCAATTTCTGGATATGCGGCTATTGATGAGCTACTTCTTCTGCGCCCAATCTTTACCCAATTTAATCGTGATATCAGAGTAAATATCACCAGAAGTACCTACTTCTACATCACCGAGGGTGAGTTTCTGCTTAAGAACATCACCGTTAATTGAGCCACCATGCTGAATGATGATCTTGGTAATATTCAGGTTTTCTTTCAAACCCTTGGTATTAGTATCTAAATGAACATTTTTGTAGCCTTCTTTTTCTAAGCGCTTCACAAAACGCTGGGCCGCATCAGGATAGTAGCCCGTATCGATCACTTTGACCCGTAGATGACTAGGTTCGATCGGAGTATTATCTACTTCTCCATGGTCAAAGTATTGCGCCATCATATTTTTGATGCCGTTTTCACTGGGTAGCCAATAGCTAGTGCCATGTTTACCATCACCGTTATAGTCTCCGGGCAGCATCAAAGTTTGCACTTTGCCTTTGCCATGACTGGAGGCAAAGCCGCCGAGGGCAATGATTTCTTCTACTGTTAGGTTAGTGTCAACATGAGCCTTGACGATCGACATTAAGCCCGGAATTTTGGCTACAGTAATGGGGTTTACCCACTGCTCAATCATCGATCGCAGTACTACTTGCTGGCGCTGCATTCTGCCCACATCGCCGTTGGCATCTTTGCGGAAACGCATTAAGCCCATTAGTTTGCTGCCGTTCAAACGCTGCTTACCAGCCTTCAAGTTAATGTAAAAATGCTGAGAATCATCTTGATACTTAATATCTTTGGGTACCACTACCTCTAGGCCACCCAACTCATCAATGAGCTTCTCTAGGCCAAAGTTGTTCATTCGCACATAGCGATCGATCTCTACTCCTTGCAGAGTATTGCTGACCACCTTAGCAGCTTGGGCTACTCCACCCTCTTGGTCGATCGCATTGATTTTCATATTGCGACCGTTAAACTCTACCTTGGTATCACGCTGAATACCCAAAACCACCATGCGCTTACTAGCCGGGTCAAACCGAATCAGCATCATGGTATCTGACAAGCCCTGCAAGGAGTCAGATTCGGCATCGTAGCCTGCTTTGCGCCGCTCATTACCCTCGCCATTGCGAATATCAGAAAGATTAGTTTTAATCCCCAGCAGCAAAATATTTACTGGCTTAGTAACTTCTGGTACTTGTAGCGTGCCCCGAGCAAAAGAATTGCCTCTCCGAAACACGCTTAACTCAGCGGCACTCAACAGACGCTGCTGCAAAGGAGTACTAGACAGAGAAGCTGCTACCATTGCCCCACTGATGGCAGATAATAGACCTACCCCGGTTAGACCCAACCATAACCAAGATAAAGGCCGATGCTTTCGGGTGGGTTTGCGACGTAGTTTCTCGGCAGCAAAATTGCTCGGTATCCGTCTAATGCTATCTGTTTTTCTGACTTCCACTAAATATCCTCATGGATCATGAAATATGGATGGGACAATGCGTTGCTAGAAATGCGTCAATTACTCTTGGAAACGCAGTGGGTGGAATGACTGGTCTATGAGACGGTCGATCGCCCAGCAGATGTTCCTAGTCTGATCTGCATATTACAGATAAGCATGTAGGAATGATAGTCGGAAGCTGTTCGCTACGAAAGGAGCAGGATCGTTTACAAAACCATAAGTTTAGGCGTTCGCCCAAAAATATTTGATGTACGACTAGAAGTTAGTATGCCCAGAAACCACGAAAATCAATCTGGGTACCAGAACATGCCTTTGATACCCTCTGGGTCTTCCACAAAACCCATACCGTCGTAGAATCCTACCACATGTGAGTCGGCAAATAGCGTAATATTGCTGATGTCTTCACTGCGAATCTTTTTAATTAGGTACTTCATCAGCGCCTTACCCATTTTTTTACCCTGAAAATCGGGATGTACCACCACATCCCAAATGGTGGCGTTAAAGGCTCCATCGGAAGTAGCCCGAGCAAAGCCAATCATCCGGCGGGTTTTGCCGCGAATCTCCCACATCGAAACTACCAAAAAACTATTTTGCAGCGCCTTGCGCAGCTTGCGCAGCGGACGACGTGCCCACCCCACCGCATCACAAAGCTCTTCTAATTCGTAGAGGTCTAAATCGCGATTGAGACTCAGGACAATCGGGTTCTTGCCCGGTGGGTCGAAGCCCACTGTCTGAATTGACACCATGGCGCTATTGGCTTGAGGCGCTGCACTATTACTCTCGGCGACATTAAACAGACTTTTCCAGAAAACCATGGAGTAATAAAAAAATCAAAAGGAGTGATAATTACTTAAGCAAAAACTCTGCTGCGGCTGAGTTGCGCAAAACTTCTTGCAAAATCATAACATTTTACACCTGTGGAAACAGGAGATTTTCATGGGTGAGCAGAACTACTTTTCAGCAATTTATGGGCATCAGGCGGCGATCGAGCTGCTCATCCAAGCCGTAGAGCTACAGCGCCTAGCTCCGGCCTATTTGTTTCATGGGCCAGCAGGCATTGGCAAAGCTCTAGTTGCCCGCTGCTGGGTGGAGATGCAGCTCTGTGCCCAGTTGACCCACCCCGAGCAAGTTGCTGCTAATCAGCAAAAAATCCGTCAGGGCAACCATCCAGATCTGCTGTGGATTGCTCCGACCTATACCCATCAAGGCAAAATGCTCTCCGCCAGCGAAGCTGCCGCCGCCGGAATTAAAAAGAAGGCACCACCCCAAATTCGGATTGATCAGATTCGTCAAATTACCCAGTTTCTCTCTCAGCCGCCGTTGACTGCCGATCGAGCTATTGTGGTCATTGAACAGGCCGAAACTATGGCAGAGGGGGCGGCCAATGCTTTATTAAAAACTTTAGAAGAACCTGGAGCAGCGACTTTAATTCTTCTCACCGACCATATGGCCTTATTGCTGCCCACTTTGATTTCTCGCTGTCAGCGTATTCCTTTTCGACGGCTGAGCGGTGCTGATTTAGCTAAAATTTTGATGGGCTTGGAGCGCAGCGATATTTTACAAGATGAAATCTTAGTTGCTTTAGCACAGGGCAGCCCGGGGCGGTCGATCGAACTAGGCGAAGATTTAGCGGCCATTGATAGTGAAATTAAAGCGGCTTTGTTACAGCCCATTACCAACATTGCGGCGGCTTTAGGCTGGGCTAAATTGATTGATAAGGAGGTGGATAGTTTTAGTCAACTAGCGCTGTTAGAGTATCTGCAATTTCATTACTGGCAACAGCGCCAAGATGCTCAGGTAGTAGAGGCGATCGAAACCAGTCGTCGCCAGCTTCTGTCTTACGTCCAGCCGCGTTTGGTGTGGGAATGCCTGCTGCTCACCATGGTTAACGAGAAAAATGGTTAACGAGAAAAAAAGTTAGTGCGCCGGGGAGATTGTTTGACCAAACAGCGCTCCAGCAATTGCATCCGATATAACTGTTGAAAACGCTTGGGGTTTAAAACAACTTTGAATTTGGGGTGAAACAATGGCTGATTGAGAAACGGCCAAAGTGGAAATTGGAGCTTAGTAGCTTTGTCGAGATCCATAAAAAACCAGGGAATATAATTTTGCATAGGGTTGATTGCCCCAGGCCACAGAAAGATAATGTCTCTTGCAATGAGTGACCCAGATCGCAATCTCAATAGAAACAATGTGCCATGGATTTATCGATTGAAACATCCGCCATTTCTTGTATTCAGACTTTTTAGGGCGAATTTTCAGCTTAAACAGCAGACGGCCTGTGGTAGTGCTACCACAGGCCGTTTTTGCCTGATTAAATCGACTGGTTGAGGTGAGGGAATTAAGCTGGAGCGGTTTCTTGGTCATTGCTCAGGCAATAGTAAATGCCGCGCTTGGCCGTTAACTCTTCATGGGTTCCGAGTTCTGCCACCAAGCCTCGATCCATCACCAAAATTTGATCGGCTGTTTGCACAGTGCGCAAGCGGTGAGTGATACAAAAAATGGTGATGCCGCGAAAGTTGTTTACTAAGTTACGGCAAACCTGACGCTCGGTGTCGTAATCGAGGGCGCTAGTGGCCTCATCTAAAATCAGCAGTCGGGGGCGCTGAAGAATAGTTCTGGCGATCGCAATCCGCTGCTTTTGTCCGCCAGAAAGATTGGAACCTCTTTCTCCTACCCTAGTATTATAGCCATTAGGCAAACTCATGATAAAGTCGTGCGCCACGGCAATTTTGGCGGCTTGGACAATTTCTTCGGCCTCGGCATCGGGGTAATTAATGGCAATGTTGTCTTGGACAGTGCCTTCAAACAGCATCGGGTCTTGAGAAACAATCCCCACCTGCGATCGAAGAGAGTATAGCTCCACTTTGTTGATGTCGTAATTATCAATCAAAATCCTTCCCTGAGTGGGTTCGTACAGCCTGGGCAGCAGTTTCATCAGAGTACTTTTCCCGGAACCACTCTGACCCACAATGCCAATAAAAGAACCAGTATCAAACTCAGCATTGACTCGGTTGAGCTGTGGTCTGCCCTGACTGCCAAATTGGAAAGTCACATCTTCAAAAATCACCTTGCCGCGAATCAGCGGCATGGGGACGTTGAAACGGTTGTCGTCATCTACTTCTAAGGTGGCATCTACCACATCACTCAGGCGCTCGATCGACAGGGCGGTTTCTTGGAAGTTCTGCCAGATAGTGAGCAGTCTTAACAATGGCCCGGTTACATAGCCAGCGATAATCCGAAAGGCAATCAAACCCCCTAGGGTCAGTTTATTTTCTAATACCAGGGTAGCTCCGGCCCACAGCACCAAAATCCCGGAGAGTTGATTCAGAAAGTTGCTCATGGAGCTAGCCATGGTGTAGGTCAGGGTGCCTTTAAAACTAGCGGCGATATATCGATCATAAAAAGTCTGCCACTGGTTGCGACTGCGGCGCTCCATGCTCTGAGCTTTTACTGTATAAATGCCGCCTAAGGCTTCTACCAAATAGGATTGGTTTTGGGCGTTGCGCTCAGATTTTTCTCGGAGCTGGGTACGGACGATCGGCGACACAATGAAGCTCAAAATCACGAACAGCGGCAAGGTGCAGAGGGCTACGGCAGTCAAGAAAGGACTGTAGAACAGCATCACCACGATATACATCACCGAGAACGCCGCATCCAAAATAGTGGTGAGGGCAGTATTGGTGAAAAACTGGCGAATTTTGTCTAACTCGGCAATCCGGGTAGATAGTTCTCCCACGGCCCGCCGGTCAAAGTAGCTTAAAGGTAAATGGAAGAGGTGATCGATAATTTTGGCGGCCAGAGCAAGGTCAATGCGGTTAGTAGCATTGGCAAAGGCGATCGAGCGCAGGCTAGTAAGAATATTCTCGAAAAAAGCTACGCCGATTAGCAAGGTAACAAAAAATGGCAGGGTCGCAGCACTGTTGTTGTTGAGAACTTTATCGATGATTACTTGCAGCAGTAGCGGGTTGGCCAAGCCAAACAACTGGACAAAGAACGAAGCCACCAAAACTTCTACCAACACTTTAAATTCGGGGGTGAGGTATGGCACAAACCAACCTAAACCAAATTTTTTCCGCTGGACATTTTTGGTTTCTTGCAAGATCAAAATTTGCAAGGGTGCTTTGTCATCTCCAACCAGTCGCAGAAACTGCTTCATGCTCAGCTTTTGGATGCCTGTGGCGGGCACGCCCAAAATCACCTGACTTTCGCTGGTGGCATAGACCACGGCGTAGCTGCCCTGCCAGGGCATAATGGCGGGCTGATTAATCCGCATAATTTGGTTGGCGGGAATTTCCATCAGCCTACCCATCAAACCCAAGACATCGGCGATCGCGGCGCAGAGTTGCAAAGAAGCCTGACCATTGCGGGCTAACTGCATATCAATAATGCGCTGTACGGTATCGCGGCGATATTTAATCCCCAAATACATACTCAGCATTTGGAAGCAGGCCAAAATACCGTTACGTAAGCCTTCGCCCCGCACAAAGGGGTAGCGACCCTTGGTATTTTCGACGGTCAATTCGGTCTGAGGAAAAGCAAACTCACTGTTAGTCACCTGAAAATCGACTTCTGGCGCATATTCTACTAAAGCGGTCGGAGTCATTTCAAACAGGCTAGAGTCGTCTTCTTCCACCAGATCTTCGGCGATCGATAGCAAATTGGCATCAATCCCGACTAGGCGATACTGGCTATTTTCGGCAGGAGAGTTTTTTAACGGAATCCCTTGTTTGGAACCCTCTGCCCGACTGTCAAACCACAGGCGGTGATCGCTAGGGGTAAAGCTGTTGGCAACTTCAGCATTTTGCCAAGCGCTGCGTACTAGCTGATAAATATTTTTGCTCTTAGGTGGCACCAAATTAGACTGCACCCAATATTGGGTGATTAGATCATAGACCTCGGCAATACTGGGCTTATTAAATCCTTCAGCCATTTCAGGATGTTGTTTCAGCAGCCGCATAAACTCAACGGCAGGCAACACAAAGCAAATAGTCTCTTCGGAGGCCACGGCAGTTTCGCAAGGCACTTCCCGAATTAAACTTGGCCAGCCCAAAATTTCCCCTGCTTCCAAAATTTTGAGGGGCATGGTTTTATTGGTGGTCGGATCAATTCCGATCGAGCGCACTTTGCCGGTAAAAATAATCGAGACATTTTGGGGCATTTGGTTTTTGAGCTGCATCTTTTGCCCCATGCGAAATCGCAGGGGCTTCAGCTTGCTGACGCAGTTGCGCAGCTCATTTTGAGGCAGTCGATCGAAAGGTGACACCGTGGCCATAAAGGCATAGATATCATGGCCACTCAGAGCCGAGCCTTGAGTAGGATTTTGGCCGTTGGAGTTGGTAGTGTTCTGACTATTCATAAAAAGTAAAAGAGATTTAGACCGAGAATTTAGACCGAGATCAGTTGCAATTCGTTTTCTACCAACATGGTTTTTTGGACTTCGGCGTTCACCCAAATATTGAATAGTTCTTCGGTCAACCGCTGCCGGGTGGGATCATCTAACTCTGCCGGAATCAGCGCTTCGAGCTGCATGACCACCCACCAACCGCTAATTTGCATCGGAGATAAAACTTCTTCGGGTTGAGCTGATACCAATGCTCCAGCTAAAGTGGGATCTAATCTGCCCAGTTCGATCGGGCCACTGATGCCGCGAGTTTTGGCTTCGATGCCACTAGAGTAACGAGGAGCCAGTTCTGAAAAGGTGGCTTCTTTGGATAGCAGCCGAAAATAAATTTCTTCAGCGATATCTACATCTTTGACCCGCACCATGGAAAACACTACTTGATCAATTTGGGCTTTGCGCTGGACAAAGTGCGATTCCACTTGCACATCCCATTTGCTAGTTTTGAATTTTTGGAGGCGCAGCTCCCGACTAATGAGGTTCATTAGGGCATCCCGCGTCAGATGCTGCTGCTCTAGCCATTTATCTAATTCTTGATCGGTATTAATTTGGTTTTGTTGATAGAAGCGTTTGATCGCCTCCATTTGTTCCTCTTCAGGAACTTTAAGATCGGCAATTGCTTGATCTAAAACCATTTCCTTGGCCAGTTGAGGCACTAGGCGATATTGCTCTAGTAATGAAGGCAACTGATCGGCAGGGATCGATTTATCTCCGATTTGGAGAGCAGCAGGCATACTCACAAGTTCACACTAAAAAAGTTTGTTAGGGATATCTTACTATTGCTAAATGGTATTCGGTAAAAATTTAAGATCCAAATCAGCTTCTTACATGTTACTTCGGCTCTTAACCTGGTTTTTCCTGATCTTCGGCTCCAAACCAGCTCTGGTGCCAAGCGGCAGCGGCGGCTTTGCCTTGGGCTTGGTGCTGACGATGTTTGTAGATACGGCGCAGATCGGCGACTTTCGATCGCATTTCGTGGATTTGCTGGCGTAGTTTGCTTAGTTCCATGTCGGCAAACTCAATTTCGGCAAGGCGCAAAAATATCACATGCACAGGCATAATCACCGTGCTTTCGGGGTTTTCTTTAGAGTCTTTTTCTACCAAAACGCTCAAAATATTCGGGCGTTTGGCTCCGCCACCGTCACTAATTTCATCTGCGCGTACGGCAGCCTCAATAAGTTGGCGAGGCACCTGTTGAGGAACCACCCGAGCCTGTTGTAGCAGGTGATTCATTTTTTTCGATAGCCCTGGCAGGGTCAGACTAATTGCTTCTTCGGTATTTTGTAACCAGGCACTGAGTTCATGAGGGCTAGGAACCTCAGTAAGTGGCTGTAATTGTCCGAGTAGGTCAATAATCGAGTTGGTGATTGCCCGTCGCAAAGAGCGCTGTAAGCGCTGCTGTTGACTGGGTTCTAGCTCTAAAAACTCTAGGGGGTAACAGCTTGTACAAAGGTGATAACAGGCTTGAATGGCGTGCTGGCGGAGGGCTTTGGCCAAGACCGTCAAATACCGACGATAGAGTTGGTAAACTTCTTCGCCTAGGTCGTGACTGCGGTTGGCCAGTTTTAATAGATCATTTGCCAAATTTTGGTCGGACTTGACGGCAGCAAAGAAATCTGATGAATCATCCATAATGTGGGGTACTAACGCAAATGCAAGAAGTTATCTAAGGCGGCGATCGAGGCCGGTGGCCAGCGCCGGTTGTTTTTTACCCAGTCTAGATCTCGATAACGACTATCTAAACCCACCGTGGCGATCCAGTTGCTTTCGGCTTCGCCCTGTTCACCGTTTTGCCAGAGGGCAGCAGTCAGAGCGGCTCGCACGTCGGGAAAGTCTCGATACTTGCGCACAATGTTTTTCATCTGGCGGATCGCTTCGGTGGTTTCGCCGAGCTGATACAAAATTAAGGCGTAGTTGGCGCGGGCAAAGGCAAAACCTGGCTCTAGTTCGGTGGCGCGATAAAAGTAGGTTTTGGCTTGTTGCCATTCTCCTTTACCAGCGTGAGCGTTGCCCAAGTTATTGTAGGCCATTGCGTCTTGGTCATCGATCGAAATAATGTGTTGATAATCGGCGATCGCTCTATCCCACTCTTGTAATCCCTCCCAGGCGGCACCACGATTCAAATAGGCATCGGGTAGCTGGGGAGCAAGGGCGATCGACTTATCAAAATCTGCTACGGCTTCGGTGAGCTTGTGCTGACTAACTCGGGAGTTGCCTCGGTTACTCCAAATGGCGGGGTTGTTTGGAAACATTTCTAACAACTCGGTCCAGTAGGTTTCGGCGGTGGCAAAGTCGCCGCTGTTGGTGGCATTGAAGGCCGCAGTGCGCAGGCTGTCGCCTCGATCGAGTTCAGTATTGGTATAGGTTTTACCCATTGCCGATGATCCTGCCGCCAATTCGTCAGCGTAAGCAGGCTCTAGACCACCCCAACACAGTATCAAAGCGAGGGCAATACCCCAGAAACGACGCAGCATAACAATTTACAGATATTAGAATATATTCTCAGCCATTCTAACGAACTTAACACAGATCTATTTACTAAATTCTGGCGTATAACCCAGTAATTACCATTCAGAGAAACACCATGTTCCGATATTTTGTCAGTTTGTTCAGCCTGAGCTTTGCTAGCCTCGCCGCTCATGTCATGTTGAACTCTGCACCGGCCATCGCTCAGTCAGTTCTACCGACCGAGAGTTTTCAATCTCCTAACAGTTATATCGGTATTGGTGGGGCGATCGGCCTCAACGGCAATACTACATCTTTAGGCAGTGGCGGACTTACTGTTGTTAGCAAACTGCGCTTTACCGACAACTTCTCTTTACATGATGCCACTGTGCTGTTTGGTCGGGAGGCTGCTACTTCGATGATTATCTTGAGTGCAGATTTTCCGATTCGCAATAGTGCAGGTCAAACGATCGTCGCACCGTTTATTGGTGGTGGTGCACAACTGCGCTATGCCGATGGCTTATTTGTGAGTCCAGCAGTTTCTGGCGGTGTAGATATCCCGATGTCTAGTAATTTTACGGGTACGGTGCGACTCAATGCGGGCTTTCCTAGTAATCGGAGTGCTGATGTCGGTCTGATCGTTGGTGCTGGGTACAGTTTTGGCCGATAAGATATTTCCGGATCACAACGGAATTGGAGTGGTTGGGTAAAGCTAAATTACCGAGATTTTTGGTTTTTAAGCTGGCAGGTCTTCGAGAAAGTTGACCTTTAAAATATTAAGCGTTAACCAGCAGTTTCACCCAATCACGAAAAGCCTTGACTAGTTCTAAGTAATCTACGGTCTGAGATTGTTGCAAAAACCTAGTGATGTCGGAGATCGGTACATTCACAAAAAACTGACTCACTGAAACCATGTTGTAGCTATCATTTTGTAGCTGCTTAATTGTTAGGGACTCACCATCATAAACCCAAACCTCCGCCACGCCCAGATCTGCATAGACCTGTAACCGGTTGAGCGAACTATTAATAACATCAATTTCTAGCACCAAATCTGGCGCAGGATCATTGGCTAAATTTAATCTTTTCTTACCTTGTACCGACTGAATCCGTCGGATATAAAAGCATTCATCAGGTTCTACCCCCATCAAGTCAGGTCGTTTGAAAGTGGTAGAACCCAATGGATAAATTGATAAATTGGTTTCTTCTGCCAAAGTCTCCACAAAACGTCCTAAGATTTTTTTGCTGAGTTCATGCTCTGGAGAAGGTGCCATTATTTCTAGATAACCCCGATTATAAGTGAGGCGCAGTCTTCGATCGAGCAATTCTGCTTCCAGCGCCTCATAGGTCTGCCAACTAATACCTGTAAGCTGGATATTTTCATGAATTGGTGCCGGTAGGGTGGCTGGCATACTTAAAGCTCCAATCTAGCAGAGGTGTAAAACTACTGCCGCTATTTTGACATATTCTCTGGCCTGAGTCATTCCGTGAGTATCCTCATCAGCAATTCCAAATTCAGATTTCTTGTAACAAGCCAGGTTGATGCTGGGGGACTAGCCCCGATAGAGTCGAGGGCTAGTGTTATCTAGCGCCCCTCTCTGTTAGATCTGGACGTGCGACTTTCACCGCATCCAGCTCCCGATAATCTAGGTTTACACCTTGCTCATGTGGATATAATCATGGCAACTCTGGTGAGTTGCTGCTAGATTATTTATCTTCCAGTTGTCATGATTACCATCAATATGATGAAGGTGTACCTTTTCATCAGATAGTAGTCTGTAACCACAAGAAGCACATGAATGGTTTTGCCGTTTTAAGGCTTTAGAGGTTTGTCCGCTGTAGAGCTTGCTATTACGTTCGCTCCAGTAGGTCAAATCACCGTCAAAAGGCGATTTCGCGCCCTTGACACTGATGTGTTTATTTTCGGAGTAAGGAACCGCAGGAAAAGCTTTATCTAACAATAACTTGCTAGTATTACGGTTCTGTTTGGTTTCCTTATTAAATACCTTGTAGGCTCTTGTTTCGATGTGGTACAGAGAGTTTCTGCTACCATTCATCTTGCAGTACCGATGGTAATTCCTCCAGCCTCTAACGATGGGTGCCAGCTTTTGGGCTTTTACCTTCGCGCCATAGTTTGAGCTATTGACAATAGTTTTGATTTTCTTACGAAAGGTTTTGAAGTTATCCACTGAAGGGGTGCTTCTGAATTTTCCGTTGCTTTGCACTTTAAAGTGCCAGCCTAGAAAGTCAAATCCATCTGTCGTTGCGGTAAGTTTAGTTTTCTGTTGACTAACGTTCAGTCCTCGCTCTGCAAGAAACTCGCTGATGCGAGTGAGAATTTGGTCAGGATCGTCTTTTGGCTTGAGGATAAATACCATATCGTCTGCGTAGCGGACTGAGGGATGGATTTCTTCTATGCCATTCAGAGCAATATTCGCTAGTAAAGGACTCACTACTCCACCCTGGGGTGTTCCTTGTTCGGGGAAATTTATGTTAGTACCTGCTTTTAGACAAAGGAAGATTCCTTGTTTGATGCCCGATGGGGCGATTAGGTTTCGCATGATTGAGGCGTGAGTGATCCTATCGAAACATTTTTCGATATCGAGTTCAATGACTCGTTTATCTATTCCGTTACTTTTCGAGCTGAGATTGTTAAAAAGGATTTTCTGGGCATCATGCGCCGAACGTCCTGTTCTGAATCCGTAGCTTCTAGCATGGAAAGTTGCTTCGTGTGCTGGTTCCAGGACAAACTTAGCTAGGCATTGCCAAGCTCTATCTGCGATTGTAGGCACTTTGAGAGTTCGGATTGTTCCGTCCTTTTTAGGTATTGGAATTTCTCTTAATCCTTCGTGCTGCCAAGTGGTAGATTTGATTCTAAGTTCATCACTTAGGTTGAAGCGTTCTTCAAATGTGAGGGACGCTTTGCCATCAATACCCGCAGTCTTTTTACCAGCATTTAGCTGTGTGACCTGACGAACAGCAAGGAATATAGCTGCTCGTGACTTAGTGATTAGTTTCTGAAGTGACCGTGCTTTGCGCCTGTCGCCAACTGAAACTGCTTTGTAAACTCGTTTTTGTAGCCGGAAAAGGTCGCGGCGGAATTTCTTCCAATTTAACAATTTCCAAGATTCACTAGCATTGCTGCTGTGTCCAATCATGGTCTGCTCCAATTTTGTTTATTCTGATTACCTCGAAGCAATTACGCTTCGTCCTACCCGAATTTGGGGGATTACTCCGCTCGTCCGGTCTACCTTGAAATCGACATTTCACAGACCCCACATTCGTTTTTATTCGTTCCATCCTAATGATTGATAAATTCCTTTAGGTGTAGCCAGTTCAACCACCAGAACCCCATACTCATGCTGCTATTGTCTGGAAATGCAGCGGGGTATTAATCTCTGGTAAGGTAAGACGGTAGATGTGTTGTTGTGTCTTCCTCGGGGTGAGTTGCTTTTCTAGGCTCTGTTTCACCGTGGGAATTCCCTATTAGCGCCAGTGTCATCTACAACTGATGTCTGATTGCGCCCTGTTCCCAGCTTCGACCTCCCGAATTCCGAGTCGGGTCATCGTGGGCAGATAAGGAGTCACTCATGAGTTTTGAGGGAAGGACTTTCACCTTCATCAAAAGGATAGTTCAGCTCTTAAGATGCTTCATGTCTGGAAGCCAAGCTGGTAAGGTTATTTACGGACTGATTACCGTGATTCACTTACAACGAATCGCACCCAGACCCCCATTGGAGGGCATTACGCCGCCCTCCAAACCTCCCAACGTAAGGGTTGATCTTGCTGAGTTGCCGCGTTGTCTTTATTGATCAGGCCAAGTTATGTTAACTTCCGCAACTGCGCGACAACGCTGGTTGATATTTTTGAATTTGGAATTGCTGTATCCTTATTTAAACGCCGGAATCCGCAAATTGTTTTACTCACGCTGGCAAATCCTTGACAAATCAGGAATAAAATGAAATTATTTAGGAGTCCTAATTATTTCTTGGAAGTCATCAAAACTATGGCTCTTAACGTTGAATTGTTAGAAAGCAGCTTTGCCCCAGTCGCCAACCAAGGCGAAGAGTTCACCACCAAATTCTACGCCCAGCTCTTTGCCGATTATCCAGAAGTGCAACCTCTATTTGCTGGTACCCAAATGGAAAAGCAGGGTGTGCAACTATTTCAATCTTTGGTCTTTACGGTCAAAAACTTGCGAGATCTGGATACTCTTATGAAAGCCTTAAAAGGTTTGGGGACTCGTCATGTTAAATATGGCGTGTTGCCCAAGCATTATCCTATGGTGGGTAGTGCCTTACTCAAAACCTTCGCGGCTAAATTGGGCAGTGGCTGGACTCCTGAAGTGCAGCAAGCCTGGACAGATGCCTATGGCGTGGTAGCACAAGTAATGTTAGAGGGCGCAGATTATTCGCCAGAAATTCTTGATTTGCCATAGCTATTTTATATTCATTATTGAGATGAGTAGTCATGAATAACTCTGCCCCTTTGCCAGATAGCGTGAATGAAATTGATTATCACATCTTGATTGGCCTAGAAAAAATCGGCATGGCACTTAAAAGTCAATCTTGGCAAGATGCTGGACAGCAAGGATTAACCCCCACTCAGGGGCAAATCTTGAATCTTTTGGTCAACACAGAGGGCGTTAGGTTGTCGGCGGTGGCTAAAAATCTGGGGGTGACAGCAGCGACTGCGAGTGATGCTGTTGCTTCCTTAGTAGATAAAGGTCTGGTGCAAAAAACTCGATCGCCAGCGGACGGGCGGGCGATCGCGATTACCTTAACACCTTCTGGCCAACAAGCCGCCGGACAAACAGCCACTTGGTCAGATTTTTTGTTAACTACAGTAGATGAATTAACCGCCGCAGAAAAAGTGATTTTTCTGCGGGGGCTGATTAAAATCATTAAAAAACTCCAAGAACAAGGAAAAATTTCGGTTGCCAAAATGTGTGTAACTTGCAGCTTTTTTCAACCCGATCGCTATCCTAACTCTGAACAACCTCATCATTGTGGGCTGGTTGATGCTCCTTTCGCCGATGGTAATTTACGGATTACTTGTGCAGAACATGTGAGCGCAAAACATTGAGGAGAAAAATTATGTCAGCAATGTCGGTTAGTATTTTTAACTACATAATTAACAATTAACAGAGATTAAGATAAGATTCAGAGGCCGTAAATCTGGGTGCTAAACCAAAAAGTTAGGGTGGTTTGAGGTTGACATGAGACCTGCATCATCAGTATATTCAAGATGTGCCGCATGGTTTAATTAGACTTTATGGTTGTTGCTCCTCAGTCGCTCCAGACCGCCAATAACGAGTATCTAACCGATCGACTCTTAACTATCCGAGGCAGTTGGGAGCATTTTGGGCTGATCAAACAAGGCTGTGAGCAAAATGCTGGAGCAAGAATCTCTTACTATGATGGGACGATCGAAATTCTCATGCCGGGACAACTTCACGAAATTTTTTCTTCCCTTATTGGTTGTCTACTGATGAATTTTTTATCTGCTCAGAGAGTTACTTTTGTCCCAACTCGATCGATGACTCAAGAGCGCTGGGGAGTAGCTGCGGTGCAGGCAGACGAATCTTACTGTTTGGGTTCAGCAAAATCGATCCCAGACTTGGCGATTGAAGTAGTCTTTACCAGCGGTGGGGTGAGTAAACTAGATCGATATCAGGCGCTGGGTGTCAGAGAAGTATGGTTTTGGGAAGATGGCACTTTGCAGCTCCATCATTTGCGGGAGCAAGGATATGAGCAAATTTATCAAAGTGAGTTACCTGAACTGCAAAGACTAGATTTAGATCTGCTCAAACGCTGCATTCTCATCGGTGAAACCGATGCGGGAGAAGCTATTCGGTTATTTAGCCAAGGTATTTCAGTACAGTAATCGGGCTAAAAATCTCTCGGTATAGTAAAGCGCTAACTGGTTACTAGTGCCATTAAAGATGGCATCAAAGGCATGGTTTGCCCAAGGGATTTCGATAAATACTGTTGGAGTGTCAAAAGTCTGCAAACCCATCGCCAGTTTGCGACCAAACCGCGATTCCACCAAATGATCTTGACCACCATAAACCAACAGCGTTGGTGGCAATTGCCGATTCACTAGCTGACCGGGCGAAGCCTGTTTGTATAACTCTGGCAAATCGGTGGGCGTACCACCTAAAAAATCTCGCATTACCTGCCGCGAATCGATCGGGTCTGGCACTGGCGGATCAGCATAGCCCACGGTCAAATCTACTGGCCCATAGTAACTTACCACGGCTCGGAAAGGCCGAGCAGTTGGCTGATAAGCTGCCAAAGTCGCCAAATGTCCTCCTGCCGATCGACCAATAATCCCCATTCTTTCCGGATCGATTTCCCACTGGCTGGCATGTGAGTACACATACTCGATCGCGGTGTTTACATCTTCTAACTGCGCCGGAAAACGATGTTGGGGTGCATGACGGTAATCGATCGACACCACTACATAGCCCCGACTTGCCAAATACCGGCTAAATTTTTCATCGTGATTAGGGCTACCTGACCGCCAAGCACCACCATAGACCTGAATCACCCCCGGATATTTTCCGGAATCCAGTGGTTGATAGAGATTCAACGCTAATCCGGGTGCAAACTCGATGTGCTTTTGCATCCGAATAGGATCTGCCGCAATCCCCCGTAGGGCAGTCAAAACACTAAAAGGCTGAGGTCGAAAGCTGGCTCTGACTGCTGCTGGAATATTAGCACTGTAGTTATATCCTAAAGCCTGATTCATCGATCGATTAGCGGCTGCAATCGTCCCAGATAGTTGTAACAAGGGGTGAGCATTCAGAGCTATGCTTAATACAAGCAAGCTCATTCCTAACCACCGCCAAATAACAGGTAACTCTGTCTGCTGAAAAATCGCATAGCTCAGCAGCCCGATCGCATTCAACCCCAGTAACCAAATGCAAACTTCTGGGGCACCTACGCTCAGGGGCAGCAAAGTCATATTGGGTGCCGGAAGTAGGCTCCAAATACTCAGAGCCAAACCAATAAGTGTCAAAAGTAACGGAATTAAAGCAAACAATACAGCCATCTTAAAACCAGTACCCTAAACATTACGACATTTACCGTGAATTAATTTCTAAAAGTTGTGTTTAGATTAGTTGTTGACCCTCACCACCCATACTCTATTATTATGCCCAACCCCAAAATTTTGGTAACTGGTGGAGCCGGATACATTGGCTCCCATGCAGTTCTGGCTCTAAAACAAGCTGGCTACGACGTAATAATTCTAGACAGCCTGGAATATGGCCACCAAGAGCTAGTAGAAAAAGTGCTGCAAGTAGAAGTGATCATCGGTAGCACTCTCGATCGACCGTTGCTCGATCGGCTGTTTCAAGAACATCAAATCACCGCCGTGATGCACTTTGCCGCCTATATTGCCGTTGGTGAATCAGTCAACGACCCGGCTATCTATTATCGTAATAACGTCGTGGGGACTCTCACCCTATTAGAAGCGATGCGGGCAGCAAATATCCACAAGTTTGTCTTCTCCTCTACCTGTGCGGTCTACGGCGTGCCTCAGTACACCCCCTTAGTCGAAGATCATCCCTTTGCTCCGATCAGTCCCTATGCCAGCAGCAAGCTGATGGTAGAACAAATGTTGATGGACTTCGATCGAGCCTACAACTTTAAATCTGTCCGCTTCCGCTACTTTAACGCTGCTGGAGCCGAACCCCAAGGCCGTTTGGGTGAAGATCATGAGCCAGAGACTCACTTGATTCCGTTAATTCTCTTGGCCGCTTTAGGAAAACGAGAGAGTATTTCTGTTTATGGCACCGACTATCCAACCCCCGATGGTACCTGTATCCGCGACTATATCCATGTCAGCGATCTGGCTGATGCCCATGTGTTGGGTCTGCTGTACCTGATCGAAGGCGGCGATAGTCAGGTGTTTAACTTGGGCAACGGCAATGGCTTTTCGGTAAAAGAGGTGATTGAAACGGCTAAGGCGGTTACTGGGAAGGATATTAAGGTGGTGTATGGCGATCGGCGACCCGGTGATCCGCCAATTCTGCTGGGCAGCAGTGCCAAAGCCCAACAGGTGCTAGCTTGGCAACCTCAATACCCCCAACTTGCCGAAATTATCCGCCATGCTTGGCAGTGGCATCAACAGCGTCATGGATAACTGAAAAAATCTTTCCTCAACCAGAATAGGGAGAAAATGTTTAGCCTTATTCTAATCAAAAAGAATTTTGGTAGCCTCTGATTGATTTAAGCTGGTCAGAGGCATACTAAGATAAAATTTGCATTTATCCAGAGAGAGAGATTTTATATGTGCGGGATCGTTGGCTATATCGGAACGAAGCAAGCTCAATCTATTCTAGTATCGGGTCTAGAAAAACTAGAATATCGAGGCTATGACTCTGCCGGGATTGCCACCATCGATCAAAACAAAATTGATTGCGTCCGCGCCAAAGGTAAACTGCAAAACCTGCGCACTAAATTAGAAACCAGCAGCAACTCCTCGCCGATCGGCATTGGCCATACCCGCTGGGCAACCCACGGCAAACCCGAAGAATACAACGCACACCCCCACACCGACACCGCCCGTCGGATTGCCGTAGTACAAAACGGCATTATCGAAAACTACCGCGAACTGCGTGACAACCTCAAAACCAAAGGGCACGAGTTCCGCTCTGATACTGACACCGAAGTTATTCCTCACCTGTTGGCAGAATGTTTCAAACAAGGTGCCGTGACCCTCTTAGATGCTGTTCAAAAAGCCGTGCATCAGCTAGAAGGAGCCTTCGCGATCGCCGTTCTTTCGGCAGATCACCCCGATGAGCTAATTGTGGCCAGACAACAGGCTCCTTTGGTACTAGGGATTGGTGATGGGGAGTTTTTCTGCGCTTCCGATACCCCCGCGCTGGTGCAGTATACCCAGGTGGTGGTACAGCTCGAAAACGAAGAAATTGCTCGGCTGACGACCGGTGGCTATCAGGTATATAACTTTAAGGGCGAACCAGTTAAAAAGACTCCCCGTACTTTAAATTGGAATCCGATCGCCGTAGAAAAGCAGGGCTTCAAGCATTTCATGGCCAAGGAAATCTATGAGCAGCCAGCAGTAGTGCGAACTTGCCTAGAAGCCTATCTAGATCCAGATTGGACTGTAGACAGCAATCAATCTCCCATCAAGCTAGATCTGCCCGAATCAATCTATGAAAATCTTGAGCACATTCAAATCGTGGCTTGCGGTACCAGCTTACACGCGGGCATGGTGGGTCGCTATTTGCTGGAGCACCTGGCACAGATTCCAACTTTCGTGCAATATGCCTCAGAGTTTCGCTATGCTCCACCACCAGTGATGGCCAATACGCTGACGATCGGCATCACTCAATCGGGTGAAACCGCTGATACTTTGGCGGCGCTAGAAATTGAAATATTCCGCCGTAAAAATCAGCCTTCAGCGAAACAGGCACGGGTCATGGCGGTAACAAACCGCACCGATAGCGCGATCGCTCGGTTGGTGGGCACAGTGATTGATACCCATGCCGGAATGGAAATTGGGGTAGCGGCAACGAAGACTTTTATGGGTCAGTTGATGGCTTTCTATTTCTTATCGTTAGAGATCGCCTACCGGCGCAAAACCATCACTAATCAACGGATGCAAGATTTGATCGACGGCCTGAAGAAATTGCCTTCACAAATTGAGATTATTTTAGAGTCCCAAGAAAAATATATCGAGGAGCTTTCTCATAGTTTCTTAGATACTCAGGATGTAATCTTTTTAGGTAGAGGAATTAATTTCCCGATCGCCCTAGAGGGCGCGTTAAAGCTCAAAGAAATTAGCTATATTCACGCCGAAGGCTATCCTTCTGGCGAAATGAAACATGGCCCGATCGCCCTGCTCGATGCCAAAGTGCCCGTAGTTGCCGTGGCGGTACCTGGTACTGTCTACGAAAAGGCAATTTCTAATGCCCAAGAGGCCAAAGCCCGTGATTCTCATCTTTACGGTGTAGTTTCTGCCGAAGATAAAGATGCTGCGGAAATCTTTGATAAGGTGTTGCCCATACCTCATGTGGATGAGCTGCTGTCGCCTGTGCTAACAGTAATTCCGATGCAGTTAATGTCTTACCATATTGCGGCAATGCGTGGCTTGGATGTGGATCAGCCTCGAAATCTGGCCAAATCGGTGACGGTTGAGTAGTCTCACCAGCCATTTCTCATCAATGTAAACCCACTCCGATTGCCACGGTTGAAGGGTTTCGTTGAAATAAAGTGATGATGGAGTACATTAAAAATCTAGGCTATTCTTATTAATCTCCCACACTCATATTCTTATGCAACGCCTCCAACA
>JAAFHZ010000189.1 GCA_013297675.1 Synechococcales cyanobacterium bin59.metabat.ball.084 | reverse complement strand
CCAAAAAACAAGTGGTGGGCAACCGATTCTACCCCCGGCACAATATCATCGGGTCCCCCCAGATGGATAAAATCTATGTTGGTGCCGATATACTCTTTGCGGGCTAAAATTTTGCGAATTTCTTCGGCATTGTCTGGGTCAGCACAGTAGCGACAGGCATCTAAAATTGCTTTGTTTAGAGCAATAAAGGTATTGGGAAAAGCAGTTGCCCAATCTTGACGACAGCCTAAAACTTTGCCGGGATGACCATTCCAAATATCGATATCGCGGGCGACGGTAAAGCCAATTCCTTCCATTTCGGCGCGGAGGTTCCAGGGATCGCCAACGCAAAAGCCGTCAATCGTGCCATTTTTTAAATCCACCACCATTTGAGCCGGGGGGATTTGCTTTAATTTCAGCTCTCGATCGGGATCAATCCCCGCACTGGCTAACCAATAGCGCAGCAGCAGATTGTGCATCGAAGAAGGATGCACTACACCCATGCGGTGCGGATCATCTGGGGTTTCACGAATTGCTTCGCGGAAATCAGCGAGGGTTTTGACACCGCGCTTCTTAAACTTTTTGGCCAGGGTAATGGCGTTACCATTGCGGCTAATAGTCAGGGAACTAACTATCGGGGCGCTCTGATTGCCTGCACCGCCTAGGGTAATCCACAAAGGCATTCCCGATGGCATAGCTGCGGCATCTACATAGCCGCCCACAATACCATCTACTATTCCGCGCCAGCTCGATTCTCGGGTCAAAGAGACTTGCTCTAAACCATGCTTGGCAAAAAAGCCTTTTTCTTTGGCGATAATCATTGGCGCACAGGCCGTTAAGGGCACAAAGCCAAGCTGTAAGTTAATTTTTTCTAACCCGTGGGCGGCAACGTTTTGCACTTTTTGCGCCCGCATTTTTTTAACTTGTTTTTGCTGGTTCAAAAAGTAAATGATTTCGCTGCGAAGCTGATAGTAGCTGGGGTGCTTAACGGCTTCTAGGCGCTTGCGCGGTCGGGGCAGATCTACTTCTAAAATCCCGCCAATTTTGGAAGCCGGACCATTGGTGAGCATCACTATGCGATCGCTCATCAGCACGGCTTCATCAACTTCGTGAGTCACCATCAAGGCCGAAATTTGATTGTCTTCGCAAATTTTTACTAGCTGTTCTTGCAAGTTACCCCGAGTTAGGGCATCGAGCACTCCAAAGGGTTCATCTAGTAGTAATAAGCGGGGCTGCACGGCTAGGGCGCGGGCGATCGCCACCCGTTGGCGCATTCCTCCAGACATTTCACCCGGATATTTATCGAGTTCTTTGGTCAGCCCCACTACATCAACATAGTGCTCAATAATCTCTTTACGCTCTTTAGCTGTTTTTTCGGTCAAGACCTCATCCACAGCAAAGGCGACGTTTTCCCGCACTGTCAGCCAGGGCAATAGGGAATAGTTCTGGAAAACCACGATGCGATCGGGGCCAGGTTTGGTAATCTTTAATCCTTCTAGGGCAACGACTCCTTCGGTGGCTAAATCCAATCCGGCAATCATATTGAGCAGGGTAGATTTGCCACAGCCAGAGTGGCCGATTAGGGCAATAAATTCACCGCGTTTAATTTGAAGATCGATGCCGCGCAGGGCGATATACTCGCGCCCACCGCCGAGGGGAAAGGTTTTCCCCGCATCTTTGATGTTTACTAATTCGGCTGTTGTCATGATGATTTTGGGTGCAGTTTGCAAGTTGTGAATTATTAATAGTCGAGCAATTTATTGTTTGACGATTTTGTTCTGCAACCAGCCCATTGCACTATCGAGCAATAAACCAACTGCGCCAATCCAAACTAGGGCAAGAATAACTTCGCTGATGTAGTTGTTTTGATAAGCTTCCCAAATAAAGAAACCAATGCCAACAATCCCAGACATCACGATTTCAGCAGCGATAATTGCCAACCAAGCTAAACTGATCGCAACCCGTAAGCCAGTAAAAATATAGGGCAGCGCGGAAGGAAGCAGAATTTTGAAGAAGTATTTTTGTCTGGAAGCCTGCACCACCTTGGAAACATTAATATAGTCTTGGGGTATTTGTTTAACACCAACGGCGGTATTAATTAAAATCGGCCATACGGCAGTAATAAAAATTACAAATAGGGCAGCAGGTTCATTTTTATTTAAGGCCGCGAGGGAAATTGGCACCCAAGCGAGAGGCGGCACGGTTCTTAAGAATAAGAACAAAGGATCGAGCGCTCTGGAAAGCATCTCACTGGTGCCGATCGCAATACCCATCGAAATACCCACGATCGCGGCCAAGGTGTAGCTAATGCCCACTCGCTGTAAGCTAGCCCAAGTCTGCCAAAACATGCCTTTATCAATGCCGCCCCGATCATAAAAAGGATAGCGCACTAACTCCAAGGTTCGGGCATCGGTAAATAGGCTCGAAGGGCCAGGTAATAGGGTGATTTTTGAAGCCGACAGCAATTCCCAAATAGTCAAGAAGCCAATAATGGCGATCGCTGGTGGCAACACATATTTCTTGATGGTTTTGGCAGATATTTCCATGCTGCCAATCCGAAATGCCGGTGCTCTACGTACATTAGAAGCCATAATAATATTCCCAAATAAACTAAGTTAAAACTAAACAATTGAACAACAGTATCTATAGTGAGTAGCAAGCTTAAGCCTTTAAAGCTTTAATTTTTAAGCTATCTAAATAGGCTTGGGGCTTTTCGGGGTTAAACTCAGCACCATCGAAGAATTTTTCAATTCCGCGAGAAGTAGAGGCCGGAATATCGGCGCTGGCAATGCCCAATTCACGAGCCGCCTCGCGCCAGTATTTTTCACCGCTCACTGAATCAATAATCCGATTGGCTTCTCCTAGGGCACCTTGGGGTAAAAATCCCCAGCGGACGCTTTCGGTTAAGAACCAGAGATCATGACTCTTATAGGGATAAGAAACGCTGCCTCGGGCATCTTTCCAGTAGCGAACTGCTAATTTTTCGTCCTTAACTGTTTTGCGATTTTCACCCAGGATGTACTCACCAACGTAAGGCCCGACTAATAGATCGCTAGGCACGTTAAAGTACTTACGCTGTCCTAAAATAGCCGCCATTTCTGCTCGATTTTTGGGTTCATCGCACCACATTTGAGCTTCCATAATTCCTTTCAGAATTGCTTTAGCGGCTTTGGGGTTTTTGCGCACCCAATCTTCGCGCATGGCAAAGTATTCTTCGGGGTGCGATGGCCAAATTTGAGCGGTTAAAACTGCTAAAAATCCAAAATTGCGCCGATCGCGTAAGATGCGTGATGGCCAAGGATCACCGGTACTAAATCCATCCATGGAGCCAGTGCGCATACTAGCTACAGTTTGTGCTGCCGGTACAGCAATTAAGTTGATGTCTTTATTCGGATCGATGCCGCCCGCTGCCAACCAATAGCGAATCCAAAAATCTTGATTTACTCGGGGGAAAGTATAGGCTGCTTTAAAGGGTCTATTATCAGCATTCATTTCTCTAACGTATGCTGCGGCCTTCGACACATCTAGGCCAAAGCCTTGACCAGCGTGCTGAGAGGCGATCGCGATTCCGTTGCCCTGAGTGCTCAACTGCGCCAGCGACAGCATCGGAATTTTGCGGTTGCCTTTGGTAATCAGTCCTTCGGAAATCAACTGCGGCATGGGCATCTGCCATTGTCCGCCGTCAATACCACCACCAGCCGAGCCGATTTCGATATTATCTCGCGCCGCACCCCAAGAGGCTTGCTTCGATACATCTACATCGGTCATGCCATGACGAGCAAAAAAGCCTTTTTCTCTGGCAATAATTAACGGTGCTGCTTCGGCGATCGCAATATAACCCAGTTTAACGGCTGTCGTTTCTGGGGTAGTTGACGGGCTAAGAGTCATTGCTTGCGCTTTGGGAGATAAGGCATCTGGAGAAGGTGGGTTGATGCTACAACCCTTGAGCAAGGTTGCGCCACCAGTGGCACCAACTGCCAGCAAAAAGTGCCGACGCGAGAGATGTTGCATGGATTTTAAGTGGATATCTAAAAGTTGAGCAGATTTCGGTATCGATCCCTACGATTGATAGAATCAATGGTTAAGTTGAGTTCGATAGAAAAAATCATTACATAGACTTATTGTTTTTGTCAATACACGGCGGCAATAAAATCCAGATGAAATATCGAAATCAGAGGAAATATTGCAAATAATGGCACTAGGAGCCGCTTGCAAGCTAATTTACTGGATTGATTTTCACAAGCAGTATCATAGATGCGGTCAATCATTAATCAATCCATCAACGGAATAAATTCATGTTACTAGCTGTAATACGCAAACTTCGGGATAGGCAAATAAAATATTAAGTGATATGTTTATAGAAAATATCTATCTAATAGAGATCAGCTACAGCAGATCATTACTAGAACTTCCTGGCATCAACTACCCTATCCCGCCACAAAACTGTGAAACAAGCCACCATCCATCAGTTAAATGTGCTAGAAGCAATTGCACGACACAACAGTTTCACTCGTGCTGCTGAAGAGTTAAATCTCACTCAACCGACCGTATCGCAACAAATGAAGCAGCTCACTAAGATTGTGGGTATTCCTTTAGTAGAGCAGTTAGGCAAACGCTTTTACCTGACAGCAGCAGGCAAAGAAGTACTGGCTGCTAGCCAGGAAATATCCAGCCGCTTGGAATTGCTGGAAAGCAGTCTCAATGAGTTAAAGGGTTTAGAAAAAGGTTGCTTGAGTCTGGCCACCACAACTACGGCTAAGTACTTTGTCCCCAGGCTGCTAGGTACATTTAAGCAACAGCACCCGGCGATCGAGCTAAGTCTAAATATTACTAATCAAGCGCAGGTGCTCGATCGACTAGCTCACAACCAAGATGATCTGTATTTTACTGGCCGACCACCCAAGGAACTCGATATTGAGCTGCGGCCTATTTTACCGAATCCGCTAGTGGTGGTTGCTCCTAGCAATCATCCCCTCGCCCGCGAGAAAAAAGCAATTTCGCTGCGGCGCTTGGTGGAGGAGCAATTTATTATGCGCGAACCTGGTTCGGGTACTCGCGCGATTGTCGAAAACTTTTTCACCGAAAATCGCCTAGAAATCAATAGTGTGATGGAAATGAGCAGCAACGAAGCGATCAAGCAAGGCATCGCTGGGGGGCTAGGGCTGTCGGTGTTGTCTTTACACTGCCTGTCGCTGGCGGTTCCGGGTGGACCTTTAACTTTTTTAAATGTGGAAGGTTTTCCCATTCAGCATCACTGGTATGTAGTTTATCCATCTGGTAAGCAGCTATCCCTCGCTGCTCAAACATTTCTAGACTTTTTACTCAACGAGGGTAAAGCGATCGTGGAAAGTACATTAGATGATTTATCAAACTTGAGTATTTTATAGTGGTTCAGCTCCATAGCTGTATTTTCCAGTCTCTCTCATGTTTTGCATATGATTCGTCGGGATGAGACTGGGGCGATCGATCGGGTGCTGGCTGAGCGGAACTTACAGCGGAGGGTGGCTCTAACTGTTCCCCACATGTTGGTTTTACCGACAATTATTGCTGCCACCGATCTGATTACGGTTATTCCAGCGCAGATGGCTCAGTATTTTTCGCGGATCGATGAAATTGAGGTTTTTGAGCTGCCGATCTCTCTGGCTCCTTGGACGGTTGCGATGCTATGGAGTCAATTAAGCGATAACGATGAAGCTAGTCGGTGGCTACGTCAAACGCTCCAAACACTTTGCAAAAAAATCTAATCTTGTAATCTTCTAACGATTAAGTTGAGCAGTGATCATGAACTAGGTCGAAGCAATAAATTTTTAACATCGGCTCCAACGACTTGTTAGACTGCCGCCTATTACTGTTGATCGACCTAATACTGAGCTTTACGCGTAGAAGTTCAGGGGGGTAGAAAAGAAAGCAAAAAACTGGTAAGGTAAACCCCATGGAAAAACCAGTGTCGGAATTGATGGCAGCAATCAGCCCAGAAGAATGGGCACAGGTTCCAGCGAGCGTC